>NZ_RHJM01000002.1:0-349192 GCF_004212315.1 Escherichia sp. E10V5
GCTACGGATGCATCGGGAAACTTACTTTACTGCAGATTTTTGATACCGCTACTAAAGCCATATCAAGTAAGAGATGGTGCATCCGGGAGGATTCGAACCTCCGACCGCTCGGTTCGTAGCCGAGTACTCTATCCAGCTGAGCTACGGATGCAAATGGCGGTGAGGCGGGGATTCGAACCCCGGATGCAGCTTTTGACCGCATACTCCCTTAGCAGGGGAGCGCCTTCAGCCTCTCGGCCACCTCACCACACGCCTCTTACGAGTGCTTCGAAGAACTTGTTTATCGCTCATCGTCGCTGCGTGGCGCACATATTACTTTCTGAGACTTATAAGTCAAACAATTTTTCCCACACTTTTATCGTTTGCACACTTCGCGCTCAATTAGTCTGTAAAAACGTCAAAAAGAGTGTTTTATCAACAGAAAAACAGGCCTCTGACAGGTAGCAGTGATAGAGAAAAATGAAGGCAAAAGTTAAATGAACGGGAGTAACGCGAAAAAAATGAAGTGAAAGAGAAATTTTGAGGGTGCGTCTCACCGTTAAAGATGAGACGCGGAAAGATTAGTAACTGGACTGCTGGGATTTTTCAGCCTGGATACGCTGGTAGATCTCTTCACGGTGAACAGAAACTTCCTTCGGGGCGTTTACGCCAATACGTACTTGGTTGCCCTTTACCCCTAAAACTGTCACGGTGACCTCATCCCCAATCATGAGGGTCTCACCAACTCGACGAGTCAGAATCAGCATTCTTTGCTCCTTGAAAGATTAAAAGAGTCGGGTCTCTCTGTATCCCGGCATTATCCATCATATAACGCCAAAAAGTAAGCAATGACAAACACATTACATCTAAGCAGTCATGGCATTACATTCTGTTAAACCTAAGTTTAGCCGATATACACAACTTCAACCTGACTTTATCATTGTCGATAGCGTCGATGCGAATGCCGTGAAGCAAGTCCACGGCATTGCCTGACACTTATATTATTGCAATTTCGCGCTGACCCAGCCTTTCACACTGGCTAACGCTGCAGGTAAGGCCGCAGCATCCGTACCACCGGCTTGCGCCATGTCAGGACGTCCACCACCCTTGCCGCCCACCTGCTGAGCGACCATACCAATCAGTTCCCCTGCTTTCACGCGATCTGTGACGTCCTTAGATACGCCTGCAATCAGAGAAACCTTACCTTCGGCTACCGTTGCCAGCACGATAATTGTCGACCCCAGCTGATTTTTTAAATCGTCAACCATGGTGCGCAACATTTTCGGCTCAACACCGCTAAGCTCACTAACCAACAGCTTAACACCATTAACATCAATTGCCTTACTGGAAAGATTTGCGCTCTCCTGTGCGGCAGCCTGTTCTTTAAGCTGTTGTAACTCTTTTTCCAGCTGACGCGTACGTTCCAGTACTGAGCGCACTTTATCAGCCAGATTATTGCTATCGCCTTTCAGCAGATGCGCGACTTCGCTTAAGCGATCGCTGTCTGCATGAACGGTGGCGATAGCACCTTCTCCGGTTACCGCTTCGATACGACGAACGCCTGCAGCAGTACCCGATTCAGAAATGATACGGAACAGACCAATATCACCGGTGCGGCTGGCGTGAGTACCACCACACAGCTCGGTGGAGAAATCGCCCATGCTCAGCACACGTACACGTTCATCATACTTCTCGCCGAACAGCGCCATCGCACCTTTCGCTTTCGCCGCTTCGAGATCCATGATGTTGGTTTCGATAGGCAAGTTACGACGAATCTGCGCGTTCACCAGATCTTCGACAGCACGAATCTCTTCTGGTTTCATCGCTTCGTTATGCGAGAAGTCAAAACGCAGCACCTTGTCATTAACCAGCGAACCTTTCTGGGAGACATGAGTACCCAGAACCTGACGCAGCGCAGCGTGCATCAGGTGCGTTGCGGAGTGATTCAGACGAATACGAGCGCGACGAGCTTCATCTACATCTGCCTGTACCGCGTCGCCCACTTTCAGAGAACCCGCAGCAAGTTTACCGATGTGACCAATCGCCTGGCCATATTTCTGCGTATCTTCCACCGCAAAGGAGAAGTTAGCGCCTTTCAGTTCGCCTTTATCGCCAACCTGACCGCCGGATTCTGCATAGAATGGCGTTTGATCCAGCACGACCACAGCTTCCTGGCCTGCATTGATGGCATCAACCGCTTTACCATCAACAAACAGCGCGGTCACTTTGCCGTTCAGTTCCAGATGGTCATAGCCTTTAAATTCAGATGCACTATCAACACGGATCATTGCGTTGTAATCGGCACCAAAGCCGCTGGCTTCGCGCGCACGACGACGCTGCTCTTCCATTGCTGCTTCAAAACCAGCTTCGTCAACTTTGATGTTGCGCTCACGGCAAACGTCAGCCGTCAGGTCAACCGGGAAGCCGTAGGTGTCGTACAGGCGGAAAGCTGTTTCACCATCCAGCGTATCACCAGAAAGTTTTGCCAGCTCTTCATCCAGCAGTGCCAGACCGCGCTCCAGAGTACGGGCAAACTGCTCTTCTTCAGTCTTCAGCACCTGCTCAACCTGCGCCTGCTGGCGTTTCAGGTCTTCACCCGCAGAGCCCATAACGTCGATCAGCGGACCAACCAGTTTGTAGAAGAAGGTATCTTTCGCGCCCAGCATATTGCCGTGACGCACTGCGCGACGAATGATACGACGCAGCACATAACCACGGTTTTCGTTGGACGGCATTACGCCATCCGCGATCAGGAACGCACAAGAACGAATGTGGTCAGCGATAACGCGCAGCGATTTATTGCTCAGATCGGTCGCGCCAGTCACCTTAGCCACCGCCTGAATCAGCGTACGGAACAGGTCGATATCATAGTTGGAGTTTACGTGTTGCAGCACGGCGGCAATACGCTCCAGACCCATACCGGTATCTACAGACGGCTTCGGCAGCGGTTCCATCGTGCCATCTGCCTGGCGGTTGAACTGCATGAAGACGATGTTCCAGATCTCAATGTAGCGGTCACCGTCTTCTTCCGGGCTTCCCGGAGGGCCACCCCAAATGTGGTCGCCGTGATCGTAGAAAATTTCGGTGCACGGGCCGCACGGACCAGTGTCACCCATCTGCCAGAAGTTGTCAGATGCGTATGGCGCACCTTTGTTATCGCCGATGCGAATAATACGTTCGCGCGGGATCCCTACTTCTTTTTCCCAGATTTCGTAGGCTTCGTCGTCGCTTTCATAGACGGTAACCCACAGACGCTCTTTCGGCAGGGCAAACCATTTTTCGCTGGTCAGCAGTTCCCATGCAAACTGAATGGCATCGTGTTTGAAATAGTCGCCGAAGCTGAAGTTGCCCAGCATTTCGAAGAAGGTATGGTGACGCGCGGTGTAACCGACGTTTTCCAGGTCGTTGTGTTTACCACCCGCACGCACGCAGCGTTGGGAAGTGGTAGCACGGGAATAATTACGCTTGTCGAGCCCAAGGAAGACATCCTTGAACTGGTTCATCCCGGCGTTGGTAAACAACAAAGTTGGGTCGTTATGGGGTACCAGGGAGCTGCTGGCAACTACCTGATGTCCCTTACTATGGAAAAAGTCGAGAAACGCCTGACGGATCTCAGCGGTGCTCTTGCTCATAATTATCCTGAAATCAAGCTAACGAAATATCGCCACCAGCTACAGCGTGTCTTAACCGCCGGGCTGGTAACTGAAAAGTGGGAATAAGATAAGTTTTCTTGACTGGGAAGTAAAATACCGTATGCGTTCAGTCGGCAAAATTTCGCCAAATCTCCTGGATATCTTCCATCAGATAGCCACGATAGAGCAGAAAACGCTGGATCTTAACTTTTTCTGAAAAGACAGTTGGCAAAGGTTCGCCATATTTTCGCGTCGCCTGATCGCGTGCCAGCGCGCACCAGTCAATGTCACATTCACGCATCGCTTTTTCTGTCGCTTCGCGGGAAATACCTTTCTGATTCAGTTCCTGACGAATACGCGCCGGACCATAGCCTTTGCGGCTACGGCTGGCAATAAAGCGCGCAACAAATCGGCTGTCATCGAGATAGCCATGTTCATGGCACCAGGCAATAACGCGCGCGTAATCTTTTGCCGTAGCATCAATCTCTTCCGGGCCATTTTTGCCCATAATCGGTGCCGCGAGTTTACGTCGCAATTCTTGCTCACTGTGATCGCGCACCGCCAGAATGCGTACCGCTCGATCCAACAGACGAGCATATGCCGAGCGACGGGATGTTGAGTCTGTCATGGCATATCCTTAAAACTTAAAAAACAAAAGGGCCGCAGATGCGACCCTGGTTTTGCTGACAAAGTGGCGTTGTTCATGCCGGATGCGGCGTGAGCGCCTTATCCGTCCTACAAACCGTGCAACTTCAATACATTGCAGAGAACATGTAGGTCTGATAAGCGTAGCGCATCAGGCAATTTTGCGTTTGTCATCCGTCTCAGAGTCGCAGATGCGCCCCTTGAGTATCAAACAAGACGATTAAAAATCTTCGTTAGTTTCTGCTACGCCTTCGCTGTCATCTACAGAGAAATCCGGCGTTGAGTTCGGGTTGCTCAGCAGCAGCTCACGTACTTTCTTCTCGATCTCTTTCGCGGTTTCCGGGTTATCTTTCAGCCAGGCAGTCGCATTCGCTTTACCCTGACCGATCTTCTCACCTTTGTAGCTGTACCACGCGCCTGCTTTCTCGATCAGCTTCTCTTTCACGCCCAGGTCAACCAACTCGCCGTAGAAGTTGATGCCTTCACCGTAGAGGATCTGGAATTCGGCCTGTTTAAACGGCGCTGCAATTTTGTTCTTCACCACTTTCACGCGGGTTTCGCTACCCACTACGTTTTCGCCCTCTTTCACCGCGCCGATACGACGGATGTCGAGACGAACAGAGGCGTAGAATTTCAGCGCGTTACCACCGGTAGTGGTTTCCGGGTTACCGAACATCACACCAATTTTCATACGGATCTGGTTGATGAAGATCAGCAGCGTGTTGGACTGCTTCAGGTTACCCGCCAGCTTACGCATCGCCTGGCTCATCATACGTGCTGCAAGGCCCATGTGAGAGTCGCCGATTTCGCCTTCGATTTCCGCTTTCGGCGTCAGTGCCGCCACGGAGTCAACGACGATAACGTCTACTGCGCCAGAACGCGCCAGAGCGTCACAGATTTCCAGTGCCTGCTCGCCGGTGTCCGGCTGGGAGCACAGCAGGTTGTCGATATCGACACCCAGTTTACGTGCATAGACTGGGTCCAGCGCGTGTTCAGCATCGATAAACGCACAGGTTTTACCTTCGCGCTGGGCAGCGGCAATCACCTGCAGCGTCAGCGTGGTTTTACCGGAAGATTCCGGTCCGTAGATTTCGACGATACGGCCCATCGGCAGACCACCTGCTCCGAGCGCGATATCCAGTGAAAGCGAACCAGTAGAGATGGTTTCCACATCCATGGAACGGTCTTCACCCAGGCGCATGATGGAGCCTTTACCAAATTGTTTCTCAATCTGGCCCAGTGCTGCCGCCAACGCTTTCTGTTTGTTTTCGTCGATAGCCATTTTTACTCCTGTCATGCCGGGTAATACCGGATAGTCAATATGTTCTGTTGAAGCAATTATACTGTATAGTCATACAGTATCAAGTATTTTGTAGAAATTGTTGCCGCAGCGTATTTAAGGCATAAGCCGTCGCCTTACGACGCACGGCATCGCGGTCGCCGCTAAAGCATTCCCGGCGGGTAATGCCTTCGCCGCGGGCTGTGGCAAAAGCAAACCAGACGGTGCCGACAGGCTTCTCTTCGCTGCCGCCATCCGGTCCGGCGATGCCACTGATAGCAACCGCATAATCAGCACGAGCCGCTTTCAGTGCGCCTATCGCCATTTCCACCACAACAGGTTCACTCACCGCGCCATGCTGCGCCAGCGTCTCTTCGCGTACGCCGATCATCTGCGCTTTGGCTTCGTTACTGTAGGTGACAAATCCGCGTTCAAACCAGGCGGAACTGCCGGCAATATCGGTAATCACTTTCGCTACCCAACCGCCAGTACAGGATTCAGCGGTTGTTACGGTTGCGCCACGGGATTTCAGCGCCAGCCCTACCTGCTCGCTTAACTGCATCAGTTCACTGTCAGTCATCACAACCTCTGTCAGTCAAAAATTTATGCCGGACAAGATAGCACTTTCCCGCAGAAGATGGGGACCAGCGATTCATTTTACGAGTCGCATTCCGAAATAAGACTGTTGCGGCCAACCGGTAAAGAAAAACGCTACCATGCAGCGTTCATATTGCCAGGTATTCACAAGGAGAGAAAAATAATGACAACAAAGAAAACGGATAACACCCCCCAAAACGTGCTTAAACAGACCACGCAAATACGTATGTGGGTCATCATTGGTGGCATCAGCGCACTGGTTTCAGTGATATGTAAGATTTTATCTTCTGGCTATCTTGAACCTTTCGACTTCGGTCAGGCTGCGTTAGGCGTTGTCTGCCTGGGATATGCGATATCGCTGTCAAAAAAAATCAGGCAATTACGTCATTCGAATAAACAGTAAGAAAGCAGAGGGAAGTTTAACCTCCCTCTTGCAGATAGTTACTGTACGCGCGCCAGCGCCACGGCTTGTCCTAACTGCCAGACCGCCATTGCGTAATGTGTGCTGTGGTTATAACGGGTAATGGTGTAGAAGTTCGGCAGACCGTACCAGTACTGATAACCTGTTCCAACATCCAAACGCAGCAGGCTGGCCTGTTGATGGTTGCCCAGCGACTGCTGTGGCGTTAAACCTGCCGCGGCAAGCTGCGAAATGCTGTACTTGGTTTTGAAGCCATTTGGCAAGCCTGGAGCCTGACCATTTGCCATTACCGCGACCTGATCGCCTTTTACCCAGCCGTGCGCTTTGAAATAGTTCGCCACGCTACCGATCGCATCAACCGGATCCCAAAGGTTGATATGCCCGTCGCCGCTGAAATCTACCGCATATTGTTTGTAAGACGACGGCATAAACTGTCCGTAGCCCATCGCCCCGGCAAAGGAACCTTTCAGATTGAGCGGATCGTCCTGCTCATCGCGCGCCATCAGCAGGAAGGTTTCCAGCTCGCCAGAGAAATACTCCGCGCGGCGTGGGTAGTTAAATGACAGCGTTGCCAGCGCATCGAGGATGCGGGTTTTCCCCATCACGCGCCCCCAGCGGGTTTCGACGCCGATAATCCCGACGATAATTTCCGGCGGTACGCCATACACCTGCCACGCGCGATTCAGCGCATCTTCATACTGATTCCAGAAAACCACGCCGTTCTGCACGTTATCCGGCGTAATAAATTTTTTGCGATAACGCAGCCATGCGCCGTTCGGACCAGATGGCGGTTTCACCGATGTGGTTGGTGCCTGGTTATCCATCAGCCGCAGTACCGAATCCAGACGTTTCGCCTGAGAGAGAATTTCCTGCAATTGCTGACGATCGAAACCATGTTTGTTCACCATTTTTTCGATGAACTGCTGCGCATTGGGGTTATTGGCGAAATCTCCGCCCATCTGCATCACATTGTGCTGCGGCTCAAGCAGGAAGCCGCCGGACGGCGTTCCGGTGGTTGTTTCAGTCTCAGTCTGTTTTGGCTTGCTGCTACAGGCGGCAAGTAACACAAAAAGGGGAAGCAATGTTACATAACGATGCTTGAACATGAGGGGTCCATTTAACAAATTCAACCAGGGGCAAGTATGGTAAAGCATCCCGCCCAGCACAAGGAAGCGGTAGTCTGTTTTCGGCACTCCATTTCTCTTTAGTCTCTTCTTTCAGTTCATATTTTTTCTTAAAGTATGTTGTAACTAAATTCACATATGTTGTTTCCCTTCCCATAGCGCTGGATAATGAGCGCTCATTCCGGCCATCAATCCCTGGCTGGAATAAATAAATGGACCTTAACCGGAGAGAGCAATGAGTGAAGCACTACTGAACGCGGGACGTCAGACGTTAATGCTGGAGTTGCAGGAAGCAAGCCGTTTACCGGAACGTCTGGGCGATGATTTTGTTCGCGCCGCCAATATCATCCTGCACTGCGAAGGCAAAGTGGTAGTTTCGGGAATTGGCAAATCGGGCCACATTGGTAAGAAAATCGCCGCAACACTTGCCAGCACCGGCACACCGGCTTTTTTTGTCCATCCGGCAGAAGCACTGCACGGCGATCTGGGGATGATTGAAAGCCGCGATGTGATGTTGTTTATCTCTTACTCCGGTGGAGCGAAGGAACTGGATCTGATTATTCCGCGTCTGGAAGACAAATCTATCGCGCTGCTGGCGATGACGGGCAAACCGACGTCACCGCTGGGACTCGCGGCGAAAGCGGTGCTGGATATCTCCGTAGAACGCGAAGCCTGTCCGATGCACCTTGCTCCGACCTCCAGCACCGTCAATACCCTGATGATGGGTGATGCGCTGGCGATGGCGGTCATGCAGGCACGCGGATTTAATGAAGAAGATTTTGCCCGCTCCCACCCAGCTGGGGCACTGGGCGCTCGCTTGCTGAACAAAGTGCATCACCTGATGCGCCGTGATGACGCCATCCCGCAAGTGGCGTTAACCGCCAGCGTGATGGATGCGATGCTGGAACTCAGCCGCACCGGTCTGGGGCTGGTGGCGGTATGTGACGCCCAACAACAGGTACAAGGCGTCTTTACCGACGGCGATTTACGCCGCTGGCTGGTTGGCGGCGGCGCACTCACCACGCCAGTTAATGAAGCGATGACGACAGGCGGCACGACATTACAGGCACAAAGTCGCGCCATCGACGCCAAAGAGATCCTGATGAAGCGCAAAATCACTGCCGCACCGGTGGTGGATGAAAACGGCAAACTCACCGGCGCAATTAACCTGCAGGATTTCTATCAGGCCGGGATTATTTAATCCTTCATTCCCAGACGTTTCGCCAGCCGATGCAGGTTGGCGACGTCAGTTTCCAGCATTCGCGCACAGGCAGCCCAGTTGTGATGATTTTGTGCCAGTGCCTGACGAATAGTTTCACGCTGGAACGCTTCTGTCGCTTCACGCAGGTTTTGCTTAACAACGGGCACCGCTGCCGCTTCTGGCGGCGGCAACGCCTCCTCAGGAAAAGCAAAATGTTGCGCCTCAAGAATCACTTCATCGCCGCTGCGAGTGGCTCTCGCCAGCACTACCGCCCGATGAATAGCATGTTCCAGTTCGCGCACATTTCCCGGAAAATTATAGTGTTGCAGTAATTTTCGCGCTCCGGCACTTAATACCACGCGGGAAAGCCCCAGCCGCAAACGACACTGCTCACAGAAATACCCTGCCAGCAGAATGACGTCATCGCCCCGCTCACGCAGCGGCGGCACCGAAAGTGGAAACACGCTCAGGCGATGAAACAAGTCGGCGCGAAATCGCCCTGCCAGCACCTCTTCGCGTAAGTCGCGGTTAGTCGCAGCCAGCACGCGCACATCGACCCGCAAACTGCGGTCATCGCCAACGCGCTGAATATCGCCATACTGCAACACCCTCAGCAGCTTGGCCTGCAATGCCAACGACAACTCGCCGATCTCATCCAGAAACAGCGTGCCGTTATCCGCCATTTCAAACTTCCCGCTGCGGTTACTGATAGCGCCAGTAAACGCTCCTTTCACATGCCCGAACAACTCACTTTCCGCCACACTTTCCGGCAGTGCGGCACAGTTGAGATAGACCAGCGGATTCACCGCCCTTGGCGAGGCTTCATGAATCGCTTTCGCCACCAGCTCCTTACCGGTTCCCGTCTCACCGCTGATCAGGACGTTGAGATCGGACGCCGCCACAATCTCAATCTCTTTTTTCAATTGCGTCATACCTGGCGACAGACCGATCATCTGCGTCTGTTTCACCGCTTCAAACGGCGCGGCATCGCCTGGCAGCATATTCTGGCTTTCCAGTTGTTCAATCAGCAACGCATTACTTAACGCTCCCGCCGCCAGCGCAGCAATCAGCCGTAACTCTTCGTCGCTGAAAACATCGAACTGATCGGGCTGCATCCCGTCGAGCGTCAGTGCGCCGATCAAGTTTTGTCCGGCAAACAACGGCAGGCCAACGCAGGCGTGAACCTTCAGACTCTCCTGCCCGGGAATCAAACCGTCATAGGGATCGGGCAATTCGCTGTCTGCGGGAAAACGCACCACGTCCCCGGCGCGGGCAATCGCTTCCAGCCGCGGATGACCTTCCAGCGCAAAGCGTCTACCGAGTACATCCTTCGCCAGCCCGTCGATGGCAAGCGGAATAAACTGCCGCGAGTCGTAACGTAGCAACGCAGACGCATCGCACTCCAGCACCTGACGCAGCGTGGTGATCAGGCGCTGAAAACGATCCTGATGACCAATTCCACGCTGCAATTCGATGGCGATATTCGCCAGCACATCAACGGAAAAACTCATCTTTGCCTCACTGTCAATTTGACTATAGATATTGTCATATCGACCATTTCATTAATAGTCATTTTGACTACTCATTAATGAGCATGATTTTATTTATATTGTAAAAACAATTAGATAAAAAACTGGCACGCAATCTGCAATTAGCAAGACATCTTTTTAGAACACGCTGAATAAATTGAGGTTGCTATGTCTATTGTGGTGAAAAATAACATTCATTGGGTTGGTCAACGTGACTGGGAAGTGCGTGATTTTCACGGTACAGAATATAAAACGCTGCGCGGCAGCAGCTACAACAGCTACCTCATCCGCGAAGAAAAAAACGTGCTGATCGACACCGTCGACCATAAATTCAGCCGCGAATTTGTGCAGAACCTGCGTAATGAAATCGATCTGGCGGATATCGACTACATCGTTATTAACCATGCAGAAGAGGACCACGCCGGGGCGCTGACCGAACTGATGGCGCAAATTCCCGATACGCCGATTTACTGTACTGCCAACGCTATCAACTCGATAAATGGTCATCACCATCATCCGGAGTGGAATTTTAATGTGGTGAAAACTGGCGACACGCTGGATATCGGCAACGGCAAACAGCTCATTTTTGTCGAAACGCCAATGCTGCACTGGCCGGACAGCATGATGACTTACCTGACAGGCGACGCGGTGCTGTTCAGTAACGATGCTTTCGGTCAGCACTACTGCGACGAGCATCTGTTCAACGATGAAGTGGATCAGACGGAGCTTTTCGAGCAGTGCCAGCGTTACTACGCCAATATCCTGACGCCGTTCAGCCGCCTGGTAACGCCGAAAATTACCGAGATCCTGGGCTTTAACTTACCAGTCGATATGATAGCGACCTCTCACGGCGTGGTATGGCGCGATAACCCGACGCAAATTGTCGAGCTGTACCTGAAATGGGCGGCGGATTATCAGGAAGACAGAATCACCATTTTCTACGACACCATGTCGAATAATACCCGCATGATGGCTGACGCTATCGCCCAGGGGATTGCGGAAACCGACCCGCGCGTAGCGGTGAAAATTTTCAACGTCGCCCGAAGCGATAAAAACGAAATCCTGACCAATGTCTTCCGCTCAAAAGGCGTACTGGTTGGGACTTCGACGATGAATAACGTGATGATGCCGAAAATCGCCGGGCTGGTGGAGGAGATGACCGGATTACGCTTCCGTAACAAACGCGCCAGTGCTTTCGGCTCTCATGGTTGGAGCGGCGGTGCGGTGGATCGTCTTTCCACGCGCTTGCAGGATGCAGGTTTCGAAATGTCACTTAGCCTGAAAGCCAAATGGCGACCGGACCAGGATGCACTGGAATTATGCCGTGAACACGGTCGCGAAATCGCCCGTCAGTGGGCGCTCGCGCCGCTGCCACAAATCACGGTGAATACGGTAGTTAAAGAAGAAACCTCTGCCACCACGACGGCTGACCTCGGCCCACGGATGCAGTGCAGCGTCTGCCAGTGGATTTACGATCCGGCAAAAGGCGAGCCAATGCAGGACGTCGCGCCGGGAACGCCGTGGAGTGAAGTTCCGGACAACTTCCTCTGCCCGGAATGTTCCCTCGGCAAAGATGTCTTCGACGAACTGGCATCGGAGGCAAAATGAGTTACGGCATTGTGATCATTGGTTCGGGCTTCGCCGCCCGCCAACTGGTGAAAAATATCCGCAAACAGGACGCTACTATTCCATTAACCCTGATTGCCGCCGACAGCATGGATGAGTACAACAAACCTGACCTCAGCCATGTTATCAGCCAGGGGCAACGTGCCGACGACCTTACCCGCCAGACGGCAGGTGAATTTGCCGAGCAGTTTAATCTGCTCCTGTTTCCGCACACCTGGGTGACGGATATCGATGCCGAAGCCCATGTGGTGAAAAGTCAGAATAATCAGTGGCAATACGACAAGTTAGTGCTGGCAACCGGTGCCAGCGCCTTTGTCCCGCCAGTGCCTGGGCGTGAGTTAATGCTGACGTTAAATAGTCAGCAAGAGTATCGCGCCTGTGAAACACAACTGCAGGATGCCCAACGCGTGTTGATTGTCGGCGGTGGTTTGATTGGTAGCGAACTGGCGATGGATTTTTGTCGGGCAAGCAAAGCGGTCACGCTGATTGATAACGCCGCCAGCATTCTGGCGTCGTTAATGCCGCCGGAAGTAAGCAGCCGCTTGCAGCATCGGTTGACGGAGATGGGCGTTCATCTGCTGTTAAAATCTCAGTTGCAGGGGCTGGAAAAAACGGATTCTGGCATTCTGGCAACGCTGAACCGCCAGCGTAGCATCGAAGTGGATGCGGTAATTGCCGCCACCGGACTGCGCCCGGAAACCGCCCTGGCACGACGCGCCGGGCTGACGATTAATCGCGGCGTTTGCGTCGACAGTTATCTGCAAACCAGTAATGCCGATATTTATGCGCTGGGCGATTGCGCGGAAATTAACGGTCAGGTATTGCCGTTCCTCCAGCCGATTCAACTTAGCGCGATGGTGCTGGCAAAAAATCTTCTCGGCAATAACACGCCGCTGAAACTACCGGCGATGCTGGTGAAAATCAAAACGCCGGAATTACCGCTGCATCTGGCAGGCGAAACCCAGCGTCAGGATTTACGCTGGCAGATTAATACCGAACGCCAGGGAATGGTGGCGCGCGGCGTTGACGATGCAGACCAGCTTCGCGCCTTTGTGGTCAGTGAGGATCGGATGAAAGAGGCATTTGGATTGTTGAAAACGTTGCCGATGTAGGCGGGCTACTGTGCCTAAAATGTCGGATGCGACCTACGGGGAGCGCATGTGTTGGTCACATAATGCGTTCATGTCGCATCCAGCTACTGTATCCAAAATGTCGGATGCGACGCTCGCGCGTCTTATCCGACCTACGGGGAGCGCATCCGGCAATGGTGGCCAAATGCAACACGTTTTATCCGTTCTGGACTTCACCCGCTAACCAACGAGCCGCAGCAATAACCCCCTGCCCCAGAGACAATCCGCCATCACCCGCCGGTAAACTCTGCGGAAAGAGCAATGTGAAATCAGCGAGATAATGCGCCAGACGTGCACGCAGCAAACGGTTATGAATAACCCCACCGCTAAATACCAGCGTAGTGATACCGCGCATCGTGGCCTGCTCACGCATCAACGCGGCAAAACCCTGCGCCAGCGCATCATGAAACGCCCACGCGCGTTGATTAACCGGTGCCTGCCAGTTCAGCCACTGCTGCCAGAAAGTGGCGAGATCCAGTTGATTGTCCACCAGCGGCATCGTCACCGGATGCGTCACTCCGTGGCACGAAGCTGCGAGTGCCTCCAGGGCACAAGCCGCTTCACCTTCATAACTTAACGTGGCTGGCGCACAGCCCAGTGCCGCCGCTACGGCATCGAACAAACGCCCACACGATGACGCCAGCGGCGCGTTAATTCCACGCTCAATGGCCCGCGCCAGCACGCTCCAGTTTTGCTGTTGCACACTTGCCGTTTCAGGATAATTCTGCCACTCCGGCACAAAGCGCAGGCACTGCGCCAACAGGTTTCGCCACGGCTGCTTTGCAGCCAAATCGCCCCCCGGAAGCGCCACTGCAGGCAAGCCGCCCAGGTGCTGGCATTCGCGATAGTTCACCCGCAGGCACTCGCCGCCCCACAAAGCGCCGTTCTCCCCCATACCGATACCGTCGAGCGTCAAAGCAATGACATCCCCGCCATCCAGTGGCCAGTGATGTTCTGCCAGACACGCCGCCGCGTGAGCATGATGATGCAGCACCGTTTGCGTCGGCAGATTCATTTCGCTCGCCCACTGGCTGGAGACATAGCCCGGATGCACGTCATGCACAACGTATTGCGGGGTAAAATCGTAGATGTTTTGCATCAGGCGTAACGCTTCGCGCCACTGCATCTGGATGCCATCGTCACTTAAATCGCCCAGATGCTGACTCAACACCGCTTGTTCACCGCGCACCAGGCAGAAGGTATTTTTCAGATCCGCGCCGAGACACAGCACAGGCGGAACATTTTTAAAGCCCGGAGGCAAAGCCAGCGCGTCCGGCACATACCCCCGCGAACGGCGCAGCATTTCGCCGCTTTCGCGCACCACTGAATCATCCATCCGCAGCACGATGTCGCGGTTATGTATCAAGAATCCGTCGGCAATGCCCTGCAAATCCTCCAGCGCCTGTTCGTTGCTGATAGCCGGTGGTTTACCGCTCAGGTTGCCGGAGGTCATCACCAGCGGGCATTGCAATTCCTGTAACAGCAAATGCTGGAGCGGATTCGCAGGCAACATCACCCCGACTTCGTTAAGGCCAGGGGCGATATCATCACAAAGCTCAGGAACGTATTTTTTATCCACCAGCACAATCGGCGCGGCGGGCGTGGTGAGCAACTGGCGGGCAGCGTCTGGTAAACCGTCTGCCGCTGGCAACATAACCGCCAGCGGTTTCGCTGGGCGATGTTTGCGCGCCCGAAGTGTCGCCACCGCGTTACTGTTACGCGCATCGCAGGCGAGATGAAATCCGCCAATCCCTTTGATGGCGACAATGTTGCCCATTTTTAACTGTGCGATAGCTGCCTGTAATGCCGCCTCTTGTTCCTCATGTTCACCATGACTTACCCATTCAAGATGCGGGCCACACTCCGGGCAGGCCACCGGCTGGGCGTGGAAGCGACGATCGAGCGGGTCACGGTACTCTTTGTCACAAGCCGAACACAGCGGAAACGCCGCCATCACGGTAAACGGGCGGTCGTAAGGCATCGCGCGAATAATGGTGAAACGCGGGCCGCAGTGGGTACAGTTGATAAACGGATAACGATAACGCCGTTCGCCTGGGGTATTCATTTCGACAAGGCAAGCAGGGCAAGTGGCGGCATCGGGAACAATTTGCGTATTCATGGCGCCGCCTGCGCTCTGGCGGATGGTGAACTCAGTGGGCAGTTGTGACCAGATAAACGGCTCACGCTCGACGCTATCAATACGCGCCAGCGGCGGACAGTGCTGATGTAATTGAACAAGAAACGTTTCCGGGTCTTCCAGCAGCCGGACTTCTACGCCATCGCCGTCATTACAGACATCGCCGTGAAGATTTAATTGCTGTGCCAGCTGCCAGACAAACGGACGAAAACCGACGCCCTGCACTTTGCCACGAATACGCAGTTGGACACCGCAAGATGTGTTTTTTGCCATTGAGTTATTCCCGCCATCATGAATTGCGTAACCCGCCCAGCCGGACACGACAGCGTCGCATCCGGCAGCCATAGGTCGGCGATACCGCCCGCACCGTATTCTACGAATATTTCCGGGAATTCCTTTGATGCCAGAACAGTTCTGTAAGATTTTTAGAACATCAGCGCCGTGCGGCGGCGTTTTTCTGCGCTCAGTTGTTCAAGTTTATTACGATCGACACAAATCAGCGCATGGGTCGGGCAAGCCGCCATACACGCCGGGCCGTCTTCACGATGGTTGCACAGGTCGCATTTATTGGCTTCAGCTTTGTCAGCACGTACATTCAGCCCCGCGCCGCTGTTGCGAATCACCGGACGTACCACCACTTCCATCGCGCCATACGGGCAAGCCACAACGCAGGTTTTGCAACCAATGCAACGTTCCTGCATCACATGAACAAACCCTTTATCACGGCTGATAGCACCATTCGGGCAGACGTTAGCGCACGGTGCATCTTCACACTGACGGCAGACTGTTGCCGTGGAAATGTTCACACCTTTAATGACATGGATTCGCGGTAAAAAAGTTTCCGGGGTCAGCGATGCACAGTCCTGATTCTCTTGATGAGAAACCACGCACGCCACTTCACAGGTACGGCAACCAATACATTTACTCGCGTCAGCAATGATGAAACGGTTCATCAAATTCTCCAGCAATGACAGTTAATGCGCCGATACATTCACAAATCATGCCAGTTTTTAATTTACTGTTATTTAAGGAAATTAATTTCTGCGATGCAGGAAAAACGATGTCATCGACACTAGTGACGATGACATGTGATGACAGTGTTTATTGCGAAAGAGCAATGAGTGAGTCGCGGCGGATCAGTTTTCCGCTGAAGGTTTTCGGCGGTGAGAAATCCCCGCCATCGAGCATAAAAATCAGCCGCCCAATAATTTCCTGAATCATCTCAGTCACCGGAATTTTTACGCTGGAGAGCGCCGGAACGGTGTAGGGGGCAATTGCGATATCATCGAATCCAATCACCGATACCTGCTCTGGCACCGCTACGCCGCGCTCGTGTAACGCTTTCATCGCACCTATCGCCATATCGTCGTTACTGGCAACTAACGCGCTAAATTTAGCCCCACGTTCGAGCAACGTTTCTACCCCTTCGGCCCCGCTGGCGGGCGTCCATTTACCGTTAGCGATAAGTTTTTCATTGAGAGCAATACCATGCTGCGACAGCGCGTCTTTATACCCGGCAAGACGTTCAATGCTGGTGGGGGAATCCATCGAGCCGGTAAGGAAAGCAATCTCCTGATGTCCGGCGTTTATCAACTCTGCCACGGCATTAAAGCTGGTCTGTTTATGATCGCACCAGACGCTATGGCTGCTGTTTTTGCGCAGGCGGCGATTAAGCACCATTATCGGCTGACTGTGCGCGTCAATGATGTCATCGATCTCATCCACGCTTAAAAAACGCGGGTAAATCATGATGGCGTCGCAGCGCAAATCCAGCAGATACTGAATCGCCTGGCGCTCCTCTTCGGCGCTATGTTTGCCATCTGCCAATAGCAACTGTCGCCCTTTCTCTTCCGCCATTCGCGCGGCATGAAACAGTAATTCACTAAAATAAATGCCGTGGTAAAGCGTGTTGGTCACTACCAGCCCCAGCGTCTGAGTACTCTTCGCCGACAGATTACGCGCCAGCAAGTTTGGGCGGTAACCGCTCTCTTCTACCGCCTGAAACACGCGATCTTTAGTCTCCTGGCTGACGTAGCCATTACCTGAAAGCACACGGGAAACGGTCGCTTTTGAAACCCCGGCGCGCTTCGCCACTTCCAGCATCGTCGTCATCATTTTCATCCCTTTACACGCAATCAACGGAGTGTACTGCACCGTTTGCCGATTGTCCTTGCGCAATCGGCGGGAAAAATATTCAGGTGACCGGTTTCACAAATATAAAAAATGAACAATTAACTTTCTTGCTTATTTTTTGACAACTATTCATGATTTTGTGAAACCGGTTTCTTAATTCCGTTTCAGCATCGGCATTTTTCCGTCCCGTCGACTGATAACCACTACATCTACCCTACTGATAACAGGATAAAATCCGATGGCCAAAAATTATGCGGCGCTGGCACGCTCGGTGATAGCGGCACTGGGCGGCGTTGATAACATCTCGGCAGTCACGCACTGTATGACGCGTTTGCGCTTTGTTATCAAAGATGACCAGCTTATCGACAGCCCGACGTTAAAAACCATCCCCGGCGTGCTCGGCGTGGTACGTAGTGACAACCAGTGTCAGGTAATTATCGGCAATACCGTTTCGCAAGCCTTTCAGGAAGTCGTCAGTCTGCTGCCGGGAGATATGCAGCCCGCACAGCCCGTGGGTAAACCCAAACTCACGCTACGTCGCATTGGTGCGGGGATCCTTGATGCGCTGATCGGCACCATGTCACCGCTGATCCCGGCGATTATCGGCGGATCGATGGTCAAACTGCTGGCGATGATCCTCGAGATGAGCGGCGTGCTGACAAAAGGATCGCCGACCTTAACCATTCTGAATGTGATTGGTGACGGTGCTTTCTTCTTCCTGCCGCTGATGGTCGCGGCTTCGGCCGCCATCAAATTTAAAACCAATATGTCGCTGGCGATTGCCATCGCGGGTGTGCTGGTACATCCGAGTTTTATTGAACTGATGGCGAAAGCGGCCCAGGGTGAACATGTCGAATTTGCCCTGATTCCGGTCACCGCGGTGAAATATACCTACACGGTGATCCCGGCGCTGGTGATGACCTGGTGCCTGTCATATATCGAACGATGGGTGGACAGCATTACACCGGCGGTAACCAAAAACTTCCTCAAGCCGATGCTGATTGTGTTGATTGCCGCACCACTGGCAATCCTGCTAATTGGCCCGATTGGTATCTGGATCGGTAGCGCCATTTCGGCGCTGGTTTACACCATTCATGGTTATCTGGGCTGGCTTTCAGTCGCCATTATGGGCGCGCTGTGGCCTCTGCTGGTAATGACCGGGATGCACCGCGTCTTTACGCCAACCATCATTCAGACCATTGCCGAAACCGGCAAAGAAGGGATGGTCATGCCGTCCGAGATCGGCGCTAACCTGTCGCTGGGCGGTTCATCACTGGCGGTGGCGTGGAAAACGAAAAACCCGGAACTGCGCCAGACGGCGCTGGCTGCGGCGGCATCAGCCATTATGGCGGGGATTTCCGAACCGGCGTTATACGGCGTGGCGATCCGCCTGAAACGTCCGCTTATCGCCAGTCTTATCAGCGGTTTTCTTTGCGGCGCGGTTGCCGGTATGGCGGGGCTTGCCAGCCACTCAATGGCAGCGCCGGGGTTATTTACCAGCGTGCAGTTCTTCGACCCGGCGAATCCAATGAGCATCGTCTGGGTGTTCGCCGTCATGGCGCTGGCGGTTGTGCTGTCGTTTATCCTCACACTGTTGCTCGGCTTTGAGGATATTCCTGTTGAGGAAGCGGCTGCCGAGGCGCGAAAGCATCAGAGCGCACAACCGACCGTCGCCAAAGAAGTAAGTCTTAATTGAGGATGAAAATGTCAGTATTTCCGCAAGGTTTTTTATGGGGCGGCGCGCTTGCCGCCAACCAGTCTGAAGGTGCGTACCGTAAAGGTGGCAAAGGGCTGACCACGGTCGATATGATCCCACACGGCGAGCATCGAATGGCGGTGAAACTGGGGCTGGAAAAACGTTTTCAGTTGCGCGATGACGAGTTTTATCCCAGCCATGAGGCGACGGATTTTTATCATCGTTATAAAGAAGATATCGCTCTGATGGCAGAGATGGGATTCAAGGTTTTCCGTACTTCGATTGCCTGGAGCCGCCTCTTTCCGCAGGGCGATGAACTGACGCCCAACCAGCAGGGCATTGCTTTTTATCGTTCGGTCTTTGAAGAGTGTAAAAAGTACGGCATCGAACCGCTGGTCACGTTATGCCACTTCGATGTGCCGATGCATCTGGTCACCGAATATGGCTCCTGGCGTAACCGCAAGCTGGTGGAGTTTTTCAGCCGCTACGCCAGAACCTGCTTTGAAGCCTTTGATGGCTTGGTGAAATACTGGCTAACCTTCAATGAAATCAACATTATGTTGCATAGCCCGTTTTCCGGCGCGGGTCTGGTGTTTGAAGAAGGTGAAAATCAGGATCAGGTAAAATATCAGGCCGCGCATCACCAACTGATTGCCAGTGCATTAGCCACCAAAATCGCCCATGAGGTTAACCCGCAAAATCAGGTGGGCTGTATGCTGGCAGGCGGTAACTTCTACCCTTACAGTTGCAAGCCGGAAGATGTCTGGGCAGCGCTGGAGAAAGACAGGGAAAACCTGTTTTTTATCGATGTGCAGGCGCGGGGCGCGTATCCGGCTTACTCTGCCCGCGTATTCCGTGAAAAAGGGGTAACCATCGACAAAGCGCCTGGCGATGATGAAATCCTGAAAAATACCGTCGATTTTGTCTCTTTCAGCTATTACGCCTCGCGCTGCGCCTCGGCGGAGATGAACGCCAACAACAGCAGTGCGGCGAACGTGGTGAAATCGCTGCGTAACCCGTATCTACAGGTAAGCGACTGGGGCTGGGGTATTGATCCACTCGGTCTGCGTATCACCATGAATATGATGTACGACCGTTATCAGAAGCCGCTGTTTCTGGTGGAAAACGGCCTGGGCGCAAAAGATGAATTTGCTGCTAATGGTGAGATTAACGATGACTATCGCATCAGCTATTTACGCGAACATATCCGCGCAATGGGCGAAGCGATTGCAGACGGCATTCCGCTGATGGGCTACACCACCTGGGGCTGTATTGATTTAGTTTCCGCCTCAACGGGTGAAATGAGCAAGCGCTACGGTTTTGTCTACGTAGACCGTGACGACGCAGGCAACGGTACGCTGGCGCGCACGCGTAAGAAATCGTTCTGGTGGTATAAAAAAGTGATTGCCAGTAACGGTGAAGATTTAGAGTAAGTAACAGTGCCGGATGCGGCGTGAACGCCTTATCCGGCCTACGTGTCGCACGAACCAGGAAGGCCCGATAAGCACAGCGCATCGGGCAATCTGGCGTTTGCTATCAGTTCTGATTCCCTCATCAAGAACATCCCTGTCCTGATTCCTTACTGAAAAACTACTCTTCTTCCACCGCTAACTGCGTAAATCCGCCGTTCCCTTCCCAGCCTTCCAGTCGTTGATAAACGGTTTCAACCGCATCTTTAATCGGCTGGGTCATCGGGTAGTAAAAGCCGACGATATCCGGCTGGATGCCGAGGAAAATCACTTCGCCAATATCTTCTTTCAACTGGTCGATAAGGTAGTTCAACGGCATGTTATGGGTAGTCATCATAAACATCTCGGCGATGTCATCCGGGTCGATGATGCGGATCTCGCCGGGGTTTAGTCCCATATCAGTGGCGTCGACAATCAGCAGTCGTGTCGGGCGCAGTTCGCGGATGGCGACAATGTCGTTTTCCGGTGCGCTACCGCCATCAATCACCACCCAGTTACCTTTCGGCGCGGCGGCGCACTTTTCCGCCAGCAGCGGACCTGCGCCATCATCGCCCATCATGCTATTGCCAACACAGAGTAAAACGTCAGTCACGCAATCTCCTCACCATCAAATAGATGGCGTTTTCCTGATGAATATCGTGCAGCATACTTAACAGCATTGTACTCCATTCCTTCTGCTGCGAAGTTTGCACTGCCCGGGCTTTATCGAATGCGTTGGCCAGCATCGGCACATGGTTAATGTCGATGACGATCTCACCATATTTCGGCACGCCTTCCATTTTGCGGCGGGCTTCGCTGCCCGCTTCCAGAGTAGCAATCCATGCCAGATATTCATCCCACGGGCAGGTGAGCGCCGCTTCCAGGCAATCGATAACCCCAAGGTGGTGACCAATCGCCAGGCTGTAATAGACCACCTGCTGCGCCTCTGCGGGCGTGGCATCGTTCTCATCAATAAATTTACGGCTCAGTTGACTGAACACCACCTTTTCACTCATCGGATACGCGCCTCTTCAACAACATGATTCAGATGGCTGACAATCTCGTTCAGACGCGGATCGTTTTCCGCTTCCAGCCAGCGTGCAACCTGTTCTTCCCCCTGCCCTAACTGTGTCAGGAAGTCATCGGCAATCTGACGACCGTAGCGGTAACCCGCCAGGCGGCGTGCTTCGCGATCCACTTTCACGCGCAGCGGCTGCACCATATCGCCATGCAGGATCTCAGCCGGTTGTTCATCCTGCTCACCCGGGCCACGGGCGTGAATTTTCTGCTCCAGCAGGCCGAGTGCCATTGCAAAGCCGTACAGCGTGGCGGCTGGTGTTGGCGGGCAGCCAGGGATATAAACATCCACCGGGACGATTTTATCCGTACCGCCCCACACGCAGTAAAGATCGTGGAAAATGCCGCCGCTGTTGCCGCAGGCACCGTAGGAGATACAGATTTTCGGGTCCGGCGCGGACTGCCACGCACGTAGCGCAGGGGATCGCATTGCACGGGTGACCGCGCCGGTAAACAGTAAAATATCCGCATGACGCGGTGACGGAACGACTTTAATGCCGAAGCGTTCTGCATCGAAAAGTGGCGAAAGCGTGGCGAAAATTTCGATTTCGCAGCCGTTGCAGCCGCCGCAGTCCACGCGGTAAACGTAGGCAGAACGTTTGATTTTTTTCAGTAACGACGCCTTCATGCTGGCGATGGACTCATCCACCGTCATCGGGACCGGAATGCCGTTGGCGTCACGGGGGCCTAATAAATTGCTCATCAGATGGCCTCTTTCATATGGCGAGTCAGTTCAATACGGTCGGACGGCACCAGGCATTTCTGGCGCTTACATTCCGGGCAAGTCTCAAAGCTTTCGCGGTGGTTTTCCGCGCGGCTGTCGCCGTTGTGCTTAAGCAGCGCAATGGCGTAGTCGATCTCTTTCTGGACGGCGAAAGGACGATTGCAGACGCGGCAGTTGCACAGCGCGAATCGGGACTGTTGCAGGAAATCTTCTTTCTTCCACACCGCCAGTTCGTACTCTTGCGACAGTTTGATCGCCGCCGTCGGGCAGACTTCTTCGCAGCGTCCACAGAAGATGCAGCGGCCAAGATTGAACTCCCAGGCCAGCTCACCGGTGGCGAGGTCAGTTTCAACCGTTAAGGCGTTTGACGGGCAGGCATTGACGCAGGCCGCGCAGCCGATGCACTGCTGCGGGTTCTGCTCTGGCTTACCACGGAAGTTTTTATCAACCGCAATCGGCTCCAGCGGATAAGACGAGGTCGCCGTGCCGGTTTTGATAACTTTTTTGATAAAGGTAAACATGGCGATTCCTTATTTCAGCGGCGAGTTTTTACGCTCAATGCTGTAGCGCTCGAGTTCTTTATACGGCACCACTTTGCTCTTCTTCTTACGCACATCGACCACGGTCATGCGGTCGGTACAGGAGTAGCAAGGGTCCAGGCTACCGATAATCAGCGGCGCATCGGAAACAGTGTTGCCACGCAGCATGTAGCGCAGGGTCGGCCAGTTCGCGTAGGTCGCGGCACGGCAGCGCCAGCGGTACAGCTTCTGGTTGTCACCGGTCATGCTCCAGTGGATATCATCGCCGCGCGGCGCTTCGGCAAAGCCCAGCGCGAAACGGTGCGGAATGTAGGTAAAGCCTTCCACCATCAGCGGGCCGCCCGGTAGGTTATCCAGACCGTAGTCGATCATGTTCAGCGCGGTATAGACTTCGTTGATACGCACCTTCAAACGGGAAATAACGTCGCAGCCCTGCTCGCTGTGGACTTCCATTGGCAGCAGGCCATAACCAACAAACGGGTGATCGGCACGGGTATCGCGGGCGTGACCGCTGGCGCGGACCATCGGGCCAACGTTACTGAAATCGCGGGCAATTTCCGGGTCCAGACGACCAATGCCAACGGTGCGCTGTTCCATGTTCGGAGTGCTCAGCAGCACATCCACCAGCTCCTGCACTTCACGACGCATCTGCTGTGCCAGTTGACGGGTCTGGATCATGTCATCTTTCAGCAGATCGCGACGAATCCCGCCGATCAGGTTCAGGCCGTAAGTTTTACGCGCACCGGTAAGGATCTCCGCCATTTTCATTGAGGTTTCACGCACGCGGAAGAACTGCATAAAACCGGAGTCAAAGCCAGTGAAGTGGCAGGCCAGGCCGAGGTTCAGCAGGTGCGAGTGCAGGCGTTCCACCTCCAGCAGAATGGCGCGGATCATCTGCGCGCGTTCTGGCACCTGAATACCCATCGCGTTTTCCACTGACGTGGTGTAGGCGGTGCTGTGGGCGAAGCCGCAGATCCCGCACACACGGTCAGAGAGGAAGGTCACTTCGTTGTAACCCATGCGGGTTTCCGCCAGTTTTTCCATGCCGCGATGGACATAGAACAGGCGGTAGTCGGCGTCGATAATGTTTTCGCCATCGACGAACAGACGGAAGTGACCCGGTTCGTCAGAAGTGACGTGCAGCGGACCAATCGGCACGACATTGTTTTTCTTGTCGCCCAGTTCGTTGATGAACTCGTAGGTTTCAGCATCGGTGGTCGGTGCCGGACGTTGACGATAATCCATGCTGTCTTTACGCAGCGGGTAGAGTTCATCCGGCCAGTCATCCGGCAGCACCAGACGACGTTCATCCGGCAAACCAACCGGAATCAAACCGTACATATCGCGCACTTCGCGCTCGCCCCACACCGCCGCCGGAACGCGTGGCGTCACGGACGGATACTCCGGTTTGTTGGCGTCAACTTCAACGCGCACGGTTACCCAACACTTGGTGCCTTTCTCCATCGACAGCACGTAGTAAACGGCGTAATGACCGTTCAGTTTGCGTTCGTCGTTACCAAACAGCACCGACAGCCAGCCGCCCTGTTTGTAGTAGAGGAACTCCACCACTTCCGGCAGATAGTTCACCTTCACGGTGACAGTCAGCTGATCTTTGGTCTGCCAGGCGTGGTCCAGCACGACGCCCGGAAATGCCTCATTCAGCGCGGCGAGATAATGTTGACCTAATTTTTCTTCAGACATGCTCAAACTCTCTTTAATCACGCCGCCAGCAAGGAGACGAACGCTAAAAATGCAAAACCAAAACCAGCCCAGGTAATGCGCGGAGTAATATCAAGACGCAGACGGGCCATGCTGTTTTCGAATAGCGCGATAACCAGTACGCCGACCACCAGTTTGACGATGGCAATCACCAGCGCCAGCAGCAGCCCACCAGCGGTGAAGGTTTCCATTTGTCCCCACGGAATAAACACCCCGACGAACATCTGCAACACCACCAGCTGTTTCAGGCTGATACCCCATTTCATTACGCCAAAACCGCTACCGCTGTATTCAGAGAGCGGGCCTTCCTGCAACTCCTGCTCGGCTTCCGCCAGGTCGAACGGCAGTTTGCCCATTTCGATAAAAGTGGCGAATGCACAGGCACAAAGCGCCAGCACCAGCGGGATGCTCTGGCTCAGCGGCCAGTGATAAACGGTGTCGGTGATGTTGCTGATATTGGTGGAACCAGCAACCTGCGCGGCGACCCACAGACCAAGCAGCAGCATCGGTTCGACCAGCACGCCAAGCATCGCTTCACGGCTCGCGCCGATAGCGGTAAACGGGCTACCGGTATCCAGACCGGAAATGGCAAAGAAGAAACGCGCGATGGCGAAGAGATACAGTAAGGTGATCAAATCAGCCAGTTGCGGCAGCGGAGAACCAACGGTTACTACCGGCAGCGCAGTAGCGATAGTCAGCATGACACCCACCATCACATACGGCGTCAGGCGGAACACCCAGCCGGAGGCATCCGGGCCAACGCTCTGGCGGCCCAGCAGTTTGATAATGTCGCGATACTCCTGCAACACGCCCGGCCCGCGACGGTTATGCAGACGGGCGCGCGCCACGCGGGTTATACCGGAGAGCAGCGGCGCAACGGCAAATAACACCAGCGCCTGAATTAACGGATATAAAACACTCATTCTCAGGCTCCTCGTGAAACAATAATCACCACCAGTACCGCCAGTTCAACCAGCGCCATCCGGCGAAACAGCAACGCACTACCTTCGCACTGCCAGCCCGGCACCAGCGACACCGGATTCAGCCATTTGCGCAGTTTCAGCACTGGCGCAAACGCCTGTTTAACCGGCATGGCAAAACCGTGAGCGGTAATCACCATTGATTTTTCGTGGTCGTAGCCGCACACCCAGGCCGCGCCGCGGGAACGTGACGGCAAACGGTCGCCTTTGCAAATCGCCATGATGATGAATGGCAGCAGCGGGCAGGCAATCAGCAGCAGTGTGATCATCGGTTGAGAAACGGTGGTGTTGGCGGGTTCCAGCGGCAGAGGTACAGCAGCCGACAGCATCGGCAGCAGCCACGGCGCAGCAACACCGCCAATTACGCAGCAAATCGCCAGTGCCACCACGCTGACGCTCATCAGGAGCGGCGCACAAGTGGCGTTTTCGGCTTCTTTGGTACGCGGCGCACCGAGGAACGTGACGCCATAGACTTTCGCCATACACATCACCGCCAGCGCACCGGTAATTGCCAGCCCCACAGCGAGCAGCGGCCCCAGCAGACGGGCAACAAACGCGCCACTATTGCTCAGTTTGAAAAAGGATTGATAGATAACCCATTCCCCGGCAAACCCGTTCAGCGGCGGCAGCGCAGCCATTGCCATCAGCCCGACTAACATAGCGATGGAGATAACCGGCATTTTCTTGCCAATACCACCGAGTTTTTCGATATCGCGATGACCGGTACGGAACCAGACGCTCCCGGCCCCGAGGAACAGTACGCTTTTGAACAGGCTATGGTTAAGCAGATGGTACAGACCACCGACCAGACCAAGGGCAATCAGCGCCGGTTGTTCGAGCGCGATACCCGTTACGCCAGCGCCCAGCCCCAGCAGGATAATGCCGATATTTTCCAGGGTGTGGTAAGCCAGCAGACGCTGGATGTTGTGCTCCATCAACGCATACAGACCGCCGACGAACGCGGTGATCATGCCGAGCACCAGCAGCGCGATCCCCCACCACAGCGGCGCGTTACCACCCAGCAGCGACAGGGTTAAAATGCCCAGCAGGCCAATTTTCATCACCACCGTAGAAAACAGCGCGGCAGCTGGCGCAGAGGCGTTAGCATGTGCCTGCGGCACCCAGCCGTGCAGAGGAATAATCCCGGCCAACAGGCCAAAGCCAATCACACCGAGCAGCCAGATATCGGAACCGAGCGGCAGTTGCTGCACGCGCAGATCCAGCAGGCGCAGATCCAGCGTGCCGTAACGCTGCCAGACCAGCCAGCAGGCAATCGCCAGCAGCAAAGTACCAAGACGCCCCAGCGCAAACCACAGTTTGCCCTCTTTACTGTTGCTGGTGAGGAACACCGCGCACAGGGCCATGATTTCTGCCATCACAACTAACATGCCCAGGTTGCTGGCGATGACGGCACAGACGGCCGCAGCCATCAACATATTGATCTGCAAGCCGTTGCACTTCACCTGCGCGTGGCGATGCCAGTCAATGTTGTAGAGGCTGACAAACAGACCGCACAGGCCGAGCGTAATCAGCCAAATCGCGTTAAGCGGAGAGATTTGCACATCGTAGCTTATCAGTGACAGCGCACCGCTCACGCCAACCGCGCCAGTCAGCACGGTGAAACCTGCCGCTGCGGTGTACAGGCTACCAACCGCGCCGCCAATTCCGGCAATCCAGCCGCTTAGTGCCTTATGAAAAGAAAAGAGAAATGCCAGAACAGCGGCGGCGGCAAACCACGCCACGCCGCTATTGATCAGGGAAATTGCGCTCATTTAGCCTCTCCACTTTGAGCCTGCTGAAACAAGGTGAGATCGCCAAAGTCCGTGTTAAAGGTCAGCTCACGCTTACGTTTGCTAACGCGGGCGATATCGGTGTTATCCACCAGGTGCAGGGCTTTGGTCGGGCACATCCGCACGCAGGCCGGACCTTGTTCATCAAAGCTACAAAGGTCACATTTGACGGCGATCGCGCGAATACCTGGCACCCAGTCAAGCAGCGTGCTGACACGCGCCGGAGCAGGCGGTGCCGGTGGCGCTTTCGGGGTATTGGCATTTGCAGGAATATCCAGCGGACGGCTGCCGGAAAATTCGATTGCGCCGAACGGACAGGCGATGCCGCACAGTTTGCAGCTTACGCACAGGCTTTCATTCAGCTGCACGGCCCCATCAACACGAGTGATAGCATTAACCGGGCAGACCACCGCACAGGGCGCATCTTCACAGTGGTGACAGAGCTGCGGCGCAGATTCTTTTTCATTTAGCATCACTCTCAGGCGCGGCATTGATTGCAGGCCGTGCTGGCGATGCGTCTCTGAACAGGCGGCCTCACAGGTGTGGCAGCCGATACAGAGCGTGGAGTCAGCAATTACAAAACGATTCACCGGGCATTCCTCAGGTGATTGTCATTTTTGACGAAAACATGCCGATGAAATGTCATTTTCGACACTCATCGACACGCCCATCCCCAAACAGGCATGATGCCTGCAAACCGGACAAAGCCTCAGCTCATGCTGCTGAGCTTTGTCCCTTTACCAGTTGGCTTAAATTCACCGGCGTATTGTTCTCAATGGCGGTGTATAAGTTGTCGTAAACACCAGCGATTTTTTCGAGATAGTGTTCCAGAACCTGTTCGCGATTGCGGATGTTGACCTTGCCATCAATCATGCCGTCAATGCTTAACTGAGCCTGTGCAATCAGCTGCTTGACTTCGCCGTCTTTCGTTTCGACGTAGTACTCGATGGTGTGGCTGTTAAAACCATCCGCCAGGGTGACGTAAATGCGAAAATGTTCAAAAAGTACGAAACAGAGTTCTTTATCTGGCGCGCAACTCATGGCGTGGTGCAGACGCGCTTTTGATAACGTGATCCCCTGAACCAGCGAATTGCAGTAGATATGCCACTGGTCCTGTAGGCGACGATGCCGCTGTGCGATGTAATCGGCTTTCTCGCTTATTTCCCAAATAGTCATTGTCAGGTTACCCGTTTAACAGAGATGCCAGCCTTAAGCATTTTTTGTGCCAATTTTTAATTCATTGTTATTTTTATACTTTTCATAATACAGCCGACTTTCGACGCCATGACGACGTGTCATTTCGACATCATCGACATTGTTCACATCAGGGATAATCAACACTGGCATAATTATTGCTTATCACGGGCAACAGTTAATGGGAGGCGATATGCACGAAATAACCCTCTGCCAGCGGGCACTGGAATTGATCGAACAGCAGGCCATACAACACGGCGCAAAACGCGTAACTGCGGTCTGGCTCAAAATTGGCGCATTTTCTTGTGTCGAAACCAGCTCTCTTGCCTTTTGTTTTGATCTGGTTTGCCGCGGCAGCGTGGCAGAAGGTTGTAAACTGCACCTCGAAGAACAAGAGGCCGAGTGCTGGTGTGAAACATGCCAGCAGTATGTAACGCTACTGACCCAGCGCGTCCGCCGCTGTCCACAGTGTCATGGCGACATGCTGCGCATTGTGGCAGACGACGGTTTACAGATTCGGCGGATAGAAATAGACCAGGAGTGAGCGATGTGTACAACATGCGGTTGCGGTGAAGGCAACCTGTATATCGAGGGTGATGAACATAACCCTCATTCCGCGTTTCGTAGCGCGCCATTTGCCCCGGCGGCACGGCCGAAGATGAAAATCACCGGCATTAAAGCGCCTGAATTTACCCCCAGCCAGACCGAAGAAGGCGACCTGCATTATGGTCACGGCGAAGCTGGCACTCATGCACCGGGTATGAGCCAGCGTCGGATGCTGGAAGTCGAAATTGACGTGCTGGACAAAAACAACCGTCTGGCTGAACGCAACCGCGCGCGCTTTGCTGCCCGCAATCAGTTGGTACTCAACCTGGTTTCCAGCCCTGGTTCCGGTAAAACCACCCTGCTGACGGAAACTTTAATGCGCCTGAAAGATAGCGTTCCGTGTGCGGTGATTGAAGGCGACCAGCAAACCGTGAACGATGCAGCCCGCATTCGCGCTACCGGCACACCAGCTATTCAGGTGAATACCGGTAAAGGCTGCCATCTCGATGCACAGATGATCGCTGATGCCGCACCGCGCCTGCCACTGGACGATAACGGTATTCTGTTTATCGAAAACGTCGGTAACCTCGTATGCCCGGCGAGCTTCGATCTCGGAGAAAAACACAAAGTCGCGGTACTTTCCGTCACTGAAGGCGAAGACAAACCGCTGAAATATCCACATATGTTTGCCGCCGCCTCACTGATGCTGCTCAACAAAGTTGACTTGCTGCCGTATCTCAACTTTGACGTTGAGAAGTGCATCGCCTGCGCCCGCGAAGTCAATCCAGAAATTGAAATCATCCTTATTTCCGCCACCAGCGGCGAAGGGATGGGCCAGTGGCTGAACTGGCTGGAGGCACAGCGATGTGCATAGGCGTTCCTGGCCAGATTCGCACCATTGACGGCAACCTGGCGAAAGTCGACGTCTGCGGCATTCAGCGCGATGTTGATTTAACGCTAGTCGGCAGCTGCGATGAAAACGGTCAGCCACGCGTGGGCCAGTGGGTACTGGTTCACGTTGGCTTTGCCATGAGCGTAATTAATGAAGCCGAAGCGCGTGACACTCTCGACGCCTTACAAAATATGTTTGATGTTGAGCCGGATGTCGGTGCGCTGTTGTATGGCGAGGAAAAATAATGCGTTTTGTTGATGAATATCGCGCGCCGGAACAGGTGATGCAGTTAATTGAGCATCTGCGCGAACGTGCTTCACATCTTTCATACACCGCCGAACGCCCTCTGCGGATTATGGAAGTGTGCGGCGGTCATACCCACGCCATCTTTAAATTCGGCCTCGACCAGTTACTGCCGGAAAACGTTGAGTTTATCCACGGACCTGGTTGCCCGGTGTGCGTTCTGCCGATGGGCAGAATCGACACCTGCGTGGAGATTGCCAGCCATCCGGAAGTCATCTTCTGTACCTTTGGCGACGCCATGCGCGTACCGGGGAAACAGGGGTCGTTGTTGCAGGCAAAAGCACGCGGTGCTGATGTGCGCATCGTCTACTCGCCAATGGATGCGTTGAAACTGGCGCAGGAGAACCCAACTCGTAAAGTGGTGTTCTTCGGCTTAGGGTTTGAAACCACCATGCCGACCACTGCCATCACTCTGCAACAGGCAAAAGCCCGCGATGTGCAGAATTTTTACTTCTTCTGCCAGCACATTACGCTGATCCCCACGCTGCGCAGTTTGCTGGAACAGCCGGACAATGGCATCGACGCGTTCCTCGCGCCGGGCCACGTCAGTATGGTAATTGGCACCGACGCCTATAATTTTATCGCCAGCGATTTTCATCGTCCTCTGGTGGTCGCTGGTTTCGAACCTATTGATCTACTGCAAGGCGTGGTGATGCTGGTAGAGCAGAAAATAGCGGCCCACAGCAAGGTAGAGAATCAGTACCGGCGAGTGGTGCCAGATGCGGGTAATTTGCTGGCACAACAGGCGATTGCTGACGTCTTCTGCGTCAATGGCGACAGCGAATGGCGCGGCTTAGGCGTGATTGAATCGTCTGGTGTGCACCTGACGCCGGATTATCAACGATTCGATGCCGAAGCACATTTCCGCCCAGCACCGCAGCAGGTTTGCGATGACCCGCGCGCACGTTGTGGTGAAGTATTGACCGGCAAATGTAAGCCGCATCAATGCCCGCTGTTTGGTAACACCTGTAATCCTCAAACCGCGTTCGGCGCACTTATGGTTTCCTCCGAAGGAGCATGTGCCGCATGGTATCAGTATCGTCAGCAGGAGAGTGAAGTGTGAACAATATCCAACTCGCCCACGGCAGCGGCGGCCAGGCGATGCAGCAATTAATCAACAGCCTGTTTATGGAAGCCTTTGCCAATCCGTGGCTGGCAGAACAGGAAGATCAGGCACGTCTTGACCTGGCGCAATTAATGGCAGAAGGCGATCGTCTGGCCTTCTCCACTGACAGCTACGTCATCGACCCGCTGTTCTTCCCTGGCGGTAATATCGGCAAGCTGGCGATTTGCGGCACGGCCAATGACGTTGCGGTCAGCGGCGCTATTCCGCGCTATCTCTCCTGTGGATTTATCCTCGAAGAAGGATTGCCGATGGAGACGCTGAAAGCCGTGGTTACCAGCATGGCAGAAACCGCCCGCGCGGCAGGCATTGCCATCGTTACTGGCGACACCAAAGTAGTACAGCGCGGCGCGGCTGATAAACTGTTTATCAACACCGCTGGCATGGGCGCAATTCCGGCGAATATTCACTGGGGAGCACAGACGCTAACCGCAGGCGATGTGTTGCTGGTTAGCGGTACGCTCGGCGACCACGGGGCGACTATCCTTAACCTGCGCGAGCAGCTGGGGCTGGATGGCGAACTGGTCAGCGATTGCGCGGTACTGACGCCACTGATTCAGACGCTGCGCGACATTCCCGGCGTGAAAGCGCTGCGCGATGCTACCCGTGGTGGAGTGAACGCGGTAGTTCATGAGTTCGCGGCAGCCTGCGGTTGCGGTATTGAACTTTCAGAAGCAGCGCTACCGGTTAAACCTGCCGTGCGTGGCGTTTGCGAGCTGCTGGGTCTTGATGCCCTTAACTTTGCCAACGAAGGTAAGCTGGTGATTGCTGTAGAGCGTAACGCGGCAGAGCAAGTGCTGGCGGCGCTGCGTTCCCACCCACTGGGACAAGATGCAGCATTAATTGGCGAAGTGGTTGAGCGTAAAGGTGTTCGTCTCGCTGGACTTTATGGCGTGAAACGAACTCTCGACCTACCACACGCCGAACCGCTACCTCGTATATGCTAATAAAAATCTAGCCCCTGGAATTTGTCATTTACCTTTTGCACCGCTTAGCGGTGCTTTCCTGGAAGAACAACATGTCGTATACACCGATGAGTGATCTCGGGCAACAAGGGTTGTTCGACATCACTCGGACACTATTGCAGCAGCCCGATCTGGCCTCGCTGTGTGAGGCTCTTTCGCAACTGGTAAAGCGTTCTGCGCTCGCCGACAACGCAGCTATTGTGTTGTGGCAAGCGCAGACTCAACGTGCGACTTATTACGCGTCGCGTGACAAAGACAATCCCATTAAATACGAAGACGAAACCATTCTGGCACATGGTCCGGTGCGCAGCATTTTATCGCGCCCTGACACACTGCACTGCAGCTACGAAGAATTTTGTGACACCTGGCCGCAACTGGCTACGAGTGGGCTATACCCCAAATTTGGTCACTATTGCCTGATGCCGCAGGCCGCGGAAGGACATATTTTTGGCGGTTGTGAATTTATTCGTTATGACGATCGCCCGTGGAGCGAAAAAGAGTTTAATCGACTGCAAACATTTACGCAGATTGTTTCTGTTGTCAGCGAGCAAATTCAGAGCCGCGTCATCAACAATGTCGACTACGAACTGCTATGCCGGGAACGGGATAACTTCCGCATCCTGGTTGCCATCACCAACGCGGTACTTTCTCGCCTGGACATGGACGAGCTGGTCAGCGAAGTGGCTAAAGAAATCCACTACTACTTCGATATCGACGATATCAGCATCGTCTTACGTAGCCACCGCAAAAACAAACTCAACGTTTACTCTACTCACTATCTCGATAAACAGCATCCCACTCACGAACAGAGTGAAGTTGATGAGGCCGGAACCCTCACCGAGCGCGTATTTAAAAGCAAAGAGATGCTGCTGCTTAATCTCCACGAGCGAGACAATTTAGCCCCCTACGAACGCATGTTGTTCGACACCTGGGGCAACCAGATCCAGACGCTGTGCCTGCTACCGTTGATGTCTGGCAACACCATGCTGGGCGTGCTGAAACTGGCGCAGTGCGAAGAGAAAACCTTTACCACCACTAACCTGAGTTTGCTGCGCCAGATTGCGGAACGTGTGGCGATTGCCGTAGATAACGCCCTCGCCTATCAGGAAATCCACCGTCTGAAAGAGCGCCTGGTTGACGAAAACCTTGCTCTGACCGAACAGCTCAATAATGTGGATAGCGAATTTGGCGAGATTATTGGTCGCAGCGAAGCCATGTATAGCGTGCTCAAGCAGGTTGAGATGGTAGCGCAAAGCGACAGTACCGTACTCATTCTCGGTGAAACGGGGACGGGTAAGGAACTGATTGCCCGCGCGATCCACAATCTTAGCAACCGCAATGGTCGGCGAATGGTGAAGATGAACTGCGCCGCCATGCCTGCGGGATTACTGGAAAGTGACCTGTTTGGTCATGAGCGTGGTGCCTTTACTGGTGCCAGCGCTCAGCGCATTGGTCGTTTTGAACTGGCGGATAAAAGCTCGCTGTTCCTCGATGAAGTGGGCGATATGCCACTGGAGTTACAGCCGAAGTTGCTGCGCGTATTGCAGGAACAGGAGTTTGAACGCCTCGGGAGCAACAAAATCATTCAGACGGACGTGCGTTTAATCGCCGCGACTAACCGCGATCTGAAAAAAATGGTCGCCGACCGCGAGTTCCGTAGCGATCTCTACTACCGCCTGAACGTCTTCCCGATTCATCTGCCGCCGCTGCGCGAGCGCCCGGAAGATATTCCGCTGCTGGCTAAAGCCTTTACATTTAAAATTGCCCGCCGCCTGGGTCGTAATATTGACAGCATTCCTGCCGAGACTCTGCGCGCATTGAGCAATATGGAATGGCCAGGTAACGTGCGCGAACTGGAAAACGTCATTGAGCGCGCGGTGTTGCTGACTCGCGGTAACGTCCTACAACTCTCTTTACCCGATATCCCTCTGTCAGAACCTGAAACACCACCGGCCGCGACGGTCGTCGCCCAGGAAGGCGAAGATGAATATCAACTGATTGTCCGCGTATTAAAAGAGACTAATGGCGTGGTTGCCGGGCCAAAAGGCGCTGCACAACGTCTGGGGTTAAAACGCACCACTCTGCTGTCACGGATGAAGCGGCTGGGGATAGATAAAGCGGCATTGGTTTAACAGATGTGGTTATACTCGATCAACATTCAATGAAAGGAGGCAGTATGGCAGTTTCAGCAAGAAATCAATTAACCGGAACAGTTAGCGCAGTCGCAATGGGCGCGGTGAATGATGAAGTAGAACTGACGCTGGCAGGTGGCGCAAAGCTGGTAGCGGTTGTTACCCACAGTAGCCAGCAAGCCCTGGGGCTGGCAAAAGGGAAAGAAGCGATTGCCCTGATTAAAGCCCCGTGGGTAACGCTGGCAACGGAAGACTGTGGACTGAAATTCTCTGCTCGCAACCAGTTTGCTGGCAGCGTTTCGAAAATCACCGAAGGCGCAGTGAATGCCACTGTCCATATCAAAACAGATGCGGGTTTTGAAGTTGTGGCAGTGGTAACCAATGAAAGCCAGGATGAAATGAAACTCACCACAAGATCGCGCGTTATTGCATTGATCAAGGCATCAGCAATCCTGATTGCGACCAAAGCGTAAGCGCCGTATTTGCCGGAGAGAATAAATTCCTCCGGCAAATTTATTTCTTCCGGCGATATTTTTCCGGCAGTTCTGGCACTGGACGTTTATCATCAATCAGATGACGCACGGTTAAGATCGGATGACGCCACAGCATTCTCGGCCCCGCCCACCGCATAATCTGCTTCATCTCTTCACGCTTCGCAGGCTGGTAACAGTGCACCGGACACTGTTTACAGGCAGGTTTCTCTTCGCCAAACACACATTTATCCAGCCGTTTTTGCGCGTAAGCAAACAACGCCTCGTAATGCTCCGGCTCCGCTGACGCCTGCGGGCATTTCGCTTGATAAAGATCGATCATTTTTTTAATCGTCAGTTTTTCACGAGAGATACGCTTGCCGGACATGCTGCCTCCATACTCTTAAGGTGCATTTATATTACAACTTAATTCTAAAGGGGACTATGGCTCTGAAGGAGGAGGTTTCTTCAACCGATGTAATTTTGCGATCTTGTTTCATAGTCATCACGCAAAAGCTGCAAAGCAGCATTTTTCGCGGAACCGGCATCAAGAACTGACCTTTCGCGTCTTCCCCTGAAATGATTAACTCCGGTATCATGTGCGCCTTATGTGATTACAACGAAAATAAAAACCATCACACTACATTTAACATCAGGGAACCGGATCTAATTCCATGAGTGTAATAGAAAATTTCGACGCCCATACGCCTATGATGCAGCAGTATCTCAAGCTGAAAGCCCAGCATCCTGAGATCCTGCTGTTCTACCGGATGGGTGACTTTTACGAGCTATTTTATGACGACGCAAAACGGGCGTCGCAGCTGCTGGATATTTCGCTGACCAAACGCGGCGCGTCTGCGGGCGAGCCGATCCCGATGGCGGGTATCCCCTACCATGCAGTGGAAAACTATCTCGCCAAACTGGTGAATCAGGGCGAGTCCGTCGCTATATGCGAACAGATTGGCGATCCTGCAACCAGCAAAGGGCCGGTTGAGCGCAAGGTTGTCCGTATCGTCACGCCGGGGACTATCAGTGATGAAGCCCTGTTGCAAGAGCGCCAGGATAACCTGCTGGCGGCTATCTGGCAGGACAGCAAAGGTTTTGGCTATGCGACGCTGGATATCAGCTCCGGGCGTTTTCGTCTGAGCGAACCGGCTGACCGCGAAACGATGGCGGCAGAGCTGCAACGCACCAATCCGGCAGAGCTGCTGTATGCAGAAGATTTCGCCGAGATGTCGCTGATTGAAGGTCGTCGCGGCCTGCGTCGTCGCCCGCTGTGGGAGTTTGAAATCGACACCGCGCGCCAGCAGTTGAACCTGCAATTTGGCACTCGTGATCTGATTGGTTTCGGCGTCGAGAACGCGCCACGCGGGCTTTGTGCTGCCGGTTGCCTGTTGCAGTATGCGAAAGATACCCAACGTACGACTCTGCCGCATATTCGTTCTATCACCATGGAACGTGAGCAGGACAGCATCATTATGGATGCCGCGACGCGCCGTAATCTGGAAATTACCCAGAACCTGGCGGGCGGTGCGGAAAATACTCTGGCTTCTGTGCTTGATTGCACCGTCACGCCGATGGGTAGCCGTATGCTGAAACGCTGGCTGCATATGCCAGTGCGCGATACCCGCGTGTTACTAGAGCGCCAGCAAACTATTGGCGCATTGCAGGATTTTACCGCTGAGTTACAGCCTGTGCTGCGTCAGGTGGGCGACCTGGAACGTATTCTGGCACGCCTGGCGTTGCGTACTGCTCGCCCGCGCGATCTGGCCCGTATGCGTCACGCTTTCCAACAACTGCCAGAACTGCGCGCGCAGTTAGAAACTGTCGATAGTGCACCGGTGCAGGCGCTACGTGAGAAGATGGGCGAGTTTGCCGAGCTGCGCGATCTGCTGGAGCGCGCAATCATCGACACGCCGCCGGTCTTGGTACGCGACGGTGGTGTTATCGCACCAGGCTATAACGAAGAACTGGATGAGTGGCGGGCGCTGGCTGACGGCGCGACCGATTATCTGGAGCGTCTGGAAATCCGCGAGCGTGAACGTACCGGCCTGGACACGCTGAAAGTCGGCTTTAACGCGGTTCATGGTTATTACATTCAGATCAGCCGTGGGCAAAGCCATCTGGCGCCAATCAATTATATGCGCCGCCAGACGCTGAAAAACGCTGAACGTTACATTATTCCAGAGCTGAAAGAGTACGAAGACAAAGTCCTCACTTCAAAAGGCAAAGCACTAGCACTGGAAAAACAGCTTTATGAAGAGTTGTTCGACCTGCTGTTGCCGCATCTGGAAGCGCTGCAACAGAGCGCGAGCGCGCTGGCAGAACTCGACGTGCTGGTGAACCTGGCAGAACGGGCCTATACCCTGAACTACACCTGCCCGACCTTTATTGATAAACCTGGCATTCGCATTACCGAAGGCCGCCATCCGGTGGTTGAACAGGTACTGAATGAGCCGTTTATCGCTAACCCGCTGAACCTGTCGCCACAGCGTCGCATGTTAATCATTACTGGCCCGAATATGGGCGGTAAAAGTACCTATATGCGCCAGACCGCACTGATTGCGCTGATGGCCTATATCGGCAGCTATGTACCGGCACAAAAAGTCGAGATTGGCCCGATTGACCGTATCTTTACCCGTGTGGGCGCGGCGGACGATCTGGCATCCGGGCGTTCAACCTTTATGGTGGAGATGACCGAAACCGCTAATATTCTGCATAACGCCACCGAGTACAGTCTGGTGTTGATGGATGAGATTGGACGCGGGACGTCCACTTACGATGGTCTGTCACTGGCATGGGCGTGCGCGGAAAATCTGGCGAATAAGATTAAGGCATTGACGCTGTTTGCCACCCACTACTTCGAGCTGACTCAACTACCGGAGAAAATGGAAGGCGTCGCCAACGTGCATCTCGATGCACTGGAGCACGGCGACACCATCGCCTTTATGCACAGCGTGCAGGACGGCGCGGCGAGCAAAAGCTACGGCCTGGCGGTTGCTGCGCTGGCAGGCGTGCCGAAAGAGGTGATCAAACGCGCGCGGCAAAAACTGCGCGAGCTGGAAAGCATTTCACCGAATGCCGCCGCTACGCAGGTGGATGGTACGCAAATGTCTTTGCTATCAGTACCAGAAGAAACTTCGCCTGCGGTCGAAGCTCTGGAAAATCTCGATCCAGATTCACTCACCCCGCGTCAGGCGTTAGAGTGGATTTATCGGTTGAAAAGTTTGGTGTAAAAATAATTCCCGATAGTCTTTTGCTATCGGGAATATTAACGACAACTGACAAATCAAATAAAAATACCCTGTATAATAGTAGATATTATTTTACAGGGTAAAACCATGCCATCTACACGCTATCAAAAAATCAATGCCCATCACTATCGCCATATATGGGCCGTTGGTGATATTCATGGGGATTATCAATTATTACAATCCCGTTTACATCAATTATCATTTTGCACTGAAACAGACTTACTTATTTCCGTCGGCGATAACATTGATCGTGGGCCGGAGAGTCTTAATGTGCTGCGCCTGTTAAACCAGCCCTGGTTTACCACCGTAAAAGGCAACCACGAAGCGATGGCGCTTGATGCGTTCGCTACTGGTGATGGTAATAAGTGGTTAGCCAGCGGCGGTGACTGGTTTTTCGATTTAAATGATACGGAACAACAAGAGGCAATAGACCTGTTACTGAAATTCCATCACCTTCCGCATATTATTGAAATTACCAACGACATAATAAAATATGTCATCGCACATGCAGATTATCCGTGGAATGAATATCTCTTTGACAAAGAAATAGCGGAAAGCGAATTACTCTGGCCTGTTGATCGTGTGCAGAAATCGCTTAATGGCGAGTTAGAAGAAATAAACGGCGCTGACTATTTTATATTTGGACATATGATGTTTGATAACATTCAGACGTTCGCTAACCAGATTTACATTGATACCGGATCGCCGAAAAGCGGACGCCTGTCGTTTTATAAAATTAAATAACGTAGCCGGGTAAAGTAAATCCTCTACCCGGCATTTTTTATTAACGCTTATCTTCCGCCAGCAGCGGCGGAATGCTCGGCACCATCGGCGCGTCATCAATATCTTTTTGCGTCATACGGAACGCCTCCGGATAATGTTCGCGGCTGGTGCGACGTAGCGGTTCGGTATCGCGCCAGGTATAAAGGCAATGCTGGCACTGGTAGACCGTCCAGACATCTTTCACCGGCGATTTCGCCATCACTTCAATCTGTTCATCGGCACAACGTGGACAAATCATCTTCTTCTCCTTATTTACGTGCGGCCAGCATAGCGGTCAGTTTTTCAACCCAGGCTTTAGTTTCCGGTAAATCCACCACCGGCTGGCTGTAGTGACCACGGTTGTCCGGGGCGACAGGCGTGGTGGCGTCGATAATCAGCTTGTCGGTGATCCCCGCCGGACTTGAGCCTGGGTCGAGTTCCAGCACTGACATATTTGGCAACTGCACCAGGTCGCCCGCCGGGTTCACTTTCGACGAGAGCGCCCACATCACCTGCGGCAGGTTGAACGGATCAACGTCTTCATCGACCATAATCACCATCTTCACATAGCCCAGACCGTGCGGCGTGGTCATCGCACGCAGACCCACCGCGCGGGCAAAGCCGCCGTAGCGTTTTTTGGTGGAGATTATCGCCAGCAGGCCGTGGGTGTACATGGCGTTCACCGCCTGCACTTCCGGGAACTCGGCTTTCAGTTGCTGATACAGCGGCACACAGGTGGCTGGCCCCATCAGGTAGTCGATTTCAGTCCACGGCATACCGAGATAGAGCGATTCGAAAATCGGTTTCGTGCGGTAAGAGACTTTATCGATGCGCACCACGGTCATGTTGCGCCCGCCAGAGTAGTGGCCGGTAAACTCACCGAACGGCCCCTCGATTTCGCGTTTGCGGCTTTCGATAACCCCTTCGAGGATCACTTCTGAGCCCCACGGCACATCAAAACCGGTCAGCGGGGCGGTAGCGATCGGGTATGGGCTTTCGCGCAGTGCGCCCGCCATTTCGTACTCAGACTGATCGTATTTCAGCGGTGTAGCGCCCATCAGCGTGATGATCGGATCGTTACCAAGGGTGATGGCTATCGGCAAATCTTCTCCACGCTCTTCCGCTTTATGCAGATGCAGGGCGATATCGTGCATTGGCACCGGTTGCAGGCCGAGCTTACGCTTGCCCTTCACTTCCATACGGTAGATGCCGACATTCTGCTTGCCGAAGTTATCCGGGTCGAGCGGATCGCGGGAAACCACGCAGGCTTTATCGAGATAGAAACCGCCATCGCCATCGTTCAGGCGAAACAGCGGCAGAATATCGAACAGGTTAATCTCTTCGCCATCGACAGTGTTCTGCGCCCAGGCTGGATTGGCGCGGCGCTCCGGGGCAATCGGGAAGTTATCCCAGCGGCGGATAAACTCATCAATCTGTTTTTTAACCGGCGTGTTCGGCGGCAGGCCGAGGGAAATCGCGTGGTTCTGCCAGGACCCAATGGTATTCATCGCCACGCGGGCATCGGTAAAGCCGCGAATATTATCAAACCACAGCGCGGGTGCGCCGTCGCCGATACGCCCGGTGGCGTTGGCAGCAGCGGCCAGATCTGGCTCGGCGTTAACCTCTTCACTGATTTTCAGCAATTGCCCCTGGTCGTCAAGTACCTGTAAAAAGCTGCGTAAATCATCAAAAGCCATTATTCATTCTCCAGAGAAAAACTCCCGGACTGCGGCAATCCTTGCCAGCGCCTGGCTTGAGGATGTTCGAGGCCAAACTGATCCATCACGCGGGCAACCACGTGGTGGACAATGTCATCTACCGTTTCGGGATGGTTATAGAAGGCAGGCATGGGCGGTATCATCGCCACGCCCATACGGGAAAGCGCGAGCATATTTTCAAGGTGGATAGTACTGAGCGGCATTTCACGCGGCACCAGCACCAGCTTGCGCCCTTCTTTGAGAACAACATCAGCTGCGCGCCCCACCAGCCCATCGGCATAGCCAGCACGAATACCAGCCAGCGTCTTCATGCTGCACGGAATAACGATCATGCCATCGGTACGAAAGGAACCTGAGGAGATAGTCGCCGCCTGATCCGCCGGGTTATGGCAATAGTCTGCCAGGGCTGCGACATCGTGGACGCTGTAGGGCGTTTCCAGTTCAATGGTGGTTTTCGCCCACTTCGACATCACGAGATGTGTTTCAACACCGGGCATCTTCTTTAGTGCTTGCAGTAATGCCACACCAAGAGGCGCACCTGTAGCCCCAGTCATCCCGACGATCAGTCTCATTTTTTATTCCCTTAATTGTTCGTACACGAACGTTATTATTAACATACCCTTCTATTCACGTAGCGGCAAGTGCAGAAAAGTAACAACATCTTCTTCGTCACTAAAAAACCGCTATGATAACGGCAGAGAATTAGCCCGGAGTTTACATGGCGTTACGAAATAAAGCGTTCCATCAGTTACGACAGCTTTTTCAGCAGCACACGTCTCGCTGGCAGCATGAGTTACCTGATCTGACCAAACCGCAGTATGCGGTGATGCGCGCTATTGCTGAACACCCCGGTATAGAGCAGGTTGCGCTGATAGAAGCAGCTGTCAGCACGAAGGCTACGCTGGCGGAAATGTTGGCAAGAATGGAAAATCGTGGCCTGGTCAGACGAGAGCATGACACCATCGATAAGCGGCGTCGCTTTGTCTGGCTGACTGCCGAAGGAGAAAAGGTACTTGCGGCAGCTATCCCCATTGGTGACGGCGTGGATGAAGAATTTTTGGGGCGTTTGAGTAGAGATGAGCAAGAGCTGTTTATGCAGCTGGTGCGAAAAATGATGAACACATAACGCTGTCGCATCTTATCCAGGCGACAAAACACACCAACTCCCTATACAAAAGAAAAAGGCCAGCCTCATATGAGACTGGCCTTTCTGACAGATGCTTGCTTATTCGCGGAACAGCGCTTCGATATTCAGCCCCTGAGTCTGCAAAATCTCACGCAGACGGCGCAGGCCTTCAACCTGAATCTGGCGAACACGTTCACGGGTGAGGCCAATTTCACGACCTACATCTTCCAGTGTTGCCGCTTCGTACCCCAGCAAACCGAATCGACGTGCCAGCACTTCACGCTGCTTGGCGTTCAGTTCGAACAGCCATTTGACGATGCTTTGTTTCATATCGTCATCTTGCGTGGTGTCTTCCGGACCGTTCTCTTTTTCATCGGCCAGGATATCCAGCAACGCTTTTTCGGAATCACCACCCAATGGGGTGTCTACCGAGGTAATGCGCTCGTTAAGACGAAGCATACGGCTGACGTCATCAACTGGCTTATCCAGTTGCTCTGCGATCTCTTCCGCACTCGGTTCGTGGTCCAGCTTATGGGACAACTCACGTGCGGTTCGCAGGTAAACGTTCAGCTCCTTTACGATGTGAATCGGCAAACGAATAGTACGGGTTTGGTTCATGATGGCCCGTTCGATCGTCTGGCGAATCCACCAGGTTGCGTAAGTTGAGAAGCGGAAACCACGTTCCGGGTCAAACTTCTCAACCGCGCGGATCAGCCCCAGGTTGCCCTCTTCGATAAGGTCCAGCAGCGCCAGACCACGATTGCCATAACGGCGGGCAATTTTTACCACCAGACGCAAGTTACTCTCGATCATCCGGCGGCGAGAGGCGACATCACCACGCAGTGCGCGACGCGCAAAATAAACTTCTTCTTCGGCCGTTAACAGTGGCGAATAACCAATCTCACCAAGATAAAGCTGAGTCGCGTCCAGCACACGCTGTGTTGCGCCCTGCGATAACAGCTCCTCTTCGGCCAAATCGTTATCACTGGGTTCCTCTTCAACTAAGGCCTTTTCGTCAAAAACCTCAACTCCATTCTCATCAAATTCCGCGTCTTCATTTAAATCATGAACTTTCAGCGTATTCTGACTCATAAGGTGGCTCCTACCCGTGATCCCTTGACGGAACATTCAAGCAGAAGCCTGGTTCCGCCGATTTATCGCTGCGGCAAATAACGCAGCGGGTTTACGGATTTCCCCTTGTAACGAATTTCAAAATGCAAGCGTGTTGAACTGGTTCCGGTGCTACCCATGGTCGCTATTTTTTGCCCCGCCTTAACTTCTTGTTGTTCCCGGACCAGCATTGTGTCGTTATGGGCGTAGGCACTCAGGTAATCATCATTATGTTTGATGATAATCAGATTACCGTAGCCGCGCAGCGCATTACCGGCATAAACAACGCGGCCATCTGCGGTCGCGATAATTGCCTGTCCTTTGCTACCTGCGATATCAATCCCCTTGTTGCCTCCCTCAGAAGCGCCAAAGGTTTCAATCACTTTGCCCTCAGTCGGCCAGCGCCAGGTGGAGATCGGCGTACTGGTTGTTGTACTGCTGACAGTTGGCTCGGTTGTGCTTGCTGTTGGTACCGTTACAGGCGCTGTGACCGTGGTCGCAGTTGGCTTGTTGTTCGGCAACATTTTGTTAGCACTCTGTTCACCCGAAGATTCAGAATACGTAATTGTCGGTTGCGACGCAACAGCAACGGTGGAATTTTGTGCAGGCTTGATCACAACTCCTTGCTCTGCTGCGTCGGCCTGGGTAATGGCATTTCCGCCAGTGATTGGCGTACCGGAAGCATTCCCCACCTGTAAGGTTTGACCTACGTTCAGAGCGTAAGGCGCCTGAATATTGTTGCGTTGGGCAAGGTCACGGAAATCGTTGCCGGTAATCCAGGCGATATAGAAAAGCGTGTCGCCTTTTTTCACGGTGTAAGTACTGCCGCTATAACTGCCTTTCGGAATATTTCCGTACTGACGGTTATAGACAATGCGTCCGTTTTCCATTTGCACAGGTTGTTGGGCAACAGGCTGTACCGGTTGGATTTGCGGCTGTTGAGCCGATTGAATTTGTGGCTGTTGTACCGGCTGAATTTGCGGTTGCTGCGTTGTAGACGTCGTCCCCATCTTCGGTGGCGGCGTAATCAACATACCAGAATTGGTATTTGCAGGTGCATTGCCATTGACGGAGCTGACAGGTGCCGGTGGATTTGAAGTGTCAGAACAGCCAGCCAACCATAGCGAAACCAGTGACAAAGCCGCAATACGGCGAACGGTGAATTTTGGGCTTCCCGCGCTCATTTATCCCCCAGGAAAAAAATTGGTTAATAACCAGTGACATAATTACCGTGCAAGGCACTCTACTGAACACTGGAAAAGATGTTCACGATACGCTGACCTGCTGCAAAATAACCAGGAAAATTCCAGGTATTTTCCTCACGCGCTAAGCCAGCTCCCCCTTTACTAAGGGAACAAAGCGCACAGCCTCCACGGTGTCGATAATAAATTCGCCTCCCCGACGACGCACCCGCTTTAAATACTGGTGCTCTTCCCCTACGGGTAAGACGAGAATGCCGCCTTCGTCCAGTTGCGTCATTAACGCTGTCGGAATTTCGGGCGGTGCAGCCGTTACAATGATAGCGTCAAACGGCGCACGTGCTTGCCAACCTTGCCATCCATCGCCGTGACGGGTTGAAACATTGTGTAAATCAAGATTTTTCAGACGCCTGCGCGCCTGCCACTGCAATCCTTTAATCCGCTCGACCGAGCATACATGCTGGACAAGATGTGCCAGAATTGCTGTTTGATATCCTGAACCAGTGCCGATCTCCAGCACTCGCGACTGCGGCGTCAGTTCAAGTAATTCAGTCATTCGCGCCACCATATACGGCTGCGAAATTGTCTGCCCCTGACCTATCGGCAATGCGATATTGTCCCAGGCTTTTTGTTCAAACGCTTCATCGATGAATTTTTCACGCGGCACGGCAGCAAGTGCATTAAGCACCTGCTCATCCTGAATACCTTGCGCACGTAATTGATCCAGAAGTGCTTGTACGCGTCTGCTTACCATTGCGTGCCAACTCCCACGCTGTTTAACCAGTCTGAAACCACATCTTGCGCGTTGTGCGCGGTTAAATCCACATGCAGCGGCGTGATGGAGACGTAGCCTTCATCTACCGCAGCAAAATCGGTCCCCGGACCAGCATCACACTTACCGCCCGGCGGGCCAATCCAGTACAGCGTATTACCGCGCGGATCCTGCTGCGGAATCACTTGATCTGCCGGATGTCGTGTACCGCAGCGAGTCACGCGGATACCTTTAATCTGATCCAGCGGTAAATCAGGTACGTTGATATTGAGAATACGTCCGGTACGCAGCGGCTCTTTACACAGTGCACGCAAAATGGAACAGGTGACCGCTGCAGCAGTGTCGTAATGTTTATGCCCGTCAAGTGAAACGGCCAGTGCCGGAAAGCCTAAATGACGGCCTTCCATCGCGGCGGCTACCGTGCCGGAATAAATAACATCATCACCCAGATTCGGCCCGGCGTTAATACCCGAAACCACAATATCCGGGCGCGGACGCATCAGAGCATTCACGCCAAGATAGACACAATCGGTCGGGGTTCCCATTTGCACGGCGATATCACCATTTTCAAAGGTAAACGTGCGCAGGGAGGATTCCAGCGTTAGAGAATTTGAAGCGCCGCTGCGATTACGATCGGGGGCGACCACCTGAACGTCAGCAAACTCACGCAGAGCTTTCGCCAGCGTTTGTATACCGGGTGCATGTACCCCGTCATCATTACTCAGCAATATGCGCATAATCACCTGTTGTGTTGATAAGTTCCCTGACAACGCTGGTTGCAAAGCTTCCTGCCGGAAGCCAGAAACGGATTTCGACGGTGACGTCATCCCACCAGTTCCAGCTTAATTGTTGCGGATATAACAGCATCGCTCTGCGCGCCGCCTCAACTTTTTCGCGCAGCAGTAAGGCTTGTAATTCCGTTTCTTCGGCGACAGCTGCTTGTTCGAATGCCAGCGCCTCACGCTGGGTTCCCCATTCGCCGCTACCCGGCATTGCAGCGGTAATTAACAGCTCTTTATCGTTCACGCGACGCTGTAATTCCGCCAGTTCTTCATTCGTGGCAACAAACCAGCTGCCGCGCCCGGCTAATTGTAGCGCATCACCGTCAACAACCTGATTAACTTCTGCTTTTTTGAGACGCTCAGCAACAATCTGATTAAACAACGCACTACGAGCTGCCGACAACCAAAAACTACGCTTATTGCGATCGCGCACCGGAGTATTGGTTTGCGCCCAGCGCAACGCACCCTGCAAGTTACTACCGCCAATACCAAAACGTTGCGCGCCAAAGTAATTCGGTACACCTTTCACGCAAATATCGATCAGTCGCTGTTCAACGTCATCACGATTGCTCACTTCTCGCAGCACCAGGGTAAAAGCGTTGCCTTTCAGCGCCCCTAAACGCAGTTTGCGCTTGTGGCGTGCATACTCCAGCACCTGGCAGCCTTCCAGTTGAAACGCACTTAGATCAGGCATCTCTTTGCCCGGTACCCGAGCGCATAACCACTGTTCCGTAACGGCGTGTTTGTCTTTCTGCCCGGCGAAACTGACTTCGCGAGCATGAATTTTCAGGAATTTCGCCAGTGCGTCGGCCACAAAACGGGTATTGCAGCCGTTTTTGAGGATCCGCACCAGGATATGCTCACCTTCACCATCAGGCTCAAAGCCTAAATCTTCCACCACTACAAAATCTTCCGGGTTAGCTTTCAGCAGCCCGGTTCCTTGCGGTTTGCCGTGGAGGTAAGTGAGATTATCAAATTCAATCATTTTGTTGCCTTAATGAGTAGCGCCACCGCTTCACAGGCAATCCCTTCCCCACGTCCGGTAAATCCGAGTTTTTCCGTAGTAGTGGCTTTCACGTTAACATCATCCATATGGCAGCCGAGATCTTCGGCAATAAACACGCGCATTTGTGGAATATGTGGCAGCATCTTCGGTGCCTGAGCGATGATAGTGACATCGACGTTGCCGAGGGTATAGCCCTTCGCCTGAATGCGTCGCCAGGCTTCGCGTAGCAGCTCGCGGCTGTCAGCGCCTTTAAATGCCGGATCGGTATCCGGGAATAGCTTGCCGATATCCCCCAGCGCCGCTGCACCAAGTAATGCATCGGTCAGCGCGTGCAGCGCCACGTCGCCATCAGAATGTGCCAGCAGCCCTTTTTCATAAGGGATGCGCACGCCACCAATGATAATTGGGCCTTCGCCGCCAAAGGCGTGAACATCAAAACCGTGTCCAATTCGCATTATGTATTCTCCTGATGGATGGTTCGGGTGAGATAAAATTCGGCAAGCGCCAAATCTTCCGGGCGCGTGACTTTAATGTTATCCGCTCGGCCCTCGACAAGCTGCGGATGAAAACCGCAGTATTCCAGCGCTGAGGCTTCGTCAGTAATGGTAGCGCCTTCATTTAAAGCGCGTGTCAGGCAGTCATGTAACAGCTCACGAGGGAAAAATTGCGGCGTAAGCGCGTGCCATAAGCCGTTGCGATCAACGGTGTGGGCAATGGTGTTTTTGCCAGGCTCGGCGCGTTTCATCGTGTCGCGCACCGGCGCGGCGAGAATCCCCCCCGTACGGCTGGTTTCGCTCAACGCCAACAGGCGCGCGAGGTCATCCTGATGCAGACAAGGGCGAGCGGCGTCATGCACTAACACCCACTGCGCATCGCCAGCGGCATTCAGACCTGCCAGCACGGAATTAGCACGCTCTTCACCACCAGCAACAACGGTGATTTGCGGATGATTCGCCAGAGGAAGTTGAGCAAAGCGGTTATCGCCAGGGCTTATTGCAATGACGACACGCGTCACCCGGGGATGCGCCAGCAGCGCATGCACCGAGTGTTCAAGAATGGTTTTATTACCGATTGAGAGATATTGCTTAGGACATTCCGTTTGCATTCGGCGGCCAAATCCGGCCGCCGGAACCACGGCGCAAACATCCAAATGAGTGGTTGCCATGTTAATTCCTGGGCTGTTTTATCGATTGTTTTGCCCCGCAGACTGCGCGCGCTTCGACGCGTCAGGCACCAGACGATAAAAAGTTTCGCCCGGCCTGGTCATGCTGAGTTCATTACGCGCACGCTCTTCGAGCGCCTCCTGGCCGCCATTGAGATCGTCAATTTCGGCAAAAAGCTGATCGTTTCGCGCTTTAAGTTTCGCGTTTGTAGCTTGCTGTGCCGCCACATCATCATTGACGCGGGTATAGTCATGTATACCGTTCTTACCGAACCACAGCGAATACTGTAGCCAGACCAGAATAGCCAGCAACAGCAGCGTTAGTTTACCCATCCTGCCCCCTGAAAAACGGCATCCTCATCCCATGCATCCGAAGACGACTCTACATCCTCTGTTGGGGATACCGCGACAACGCGGGCAAATGTACCACATTTGTCCACTGTTACGTATACCCAGGGCGCGCAGAACATAATCTCATTATTGGTTACGGTTTGAATTATGGACAGAATGAACAGGAAAGAACAGATTAGCCCAACAACCACATAAACAGTGCACCAAACATAATGCCAACGGTGATAAAAGTGAAAACAATACTGTAGCGTAATTTCCCGTCCATCAAGGAATGCAGCGCAATACCTACCACCACCGCAACAGGCATCAGCGCCAGAAAGAAAGGCCAGGTGTAGATAAAGAAAAACAGCGTGTTAGAGCCATAAATCAACATCGGAATCGCCAGTGCACACAGCCAGGACACAAAACCGACCACGGCCCCTGGTAGCGACCATGTGGTTTCTTCATCCTCGGTAAGGCTATCACTATTTGTTAGTGTAATGTTATGGCTATTACGCATATCAGATCCTGTTACTTTGACGAACCGGGCATGAAAACCCGGTGGTGTCTCAGGATCTGATAATATCGTTCTGTCTCAGTAGATCTAATAATTGCTGAACCAAATTTGTTACTAATTGTTCACCATTGAGATGAATTTCTGCCGATTCAGGCGCTTCGTAAACGGAATCTATTCCGGTAAAGTTACGCAGTTCACCAGCGCGTGCTTTTTTATATAAGCCTTTTGGATCGCGAGACTCACAAATCGCCAGCGGCGTATCGACAAACACTTCGATAAACCGCCCTTCTCCTACACGTTCGCGAACCATCTGCCGTTCGCCACGGTGTGGTGAGATAAACGCCGTCAGCACCACCAGTCCGGCTTCGACCATTAAATTCGCCACCTCACCGACCCTACGGATATTTTCTTTGCGATCGGCATCGCTAAAACCGAGATCGCTGCATAAACCGTGGCGGACATTGTCGCCATCCAGTAAATATGTACTGACGCCAAGTTTATGTAACGCCTCCTCCAGCGCCCCCGCGACCGTTGATTTACCGGAACCAGAGAGGCCGGTAAACCACAGCACAACACCTCGATGACCGTGGTGGTGCTCGCGTTGTTGTGCAGTAACCGGATGGCTATGCCAGACGACGTTTTCGTCATGCAGCGCCATCATTTATCTCCCAGTAAATCGCGCGCTCCCCAGTGCGGGAAGTGGCGGCGTACTAACGCATTCAGCTCCAGCTCGAATGCGCTAAATTCCGACGGCGCAACGGCGGCCTCGTTTTTCGGCTCATGCACCATACCGGCACCAACAGTCACGTTGCTCAGGCGATCGATAAAAATCAGCCCACCCGTCACCGGATTTTGTTGATAACGATCTAACACCAACGGCTCGTCAAAGGTGAGATCCACGAGGCCGATCCCATTCAGTGGCAGGTTTTCAACTTCACGCTGGGTAAGGTTATTAATATCAACCTGATAGTGAATACCATCAACGCGGGCGCGCGTCTTCTTACCGGCGATTTTGATGTCGTAACTCTGCCCAGGGGAAAGCGGTTGCTCCGCCATCCATACCACATCAACTGACGCGCTCTGCACTGCCGGTAACGCTTCATCTGCTGTCAGCAGCAGATCGCCACGGCTGATATCGATCTCGTCCGTCAGCACCAGGGTGATCGCTTCTCCAGCAAAAGCTTCTCCGCGATCGCCATCAAAAGTGACGATCCGCGCGATGCTTGACTCCACACCAGAGGGCAACACTTTGACACGTTGCCCGACTTGCACGCTGCCGGAAGCCAGCGTTCCGGCGTAGCCACGAAAATCGAGATTAGGGCGGTTAACGTACTGAACCGGGAAGCGCATCGGCTGGGCATCAACCACTCGCTGAATCTCCACGGTTTCCAGCACTTCAAGTAATGTTGGGCCGCTGTACCACGGCATTCTTCCACTTTGCGAAGCTACATTGTCGCCTTCCAGCGCAGAGAGCGGCACAAAGCGAATATCCAGATTGCCCGGCAATTGTTCGGCAAAAGTCAGGTAGTCTTCACGAATGCGGGTGAATGTCTCTTCACTGTAATCCACCAGATCCATTTTGTTGATCGCTACAACCAGATGTTTGATCCCCAACAGCGTGGAGATAAAACTGTGACGACGGGTTTGATCGAGCACGCCTTTACGGGCGTCGATCAATAAGATCGCCAGCTCACACGTTGACGCGCCGGTCGCCATATTGCGGGTGTACTGCTCATGCCCAGGGGTATCGGCGATAATAAATTTACGCTTCTCGGTGGAGAAATAGCGATAAGCCACATCGATAGTGATGCCCTGTTCGCGTTCCGCTTGCAGGCCGTCCACCAGCAGCGCCAGATCCAGTTTTTCGCCCTGGGTGCCGTGACGTTTACTGTCGTTATGCAGCGATGAGAGCTGATCTTCGTAGATTTGGCGGGTATCGTGCAGCAGGCGACCAATCAGGGTACTTTTGCCGTCATCGACGCTACCACAGGTCAGAAAACGCAGCAGGCTTTTATGTTGTTGCGCAATCATCCAGGCTTCGACGCCGCCTTCATTGGCGATTTGTTGTGCAAGTGCGGTGTTCATCTTAAAAATACCCCTGACGTTTTTTCAGCTCCATAGAGCCTGCCTGGTCGCGGTCAATCACGCGCCCCTGACGTTCACTGGTGGTGGAAACCAGCATCTCTTCGATGATCTCCGGCAGCGTTTGTGCATTCGACGCAACCGCACCGGTCAGCGGCCAGCAGCCCAGCGTGCGGAAGCGCACCATCCGTTTTTTAATCACTTCGCCCGGTTGCAGGTCGATACGGTTGTCATCAATCATCATCAACATACCGTCGCGTTCCAGAACCGGACGTTCAGCGGCGAGATACAGTGGAACAATGTCGATATTTTCCAGCCAGATGTATTGCCAGATATCCTGCTCGGTCCAGTTAGAGAGCGGGAAGACGCGGATGCTTTCGCCTTTGTTGATCTGCCCGTTATAGTTGTGCCACAACTCCGGACGCTGGTTTTTCGGATCCCAGCGATGAAATCGGTCACGGAAAGAGTAGATTCGTTCTTTGGCGCGGGACTTCTCTTCATCGCGGCGCGCACCACCGAAGGCGGCATCAAAACCGTATTTATTCAACGCCTGTTTCAAACCTTCGGTTTTCATAATGTCGGTATGTTTGGCGCTGCCGTGCACGAACGGGTTAATCCCCATCGCCACGCCTTCCGGGTTTTTATGTACCAGCAACTCGCAGCCGTAAGCTTTCGCCGTACGATCGCGGAACTCATACATCTCGCGGAATTTCCAGCCGGTATCGACATGCAGCAGTGGGAACGGCAGCGTACCAGGATAAAACGCCTTGCGCGCCAGATGCAGCATGACGCTGGAATCTTTGCCGATGGAGTAGAGCATCACCGGATTTGAGAATTCTGCCGCCACCTCGCGAATGATGTGGATGCTTTCCGCCTCCAGCTGTCGTAGGTGGGTAAGTCGTTTTTGATCCATAACCGTTCCTTTGCAATACCGCTATTTTCTTGCCATCAGATGTTTCGACTATAGGGAGCGCAGGAGAACGAATGAAATTACCAATTGGAATGAGTAGTTCCTTAACGGAATAACGCTTTGGCAAAGCAAATATCAAAAAGTGCTTAAGCTACCGAATTTCGGGCGTTTAGGAAGATTTGAAATTGTTTTAGCGCAGCGGCAGTTTCATACTATGGCGGTAAAAATTTTGCATGGTATTTAAGGACTCACTATGTTTTCCGCATTGCGCCACCGTACCGCTGCCCTGGCGCTCGGCGTATGCTTTATTCTCCCCGTTTACGCCTCATCACCTAAACCTGGTGATTTTGCCAATACACAGGCGCGACATATTGCCACTTTCTTTCCGGGACGAATGACCGGAACACCCGCAGAAATGTTATCTGCCGATTATATTCGGCAACAGTTTCAGCAAATGGGTTACCGCAGTGATATTCGAACATTTAATAGCCGATATATTTATACCGCACGCGATAACCGCAAAAACTGGCACAACGTGACGGGAAGTTCGGTGATTGCCGCTCATGAAGGCAAAACGCCGCAGCAGATCATCATTATGGCGCATCTGGATACCTATGCCCCGCAGAGCGACGCAGATGCAGATGCCAATCTCGGCGGGCTGACGTTACAAGGAATGGATGATAATGCCGCAGGTTTAGGTGTCATGCTGGAGCTGGCTGAACGCCTGAAAGATATTCCGACTGAGTATGGGATTCGTTTTATTGCCACCAGTGGTGAAGAGGAAGGGAAATTAGGTGCTGAGAATTTACTCAAGCGCATGAGTGATACCGAAAAGAAAAATACTTTATTGGTGATTAACCTCGATAATCTGATTGTTGGCGATAAGCTGTATTTCAACAGTGGCGTAAAAACACCTGAAGCAGTAAGGAAATTAACGCGCGACCGGGCGCTGGCAATTGCCCGCAGTCATGGAATTGCCGCCACCACAAATCCAGGTTTGAATAAAAACTATCCGAAAGGCACTGGGTGTTGTAATGACGCAGAAATATTCGACAAAGCGGGCATTGCTGTACTTTCGGTGGAAGCGACAAACTGGAATCTTGGGAATAAGGATGGTTATCAGCAACGAGCAAAAACAGCCGCATTCCCTGCGGGAAATAGCTGGCATGACGTAAGACTGGATAATCAACAGCATATAGATAAGGCACTTCCTGGAAGAATAGAACGCCGCTGCCGTGATGTTATGCGGATAATGTTACCGTTGGTGAAGGAGCTGGCGAAGGCGTCTTGATGGGGTTGAAAATGGGAGTTGGGAGTTCCCCGCTGGCGCGGGGAACACGCCGCTCGATCAACCCTTCAAGAATGCACGACATGTAAGCGTCACAGGCGTGGATCTCATCAGCCAGCAGGATTTTATTACTCAGCCCCAGAAGCCGCAGATTATTATGTTTGAACGGCATCACCGCCATCATCGCCTGATCCAAAGTGCCGACGCCAATTTCAGCCAGCAACGCCTTCTTGTTACTGTCGGCAAACCAGGCCGCACATCCCTGACTGAACGTTTGTTCATCCGATTCTTCTGACCCGACTAAATCACCGGACCAGAGTGATTCATTAAAGCGGTCCATTAATGTGCGGGAACTGTGTGCCAGCACCAGGCTGGGGCGAGATTCTGGAGAATAGAAAGCAAGCCAGGTTTTGACCAACCGATCGTACATGGCATTGGCCGTTGCCATTGTTGGCAGGCCAAAAAACAACCCCTGTGCTTTCCCCGCAGCCATCAACCTGTGCGCCAGGATAAGCGCCGCTTCTGTTTTACCTGCGCCAGTCACATCTTCCAGAATAAATAATTGTGGCCCTGGCTGGCTGATATCCAGATCCAGCACCTTTTGCTGTAACGGTGTCGGGTGCTCAATAAAAGGAAACAGCGTATTAATTCCGGTGAAAGGTGCAGTTTCTGCTTTGGGCGGAAAGACGGTTAATGCGTTTTGAGCCTGAACTAAAATTTTCTGCCAGTAATCTTCAATATCCATAGCACGTGCGACGCGTGGAAAAAACCGCGTTGACGAACCCGTCCAGTCTGCGAGTACGACGGTTGCAGAGATATACCAGGAAAGTTGTTTTAAAAGTTCAACGCCCTCGTCATCATCCCAGAATGCGGGGAGCTCTATTCGCGGAAACAGTGGCTTAATTGCAAGGAGAAAATCTCGCGCGGCAGCTTTGTCTTCAGGAAGAAAATTAGCCAGTTCATCAATGCGGTCAGGTGGGCGACCATGATGCCCCGTGCTCATGGGCATCCACATCGCTATTACCCGTTTAAGTTTGCGGGAAGAGAGTGAAGAGGAAGGAAGCAACTCTTCACATTCAATTAAATAATGATTCCATAACCAATAGCCCAGCGTTGAATGAGAGATCTTTTCGTAATTCTTTCTGGCGCCTTCCGGAACCTTGAGTTGTGGATGCAGGTAAAGTTGCTGAAAAGAGCGGGCAAATTTTCCAGTATCGTGCCAGCACAGCAACCAGGCGAAAAATTGTGCCGCCTGTTCCCTATCTGAAATACCTAATTGACGAAAATAGTCAGCCAGCCCGAAGCAATTGCTTTTGACCATTAAATAGCCCATTGCGGCTACATCAAGCGAATGCCAGCAAAGAAGGTGATAGTCGTCGCCACCCTCTTTCTCGCCACGTCGGGTTTTTCCCCAGAAATCAAAGAAAGTCACAATGTTTTTTATCCTTCAGTAAAACTTAAAGGATATTTACGCATATATTAAAAATTATCTGTGATATATATCGTTCAATAAAATATTTGCATTATGAATAACTCAATGATTTTCATCTGTACTATATATGAATAATAGACACAGGCATAATATTCACATGAAAAATATAAATTAAAAAAGGGTGCAGGAGACCAAACCATCACAATTCAGTACGCGGGGTTTTACCCCCGCGTGGTGGCTACTTCTTCGATTCGTAAGCGAGAACTGCCTTAAACTCCATACCACGTTCTCTGATACTCAACTCACACAACGAGTCGCCTACCATCAGCGTGAATCCCAGTACTGTACAGCACAGTACGATGATTGCCACAAGGGCATATTTTGTCAGCATGTCTTGCCTCCCTGCAAAGAAGAGACTAACATTCGAATTGTTTGGGTTCGAACGTAAGCCTCAGGTTGATAGAAATATCGCCTGGGGCTTTTGTCCATCTGGAACCTCGCGAATGCTTAACGCCAGACAGCCTCAAGCACCCAATGCCATTCTATACCTGTTAATTCTCCCTGCGACGCTCACGTTTAAATGCCGGAATGCTGCTCGCAAAATAAAAACGCCCCCATCATTTCTGACAGAGGCGTTTATTTTATCCGGAAATATTTACCCTTCGTGTAATCCACATTCCCTTTTTAAGCCAAAGAAACGCGTTTCTTCTTCCGCCATGCCCGGTTCCCATTTACGGGTTGTATGGGTATCTCCTACAGATAAATATCCTTCGTCCCATAATGGGTGATATTTCAGGCCATGTTTTTGCAGGTACTGATAAATAGTTCGGTTATCCCAGTCGATAATCGGCAGCACTTTAAATACGCCACGCTGAATTGCCAGTACCGGTAAATTGGCGCGGCTTTCGGATTGCTCGCGGCGCAGGCCAGCAAACCACGTTTGCGCATTCAGTTCTTTCAGCGCCCGGTTCATCGGTTCAACTTTGTTGATGTCATTGTATTTTTCAATGCCTTCAACGCCCTGCTCCCACAGTTTACCGTAGCGCGCTTCCTGCCAGGCTGCGCTTTCGGTAGCACGGTACACTTTCAGGTTGAGCTTGAGTTTGTCCGTTAACTCGTCAATAAAGCGGTAAGTTTCCGGGAACAGATAACCGGTATCGGTGAGGATCACCGGAATGTCCGGGTGAATCTGATTCACCAGATGCAGGCTCACCGCCGCCTGAATGCCGAAGCTGGAAGAAAGCACATATTCACCGGGCAGATTATCCAGTGCCCAGGCAACGCGGCCTTCAGCGTCCAGTTTTTCCAGTTCGGCGTTAGTTTGGACCAGCGCCAGAATCCGGTCTACCTTTGGCAGTTCGTTCAGGGTGTTTAGATCGAGTTTGGACATAAGTTCCTCACTGTTTGCCTTGCCTGATGCGACGCTGGCGCGTCTTATCAGGCCTACAAGACCGGGCTGATGGTTAATCCCACAAATCGCGCGCCGGGTCGAGCACCGGGCGAATGATGCCCGCACGCACCGTAAAGTCGCCGAAGCCTTCACCCGCTTCACGCTCTTTCGCCCAGCGCCCTATCAGTTCATCAAGCGACGCCAGGATTTCCGGCTCGGTGATGTTTTCTTTATACATTCGTGGGATACGTGTCCCCATGCGGTTGCCGCCAAGATGCAGGTTGTAGCGACCCGGCGCTTTACCCACCAGACCCACTTCCGCCAGCATCGCGCGACCACAACCGTTCGGGCAGCCTGTTACACGCATCACGATATGCTCATCGCTAATGCCATGTTTCGCCATTAAATTATCGATGTTATCGATAAACGACGGCAGGAAACGCTCCGCTTCCGCCATCGCCAGCGGGCAAGTCGGGAATGACACGCAAGCCATTGAGTTTTCACGCTGCGGCGTGACGGCATTCATCAACCCGCTCTCTTTGGCGATCTTCTCGATCTTCGCTTTCTCGCTTTCCGGTACACCGGCGATGATCAGATTCTGGTTCGCCGTAATGCGGAAATCGCCTTTGTGGATCTTCGCGATCTCCAGCAAGCCGGTTTTCAGCGGACGCCCAGGATAATCAAGGATGCGACCATTTTCGATAAACAGCGTCAGATGCCAGTTATCATCAATGCCCTTAACCCAGCCAATACGATCACCGCGTCCGGTAAACTCATACGGACGGATCGGTTCAAATTTGATCCCCGCGCGACGTTCCACTTCCGCTTTAAACGTCTCAACACCCACGCGCTCCAGCGTGTATTTGGTTTTGGCATTTTTACGATCGGTTCGGTTACCCCAGTCACGCTGAGTTGTCACGACGGCTTCCGCCACCGCCAGCGTATGCTCCAGCGGCAGATAGCCAAACTCGCTCGCCGTGCGGGCGTAGGTTTTCTTGTTACCGTGCTCCATGGAAAGCCCACCGCCCACCAACAGGTTAAAGCCCACCAGCTTGCCGTTTTCAGCGATCGCCACGAAGTTCATGTCGTTGGCATGCAGATCGATATCGTTCTGCGGCGGGATCACTACCGTGGTTTTAAACTTACGCGGCAGGTAGGTCTGACCAAGGATCGGCTCTTCATCAGTAGTGGCGACTTTTTCCTGATCGAGCCAGATCTCCGCGTAAGCGCGAGTACGCGGCAGCAGATGTTCAGAGATTTTCTTCGCCCATTCATAGGCTTCCGCATGCAGCTGCGACTCGAACGGGTTCGAGGTGCACAGCACGTTACGGTTCATGTCGTTGGCGGTGGCTAACGCATCCAGACCGACCGAGTGCAGCATCTGGTGCGCAGGTTTGACGTTCTTTTTCAGAATACCGTGGAACTGGAACGTCTGACGGTTGGTCAGGCGGATGCTACCGTAAATAGTGTTTTCCACCGCAAATTTATCGATCGCCTGCCACTGTTTGGTGGTGATAACACCGCCAGGCAAACGGCAGCGCAGCATCATGGCGTGGCGCGGTTCCAGCTTCTGCTCAGCACGTTCAGCGCGGATGTCACGGTCATCCTGCTGATACATACCGTGGAAACGGATCAGCAGGAAGTTATCGCCCTTAAACCCACCGGTCAGGCCGTCATTTAAATCTTCAGCAATCGTGCCGCGCAGATAGTTGCTTTCAAGCTTCATGCGCTCGGCGTCTGCCAGTTTACCTTCGACCACTAAAGGCCCTGGATGTTTTTCGCTCATTAGTAGACATCTCGCTGATAACGGCGCTCTACGCGCAGCTCACTTAAAAATTCATCTGCCGCTTCGGTGTCCATGCCACCAAATTCGGCAATCACTTCCAGAAGTGCCTGTTCAACGTCTTTCGCCATGCGATTAGCGTCGCCACAGACATAAATGTGGGCACCGTCATTGATCCAGCGCCACAGCTCCGCGCCCTGTTCGCGCAGTTTGTCTTGTACGTAAATTTTTTCTTTTTGATCGCGCGACCAGGCAAGATCGATACGTGTCAGCACGCCCTCTTTGACGTAGCGCTGCCACTCCACCTGGTAGAGGAAATCTTCCGTAAAGTGCGGGTTGCCAAAGAACAGCCAGTTTTTACCCGGCGCTACGTCGGCGGCACGTTGCTGCATAAAGGCGCGGAACGGCGCAATACCGGTACCTGGGCCAATCATAATCACCGGGGTTTCCGGGTTAGCGGGTAGGCGGAAGTTGTCGTTATGTTCGATAAAGACGCGAACTTCGCCCTCTTCTTCCACACGATCCGCGAGGAAACTAGAAGCACCACCGGCACGGGCGCGGCCTTCCACGTCGTAACGCACCACGCCAACGGTGACGTGTACTTCGTTCTCGACTTCCGCCTGCGAGGAGGCGATGGAATAGAGGCGCGGGGTCAGCGGGCGCAGCAGATTAATCAGCGCTTCGGCATCCAGTTGTGCCGGAGAGAAACGCACCATGTCGACAATCGGCGTGGTCGCGGCGTAATGCTGCAACTTCGCTTTATCGCCCACCAGCGGCAGCAGCGTTTCGCTGCGCGTTAAGGTAGCGTAGTTCTCAACGATATTGGCGGTGTTGACGGTCAGTTCGAAGTGCCACTGTAGCGCCTCATTCAACGGCAGGGTTTTGCCCTCAACGGTGACAGGTTCATCGCCTTTCAGCCACAGCAGTTCGACAAGTTCTTTCACCAGTGCCGGATCGTTCTGATACCAGACGCCCAGCGCGTCACCCGGCTGATAACGCAGGCCAGAGTCGCCTAAGTCAATTTCGATATGACGAACGTCTTTTTCAGAGTTACGCCCGGTAATTTTCTGGTTAACCGAAAGGCTAGCCACCAGCGGCGCGTCTTTGCTGTACGGGCTGGTGTGGATTTCATTTACCGCGCCAGTAGCGACGGATTGTGAAGGTGCTGCGACGGGCGCGCGCGATTTAAGCGCATCAACCACGCGGGCGCGCCACTCGCTGGCAGCGGCCTGGTATTCAACGTCGGCATCGACACGATCGAGCAGGCGTTCACCGCCCAGTTCCGCCAGCTTGCTGTCGAAATCTTTCCCGGACTGGCAGAAAAATTCATAAGAGCTATCGCCAAGGCTAAACACGGCAAACGCGGTGTTTTCCAGCTTCGGCGCTTTTTTGGAGAACAGAAACTTATGCAGCGCGACGGCTTCTTCCGGCGGTTCCCCTTCCCCTTGTGTTGACGTCACCACGATAAGCAGTTTTTCGCTGGCGATTTGTTTGAATTTATAGTCGCCCGCGTTCACCAGCTTAACGTTCAGTTTTACCGCTAATAAGTCATCGCGTAACGCTTCGGCGACCCGACGCGCATTGCCGGTTTGCGAAGCGGAGATAATAGTAATACCCGGCATTTCTGCGGCGGGCGCTGGCGTCGCTGCAAGCGTAGCAGGCTGCTGATTGAGCACGCCCCAGAAATAGCCAGAAACCCAGGCAAGCTGGGTGGGCGTTAAATCGGTCGTGGCCGCCTGGAGGCGTGCCAGTTGCTCCGGGTTCAGCGGAAGCAAAGCGGAAGGTGGGACCTGTGTCGTCATGCGTCGTTATGTTCCAGTAAGCAAAGCTGTTTATCGGCCCTGTCAGCGCCCATAAAACAGAAGAGAAGGTAAGGTTAACGGCGTGAAGGGGGTGGATTAAAGACGGGATAGCGATAACTAATAACCAAATCGACTAACCTGTTTTAGCAATAGTCTTTAACAACAAAATAGATTTATTAACTCAATGAAAAATAAATAAATATCGACCGCAATTAAGTTAAATCGGTCATTTTGCGCAACAAACCCGTTTTTAGTAATGCGAAAAAACAGGCTTTCCGGTACTCTACGGCGGTTTTATCGTCCTGTAGAGAAATTATGATGTCCACCACGTTATTTAAAGATTTCACCTTCGAAGCCGCTCACCGTCTGCCGCACGTCCCACAGGGACATAAGTGCGGGCGCTTACACGGGCATTCTTTTATGGTGCGCCTGGAAATCACAGGGGAAGTCGATCCGCATACGGGCTGGATTATCGATTTCGCTGAACTGAAAGCGGCGTTTAAACCAACCTACGATCGCCTCGACCACTATTACCTCAATGATATACCCGGTCTGGAAAACCCAACCAGCGAAGTTTTAGCAAAATGGATTTGGGATCAAGTTAAACCCGTTGTGCCGCTATTAAGTGCGGTGATGGTGAAAGAAACCTGCACTGCAGGCTGTATCTATCGCGGCGAATGATAAGAGTGTGTCGGCGGTCAATTTCCCTTAAGTAACGCTATGTTAGGGTATTGCGCTCAGGATATCTGGAGCACACCATGGAAGATGACTGCGACATTATTATCATCGGTGCGGGTATAGCAGGCACCGCTTGTGCTTTACGTTGCGCGCGGGCAGGTTTGTCCGTTCTGTTACTGGAACGCGCTGAAATTCCCGGCAGTAAAAACCTTTCCGGCGGGCGTTTATATACCCATGCGCTCGCTGAACTCCTCCCGCAATTTCATCTGACCGCGCCCCTTGAGCGTCGCATCACCCACGAAAGCCTTTCTTTATTAACACCAGATGGCGCCACAACATTTTCCAGCTTACTGCCCAACGGCGAGTCATGGAGCGTGTTACGCCCGCGATTCGATCCGTGGCTGGTTGCCGAAGCCGAAAAAGAAGGTGTCGAGTGTATCCCTGGTGCGACGGTAGATGCGCTGTATGAAGAAAACGGCAGAGTGTGTGGCGTTATCTGTGGTGACGATATTCTCCGCACCCGTTATGTCGTCCTGGCAGAAGGTGCCAATAGCCTCCTGGCGGAACGCCACGGATTAGTTACCCGCCCTGCTGGCGAATCAATGGCGTTAGGAATCAAAGAAGTGCTGGCGCTGGAAACATCCGCTATTGAAGAACGTTTTCATCTGGAGAATAACGAAGGCGCAGCGTTGCTGTTCAGCGGCGAAATCTGTGATGACTTGCCCGGCGGCGCATTTCTTTATACTAATCAACAAACGCTCTCGTTAGGGATTGTTTGCCCGCTCTCTTCCCTTACGCAAAGTCGTGTTCCGGCAAGCGAGCTGCTGGCCCGCTTTAAAACGCATCCAGCAGTGCGCCCGCTTATCAAAAACACGGAATCGCTGGAGTATGGCGCGCATCTGGTGCCAGAAGGTGGCCTGCACAGTATGCCGGTGCAATACGCCGGTAACGGCTGGCTACTGGTGGGCGATGCGTTACGCAGTTGCGTCAATACCGGAATTTCCGTACGCGGCATGGATATGGCGCTGACTGGCGCACAGGCGGCGGCACAAACGCTGATAAGCGCCTGCCAGCACCGCGAGCCGCAAAATCTGTTTCCGCTTTATCATCAAAACATAGAACGCAGTCAGCTGTGGGATGTTCTACAACGTTATCAGCATGTTCCGGCGCTTTTGCAACGCCCGGGATGGTACCGTGCGTGGCCTGCGTTAATGCAGGATATTTCCCGTGATTTATGGGATCAGGGGGATAAACCTGTTCTGCCGCTGCGCCAGTTACTCTGGCGTCATATACGTCGTCATGGCCTGTGGCATCTGGCGGGCGATGTTATCAGGAGTCTGCGATGTCTGTAGCCCGTAATCTCTGGCGCGTTGCTGATGCGCCGCACATTGTTCCGGCTGACTCCGTTGAGCGTCAGACGGCAGAACGATTGATTAACGCCTGTCCGGCAGGTCTTTTTTCGCTCACGCCGGAAGGGGACTTGCGTGTTGATTATCGCGGTTGCCTTGAGTGCGGAACCTGCCGTTTGCTGTGCGACGAAAAAACACTACAACAGTGGCGCTATCCGCCTTCCGGATTCGGCATCACCTACCGCTTTGGATAAATAATAAGGATAATTTATGTCCCTCTTACACCTGCTCCGCCAGAATCCGGTGATTGCTGCCGTTAAAGATAATGCCAGCCTGCAACTGGCAATCGATTCTGAATGCCAGTTTATTTCCGTGTTGTACGGCAATATCTGCACCATCAGCCATATCGTTAAAAAGATTAAGAACGCCGGGAAATATGCCTTTATTCATGTCGATTTGCTGGAAGGTGCATCGAACAAAGAAGTGGTGATTCAGTTTCTGAAACTGGTGACCGAAGCGGACGGCATTATCAGCACGAAAGCATCGATGCTGAAAGCGGCAAGAGCGGAAGGTTTTTTCTGTATTCATCGCCTGTTTATTGTCGATTCGATTTCGTTTCACAACATTGATAAGCAGGTTGCGCAATCGAACCCAGATTGTATTGAGATCCTCCCAGGCTGCATGCCCAAAGTGCTGGGCTGGGTGACGGAGAAAATCCGCCAACCGCTGATTGCTGGTGGGTTGGTGTGCGATGAAGAAGATGCGCGTAATGCGATTAACGCGGGTGTGGTGGCGCTTTCCACCACGAATACCGGGGTCTGGACGTTAGCGAAAAAATTGCTTTGACGGGATAATCGTAACGAATTGAATTTGTGTGATTTGTAGGCTGTATGCCAAATCCGGCATTCAGCGCCTGATGCGACGCTTGACGCGTCTTATCAGGCCTACAAGTCCCGAGCCTGGCCCCCGTCCACGCCGCATCCGACTGTACGTTATTGGCAATCTGCGTGAATGTTTGTCACCAGTGCCTCCAGCACGGCTTTCCAGTCATCTACCACACCAACATCTGCCTGCGAAAATACCGCCGCACTGGCGTCATGATTAATCGCCACCACAAACTTACTATTACGTACGCCCGCCATTAACGCTGCCGCACCGGATGCGCCCGCCACAATGCAAACATCTGGCGCCAACAAATGCCCGGAAATGCCAATGACCTTTTCGGCTTCAAAGCCACCGTTCATCACTCGCGCCCGACTGTAGCCCACTTCTGCCCCCAGCTTTTCAGCCAGCGTAGCGATGTCATGGCTATCTGCCTCGCCGCCCTGCCCCACTACCAGTACTCGTCTGGCCTCAGCTAATGGGTCACGGGTAACATTTTTAAGATCCTCTGTGCTAACCAGCCAGTCGGGAAGCGCCCCGGGAACAATGTTCAGTTGCTGCATACCAGAGGGCAACGTGGCGTTTTTCGCTGCTCCCACCTGACGTGCCAGCGAAAGGCATAGCGGGCGTTTTTCTGTTTGCAACGTCGCCGTTAGCGCATTTCCCCAGTGGGATTTGCGCACGCTTACGGTTGGAATATCTAACGAAGTCACCTGGCAGATGCTTGCACCATGTAAACGCCAGGCCAGCCGGGTCGACAGTTCATCACCAAACGTTCCCGGCGGAAAGAGAACAACGTCCACAGGCGTTCGCTGCCACTGTTCTACCAGCGCATCCAGCACCTGTTCCGCGACCATCGGCTGCGGCTCGATTTGCCAGTGCGTTAGTGTGCTGCCGCTGAAATCCTGCTCCGCCAGCCAGCCCGCTATTGCGGCATGTTCCTGATTTATTGTCACAATTGCGATATTCATGGCTGCATCCTTTGGCGTAAATAGTCCTGCCATAGCTTTTGCGCTTTTTCTGCTACCGTTTGCCCATCAATCAGCGTCGCTCTGCGTCGTTGCTCTGGCCTTGCCAGTTGCAGGCACTGCATCGCTGGCGATTCAGCAGCAACAGTTTTGCGGATAATTTCCGCTTTCCCCGCCGTCATACGCTGGCGCATTCCCGGTACTGGCAAGGCCACTTCGCCACACTGGCGCACAGCAATCACCGCGGGCAAGCGGACACGACAACAGCGCAGCCCATTTTCAGTACGCTGTTCGAGGGTGATAAACGGCGCGTCGAGAGTGAAACGCTCCACCTGGGTGAAACAGGGCCAGCCCAGCATTTCCGCCAGCAAAAATGGCGTTTGCCCATTCTGTCCTTCGCTGCTTTGGCAGCCGGTAATTAGCAGATCCAGCGGATTCTGGCGCTGCCATTCGGCAATATGCCAGGCGACAAATTCCGGCGCAAAACGCAGATCTGCCGCCGTCTCCAGCAATACAACTTTCTCAAACCCAAGAGCCATGAGATAGCGCAGCCAGTGCAACGCCCGTTCATCGCCTATGCTCAACGCGGTTAAAGTCATCGGCGTGCCATTTTTTCTCTGCGCCAACAGCAGCGCGGCAGCGGCCTGTTCATCAGCACCGAGTAAACTTCGCAGTAGCGAAACATCCGGTCCGCTATTACCCTGAGCCGCCGCCAGCCACTCTTTTTCCGCCAGCATCCCGGCATCCGGTTCGGCTTTAAACGCTAACAGTATGTTCATTCGCACCTCATACATTTCCCGCCGCCACCAGCGGGAGGGCTTTAGTTTCTGGTGCCCATAGCCAGGTCACGACAAAACCAACTAACAACACTGCCGCCAGGATCAATAAGGTAACTTGCATTCCCCACTGCGCCAGAATCCACGGCAGCAGACCCGTACTTACCGCCGCGCCAAGTCGACTCATGGCGGTGGCAAAACCAACGCCCAGCGAGCGAATGTCAGTAGGAAAACTTTCCGCAGGCAAAATGCCCACCAGATTACTGACCGCCGAAATGGTGGTGCTGAAGAGAACAAAAAGCAGTAGCGTTAATGAACTGCCGGAAGGCAAACAGGCCATCACTACCAGCGTTGCCGCCAGCAGCAAAAAACTTCCTAGCAAAAATTTGCGATGTGCCAGCAGGTGCGTCAGAACTAATCCCAGCAGCGCGCCCACAATTAACAACGCATTAAGCATCAGGCTGGCGGTCAGCGCATCTTCCAGACCAATAGTTTGGGCAATGGTCGGCAGCCAGGTATAAATCACAAACCATGGGATTACGAGGCAGACAAAGAAGACGCTGTTAAACGCCGTGCGCCGCCAGTAGCGCGAAGAGAACAAGGTTTTGATGTGTTTATGGGTCGCCGCTGCCACTTCATCGCCCAATAAAACATGGGGACCAAAATAGCGATGCACGATAGCGTGAGCTTCTGCAAAACGCCCCTGGCGCAGTAGCCAGCGTGGCGATTCTGGCGTTCCCCAGCGTAATAACGTAATCAACAACGCGGGCAAAGCTGCCGATGCCAGCAGCCAGCGCCAGGCTTCCGGGTTTTCGGAAATAAAGTGATGTCCGGCAATACTTGCCAACACATAGCCTACGGTCCACACCACGCTGAATGCGCCCAGCAAAATACCGCGATGGCGGCGCGGGGAAAATTCAGCCAGCAAGGTGTGACCGACTGAGTAATCGCCTCCCAGACCAATGCCAATCAAAATGCGCAGTCCAATAAGATGCTCTGGCGTGGTGGCAAAAAATTGTAAAAACGAAGCAAGCGTAATCAGCAAAAAACTGAAGGTGAAGATTTTTTGTCGCCCAATATGGTCGGAGATCCACCCCAAAACCAGGCTGCCGATAAACAGGCCAAGTAACGCCGAGCCGCCAATCATACCCGCCATAAACGGCGTCAGTTGCATGGCTGGAGTAAGCTGAATAATGGCGTAACCAATGACGCCGAGGACATAACCGTCGGTCAGGTGCGCACCGAAAGTGAGCGCAGCAATGCGGCAGTGAAAACGGTTAAGTGGTAAATCATCCATTCGCACCGGTGAAGTGTTCATCTTTACCCCTTCATTGTCCGGTAATAAGAACGGCTTCCCGGTTGAGAAGCCGAAAAGGCAACGCCCCGACATCACGGGACGCTGCCTGACACATTATTTTTCAATCGGATAGATAGTACCCGTATTCATAATGCCGTTAGGATCGAACTGCTTTTTCAGCCCTTCCAGCAACGCCCACGCGCTGCCGTGTTCCAGCTTGCTCCAGTGAACGCGATGTTTACCAATGCCGTGGTGGTGCACCATCGAACCACCGAGGCGAATAGTTTCTTCGCAGATGATTTTGTTGAGCGGATTGTGGTACTTGTCGATTTCCTCTTCCGGCTTACAGTCAACGACGTTGTAGTCGTAGACGAAGTACATGTTGGTGCCGTTCTGGTAGCTATGAGAGGAGTGACCGCCCAGCATGGTGATGTCGTCGGCGTGCGGGAACTCGGTACGAATACGGTTAATAACGCTTTCGTAGATTTCGTGGATGCAGCTCCAGCAGCCGGAGACTTCGGTGGTAAAGCCCATGTTGCCGGTTTTGAGGATCTGCACACGTTCGGCAGCCACTTTATCTGGTCCCCAGTTCAGGTGATTAAACCAGGTTTCGATCAGTTTGCTGTCAACTCGCTGGCATTGCGGGTAGCGGGCAACGATTTCCGCAATCCCTTCGCCCGTCGCCTTCGCAATGCGAGGGTTACCTTCAGCCATAAAGATCAGCACACATTTTCCGTCGGCAAAATGGGTGAAGTGTTGGGTGCCATCTTCAGCGTCATACAAACGAGCGATCGACGGACGATACCCTTCCACCATGATTTCACGCAGGATGTTGAAGCCGGTTTTCATGTCTTCCAGGATATAGCCGTAGAAGAGGTTGTTTTCTGGGGTGAATTTAAATATTTTCACTGTTACTTCAGTGATATAGCACAATGCACCTTCGTTGCCGATGATGATGTGACGAATGTCCGGGCCAGCCGCGCGGCGTGGCACGTTTTTAATGCGTGTCACGGTGCCATCAGCCAATACTGCTTCCAGACCAACGACCATATCTTCGATTGCGCCGTAGAGTGTGGAGAACTGCCCGATACTGCGGGTTGCTACCAGGCCGCCCATCTGCGCCAGCGGTTTTGATTGCGGAGAATGCCCTGTGGTGTAACCTTTTTCACGCAACGCGTTTTCCAGCACCTCCAGCGGAACGCCACATTGCGCCGTGGCCTGCATATTCTCAATATCAATATTAATGATTTGATTCATGGCGGAGCCGTCGAGCACCACCGAGTTTTCCACAACGGTTTCCAATCCCCCCTCGGTGGCGGAAGCGCCGGTACGCGGCACACCATTAATTTTGTGCGCATTCATAAAATTCAGCACACGGGAGACTTGTTCTGTGGAACCGAGTTTTACGACCGCTGCCGGAATCGGCAAAGTATAAATGCCATGAATATCCGGAAATTTACGAAAACGGTCAATACTGTTCTTCTTTAATACTGTTTCATCGGTAATTACGCGATCTGCACCAACAATTTCCTTTAGCTGGTCGACAATCGCTGCGCGAGATAAAGACATAGTAATTCCTTCCTGATAATAAAAATGGAATAATCATTAATAAGAGAAAACAGAAACCACCGTTATGGATTAGCGCACTAAATAACCGCCATCGACAACTAATAAATGTCCGTTGACATAATTCGATGCCGGACTTGCGAGGAATACGGCTGCGCCCATTAAATCCTGAGTATCGCCCCAACGGTTTGCCGGAATATGATCAAGAACGCGCTGGTTAGTTTCTGGATTACTACGGGTCGCCAGAGTGATATCGGTAGCGTAATATCCCGGAGCAATACCATTCACCTGAATATTATATTGACCTAATTCATCGCAATAGGCTTTGGTGAATCCGGCAAGAGCATGTTTAGTGGCAGAATAAGCAGGTGACCATTGTCCACCTAAGTAAGAGAACAATGAACAGATATTAATGATTTTACCGCTTTTCTGCGGGATCATAATTTTTGCGGCTTCATAACTTAACTCGAATGCGGCGGTCAGGTTCACATCAATCATTGGATCCCAGTCGGCACGACCGAAGTCCAACACTTTATTCAGCTTACAAATACCGGCATTGTTCACCAGAATATCAACGGTACCGAAGCGCTCACAGCAGGCAGCGATAATCTTCTGCGGTGCGCCTTCTGCGGTGATATCCACCTGCATAAAGTCCACTTCAACACCCTGTTTTTCAATCATTTCCTTTGTTTCGCCGTTATCTTTGACAAAACTTGGAATAAAAATATTTGCGCCAGCTTTGGCCAACGCCATTGCAAATGCCTGACCTAAACCGCTATTCCCGCCGGTAACAATTGCTGTTTTACCTTTCAGGGAGAAAAAATCCATTGAGAACGCATTGAGAGATTCGATTGACATAGTTAGCTCCAATTTCCGTAAGGCAAAAAAAAAGAAAGGTAACTTCCCCCGCGAGAGGGAAGTTACCTTTCTCATTATCTCTGGTAACTGGAGATAATTTTTAGCATAAGGGCATAACTGCTAATGTGATCGTAATCACAGTGTGCTGTTTGTATTATCAAATAGTTTTAAAAAGCAGAAGCGTGATTACTCTCACACAACATCTCTGCTTTCCATGTTATTTCTTATCGCAATTACTAGAGACCTGAGAAAAGTAATCCACCTGAAAGGGCGGCTTACTTTTCTCTTTTTTTTGTCTATTACAAATGGGAATACGATATGCAACACAACTCATATCGCCGTTGGATAACCCTCGCGATAATTAGTTTTAGCGGCGGCGTAAGTTTTGATCTGGCTTATTTACGTTATATTTATCAAATTCCCATGGCGAAATTTATGGGATTCAGCAATACCGAGATAGGTTTAATAATGAGTACATTTGGTATTGCGGCCATTATTCTTTATGCCCCCAGCGGCGTTATTGCCGATAAATTTTCACACCGCAAAATGATTACTTCCGCGATGATCATTACCGGGTTGCTGGGCCTGATAATGGCAACCTATCCACCACTCTGGGTAATGCTCTGTATTCAGGTCGCCTTTGCGATAACCACTATTTTAATGCTGTGGTCAGTGTCGATTAAAGCCGCCTCATTACTTGGCGATCATAGCGAGCAAGGGAAGATCATGGGCTGGATGGAAGGGCTGCGCGGCGTCGGTGTAATGTCGCTGGCGGTGTTTACCATGTGGGTCTTTTCTCGCTTTGCACCGGATGACAGCGCCAGCCTGAAAACGGTCATTATTATCTACAGTGTGGTTTACATCTTATTGGGGATTCTGTGCTGGTTTTTTGTTAGCGATAACAACAACCTGCGCAGTGCCAATAACGAAGAAAAACAGTCATTCCAGCTTAGCGACATCCTGGCCGTTTTGCGCATCAGCACCACCTGGTATTGCAGCATGGTGATTTTTGGCGTCTTCACCATCTACGCCATTCTGAGTTACTCCACCAACTATCTGACCGAGATGTACGGCATGTCGCTGGTGGCGGCGAGCTACATGGGGATTGTGATCAACAAAATCTTCCGCGCACTGTGTGGTCCACTTGGCGGCATCATCACCACCTACAGCAAAGTGAAATCCCCTACCCGCGTGATCCAAATCCTTTCCATCATCGGCCTGCTGGCACTGACTGCCCTACTCGTTACCAACTCTAACCCGCAATCGGTCGCGATGGGGATTGGCCTGATTTTACTACTGGGATTCACCTGTTACGCCTCACGCGGGCTGTACTGGGCCTGCCCCGGCGAAGCGAGAACACCGTCTTACATTATGGGTACCACGGTAGGTATTTGTTCGGTGATTGGATTCCTGCCGGATGTCTTCGTTTACCCGATTATCGGTCACTGGCAGGACACCCTGCCCGCTGCAGAAGCCTACCGCAACATGTGGCTGATGGGCATGGCGGCGCTCGGCATGGTGATCGTCTTTACCTTTTTGCTGTTCCAAAAAATTCGTACTGCTGATATAGCCCCCGCAACGGCTAACAGCAAGTAAGCCAGAAAAATTACAGGAGAAAAATCATGTCGAAGAAATACATCATAGGGATTGATGGCGGAAGTCAGAGCACAAAAGTAGTGATGTACGATCTGGAAGGTAATGTAGTTTGCGAAGGTAAAGGCTTATTACAGCCGATGCACACGCCGGATGCCGATACCGCAGAACATCCTGACGACGATTTATGGGCATCATTATGTTTTGCCGGTCACGATTTAATGAGCCAGTTTGCCGGGAATAAAGAAGATATTGTTGGCATCGGCCTGGGATCAATCCGTTGCTGCCGTGCGTTACTAAAAGCCGATGGCACGCCTGCTGCTCCGTTGATTAGCTGGCAGGATGCACGCGTTACACGCCATTACGAACATACGAATCCTGACGTGGCGTATGTCACCTCTTTTTCGGGTTATCTGACGCACCGTTTAACGGGGGAATTAAAAGATAATATCGCCAACTATTTTGGTCAGTGGCCGGTGGATTATAAGAGCTGGGCATGGAGTGAAGATGCTGCGGTAATGGAGAAGTTTAATATCCCCCGCCAGATGCTTTTTGATGTGCAAATGCCAGGCACTGTTCTTGGGCATATCACACCTCAAGCCGCGCTGGCGACGCATTTCCCGGCAGGACTGCCGGTTGTTTGTACCACCAGTGATAAACCGGTAGAAGCCCTGGGAGCCGGGTTACTGGATGATGAAACGGCAGTAATTTCTCTTGGCACTTACATCGCATTGATGATGAACGGTAAAGCACTGCCGAAAGATCCGGTTGCGTACTGGCCGATTATGTCTTCTATTCCGCAAACGTTGCTTTATGAAGGTTACGGTATCCGAAAAGGCATGTGGACGGTGAGCTGGCTGCGCGACATGTTAGGCGAGTCGTTAATTCAGGATGCCAAAGCACAAGATCTTTCACCGGAAGATTTGCTCAACAAAAAAGCTTCTTGTGTGCCACCTGGCTGTAATGGTCTGATGACAGTGCTGGACTGGCTGACCAATCCGTGGGAACCCTACAAGCGTGGGATTATGATCGGCTTTGATTCCAGCATGGATTACGCATGGATATATCGCTCGATACTGGAAAGCGTGGCGCTAACGCTGAAGAACAATTACGACAATATGTGTAATGAAATGAATCACTTTGCGAAGCATGTGATCATTACTGGCGGTGGTTCGAACAGCGATCTGTTTATGCAGATTTTTGCCGATGTATTCAATCTTCCGGCGCGCCGTAATGCCATTAACGGTTGTGCAAGCCTGGGGGCGGCGATCAACACGGCTGTAGGGCTTGGTCTGTATCCAGATTACGCAACGGCTGTCGACAAAATGGTTCGCGTGAAAGATGTCTTTATGCCGATTGAGAGCAATGCCAAACGCTACGATGCGATGAATAAAGGTATTTTCAAAGATTTAACCAAACATACTGATGTGATCCTGAAAAAATCGTATGAAGTGATGCATGGTGAGCTGGGGAATGCGGATTCAATCCAGAGCTGGTCGAATGCGTAAATGAGGAAGACCGGGCGGGAAACTGCCCGGCCTGAACATACCTGAATGGTTATCCCCGGCTGACGCGGGGAGCTCATAGTCGAAGTCTTCATGACTTCCTTGATATTCGGTTTATCCCCGCTGGCGCGGGGAACTCTCTAAACATAACCTATTATTAATTAATGATTTTTTAAGCCAGTCACAATCTACCAACTTTACAGGATCACACAAACAACATACCCATTATGTTAAAGAGCACTTAATCCATTGATTGAAAAGATAAATATATAAAATAACTCTATACAAACTAAAATCTACCAAACTCCGACGTAATAATTTTCACTCCAGTGAAAAATTAACGCTACAGAATTTGTAGAGAATGACAATGATTAGCCCGGAATGGGCAAAATGGATGAGTGTTCAGAGGCGACAAAAAATATAAATGAGTGGGAGTCTTTACAAACCCCACCCATTTACAACGCTTATAAATGTTTAATCAGGCAATATTTAAATATTTATGTGTTTGCATCGACAAACGCCAGTTACGCGCAATGCAAGTTTCAATGCACAAACGCGTAGCATCTTCCTTCTGGCTAATTGGCTGAAGTGCAATGATTCGCGGTTTATCATCGGTCAGCGTCGCCAGCAATTCATCCAGTGCTTCGATATCCCGTACGCGTCCAACTGGGTGTTTGATTTCGTTAGCTCGCTCCAGGGCTTGCGACAATACTTCATAACCGCCACGCATATTCAGTTTTGGCGACACGGTGACCCAGGTATTCGGCGTACAACGCACTTCATGAGTACCGCTGGTTTCTATCTGGCAACTGAAACCGTTCTTTTCGAGCAGGTCAGTTAGTGGCATCAAGTCATGAATACAAGGTTCACCACCCGTAATCACCACGTGACGCGCGGTGTATCCCTGACGACCGATGACTGCGAGCAAGTCTTCACTGCTTGCTGCTCCCCACTTATCACTCTCTTTCGTTTTCCCCAGAATGCTGAAAAGGGAAACTTCCCGATCCTCAAGCTTTTCCCATGTGTGTTTGGTGTCGCACCAGGCACAGCCGACCGGGCATCCCTGTAAACGAATAAAAATGGCGGGGACGCCGGTAAAGTAACCCTCACCTTGCAGGGTCTGGAACATCTCGTTAATCGGGTACTGCATAGCATTCTCTGAGAAGTGGATAATTGTTAATTATTGCAGATCCTGCCGCAACAATCATGTCTTATTAACATTCTGTTACAGGCGGGTTTAAGGTAAAAAGTGAATCAGATCATTAGGAATAAAATGAAGCGGCGTATTATGTTTTAAATGATTAAATAAAAGGGATTTAAACATGTTTAGAATATTCATCGTATTTATATTTATTTTCAATTTATCAGGTTGCGGTTATAACGATATTCAAACCTATGATGAGCAGGTTAATGCCTCCTGGTCAGAAGTACTGAATCAGTATCAACGTCGCGCCGATCTTATTCCTAATCTTGTCGCAAGTATTAAAGGTTATTCCAGCCATGAAAAAGAGGTATTGGACGCCGTTACGTTAGCCCGTAGTCAAGCTAATCGTGCCAGCAGCGATCTTCAGCAAGCTCCGGGAGATGAGCAAAAATTACAAGCCTGGCAACAAGCTCAGGCGCAGGTGACTCGCACTCTCGGGCAGTTAACAATTATTAGTGAACGTTATCCAGAATTAAAGGCTCAGGAACTCTATCAAAATTTAATGGTACAACTCGAAGGAAGCGAAAATCGAATTGCTGTCGCGCGAGGAAGATATATTAAAGCCATTGAACAATATAATGTCACTATCCGCAAATTTCCCGCAGTGTTAACCGCAAAGGTCATGGATTACACACCGAAGAAAAATTATTTGCCGGATGATGTCGCCACAGTAAGCAAAGCCCCAACAATAGATTTTAGCCAGAATGCTAATGCTCATTAGGCGAGTTAATTATATGAAAAATTTTATCTTACTTCTTGTTCTGGTCTGTTCATCTGCGTTTGCAGTGCAAGTTCCAGTACCTGAATTACCTAAATATATGAATGATTTAACAGGGACATTAACCAGAGGGGAAGTAAGTACGCTGACCAGCCAGATTAAAGCCCTGACGCAAAAAGAACAGACGCAGCTTGTGGTATTGGTGGTTGAAACCACAGGCGAAGAAACCATCGAGCAATATGCAACACGTGTGTTCGAGAGTTGGCAGCCCGGCCATAAAGGTCGTGATGACGGTATTTTACTGGTAGTTGCCTGGCAAGATCATACAGTTCATATTGAAATCGGTTACGGGCTTGAGGGTATTCTTACTGATGCACAGTCCGGGCAAATTATTCGCAACAGTATTATTCCAGCGTTTAAAAAAGGCGACCTTACTGGCGGCTTGCAACAGGGTATCAGTGATATTGAAACCCGACTATCAGGAAATGATTTAGTCAATAACACATCGCCCGATCACCCTTTGCCCTTTAGCGGTTGGTGGGCTTTGATAGTCTGGGCGATAGTACTGACCTTTATTTCCGCCAGAGGATATGTCAAAACGCTGGGAGTGATTTGCTTTGCTGCCATAGTACTGGCTTTTGTACTTCCCATCGCTGGATATAGCGGGAGCTGGGGAGTTCTTGCCACATTATTATGTTTCGCCACACCATTCCTGACCGTAGCTATCGCTTTCACACCTTTCGGCAGAAAGGTGCGTGATTCAATGCGTAGTGCCAACCGACCGTCACGTTACGAAAGAAGCAACTCGGCCTCCTGGCATTCTTCATCATCGTCGTCATCTTCCTCTTCATCCTCTTTTGACAATGATAATTTCAGCGGTGGCGGCGGTTCGTCTGGTGGCGGTGGCGCTTCCGGGCGCTGGTGATCGTAATGCGCTTAATCTTTATTTTACTCGCTTTGTGGTGCCTTCCGGTGCTTGCCCAGCAAATTGCTGTGCCGGAGCTGCGCCACCAGGTGACCGATATTACTGGTACGTTAAGCTCGTCTGAACAACAATCACTGACACAGCAGCTGCAGGATATTACACAAAAAACACGAGCCTAGGTCGCCGTATTAATTGTGCCATCCACCGGGGACGATACCATTGAACAATATGCAACTCGCGTTTTTGATAGCTGGAAACTGGGGGATGAGCGGCGTGACGATGGTATTCTGATCCTGGTCGTCTGGGAAGCTCGTAAAGTTCGCATTGAAGTGGGCTACGGGCTGGAAGGGGTGGTTACCGACCTGCAAGCGGCGAAGATTATCCGTGATATATTAATCCCTGCTTTCAAAAGTGATGACCTTATGGGTGGGTTAACACTGGCAAGCGAAAATATTGGCGCACTTCTGCTGAATGGTGAATTACCGGAAAACAGGGGGAATTACTACAGTATCAATCCCCCTATTCCATTATCGCTTGCTGTAATTATATTACTGGCGGTGCTTTCATATTTTATTGTTTTTACCGATCCGTCAAATCTCCCCTGGATAGCACTCACTGGCGCAATTTACGGGATGGTATTCCTCTATGTTGCAGAGCCAGGACCATGGACGAATTTAATCGTTGCCTGCGGTATGTTAACGCCTTTTGCGATCGTAGTGCTGCTTATCTTTTGGCTTATCGTTAGTAAAAAACTACGCGCCAAATATAAGAAACTCGGTAAAGAAAGAGCTTCAAGAAAAGGTTCCTCTTCATCCTCTTCCGGTGGAGGCTCAAGTGGTGGCGGGTTTAGCGGCGGCGGCGGATTTAGCGGAGGTGGTGGTTCATCTGGAGGCGGTGGTTCCTCAGGCCGCTGGTAACTCGACCATAAAAAATGCCAGCCCGAAGGCTGGCATTTTTAAATCAGATAAAGTCAGACTTATGCCTGGCCTTTGATCTCTTTACGACCGTTGTACGGTGCTTTTTCGCCCAGAGCTTCTTCGATACGAATCAGCTGGTTGTATTTAGCAACACGGTCAGAACGGCTCATAGAACCAGTTTTGATCTGGCCTGCAGCAGTACCAACAGCCAGGTCAGCGATGGTAGCGTCTTCAGTTTCGCCAGAACGGTGAGAGATAACTGCAGTGTAGCCAGCGTCTTTCGCCATCTTTATTGCAGCCAGAGTTTCGGTCAGAGAACCGATCTGGTTGAATTTGATCAGGATGGAGTTAGCGATGCCTTTTTCGATACCTTCTTTCAGGATCTTGGTGTTGGTTACGAACAGGTCGTCACCAACCAGCTGGATTTTGTCGCCCAGAACTTTGGTCTGGTATGCGAAACCGTCCCAGTCAGATTCGTCCAGACCGTCTTCGATAGAAACGATCGGGTACTGTTTGGTCAGTTCTTCCAGGAAGTGAGTGAATTCTTCAGAGGTGAAAGCTTTGTTGCCTTCGCCAGCCAGAACGTATTTACCGTCTTTGTAGAATTCAGAAGCTGCGCAGTCCATCGCCAGAGTGATGTCTTTGCCCAGTTCATAGCCAGCAGCTTTAACAGCTTCAGCGATAACAGCCAGAGCTTCAGCGTTGGAACCCAGGTTCGGCGCATAGCCACCTTCGTCACCAACTGCAGTGTTCATGCCTTTCGCTTTCAGAACTTTTGCCAGGTGATGGAAAACTTCAGAACCCATGCGGATGGCTTCTTTCACAGTTTTCGCGCCAACCGGCTGAATCATGAATTCCTGGATATCAACGTTGTTGTCAGCGTGCTCACCACCGTTGATGATGTTCATCATCGGAACCGGCATGGAGTATTTGCCCGGAGTACCGTTCAGTTCAGCGATGTGCTCGTACAGCGGCATACCTTTAGCAGCTGCAGCAGCTTTGGCGTTAGCCAGAGACACAGCCAGGATTGCGTTCGCGCCGAAGTTAGATTTGTTTTCGGTGCCGTCCAGGTCGATCATGATCTTGTCAATGCCAGCCTGATCTTTGGCATCTTTGCCAATCAGCGCCTGAGCGATCGGGCCGTTAACCGCAGCAACAGCTTTGGTTACGCCTTTGCCCAGGAAACGGGATTTGTCGCCATCGCGCAGTTCCAGAGCTTCACGGGAACCAGTAGAAGCACCTGATGGAGCAGCTGCCATACCGACGAAACCACCCTCCAGATGTACTTCGGCTTCAACAGTCGGGTTACCACGGGAGTCGATGATTTCACGACCGATGATTTTTACGATTTTGGACATTAGGTTTTCCTCAAGTCACTAGTTAAACTGAAACTCCAGACAAACAACGCGTACCCAGGGTACGCGTTGCCGTTCTAACTTTTTTACTTACTTCGCCTGACGTTTCTGGAACTCGCTGGCGGCTTTTACAAAGCCAGCAAACAGCGGGTGGCCATCACGTGGAGTAGAAGTAAACTCCGGATGGAACTGACAAGCCACGAACCACGGGTGATTCGGAACTTCGATGATCTCGACCAACTGATCATCCCCGGAACGGCCCGCAACGCGCAGACCTGCATCTTCAATCTGTTTCAGCAGCATGTTGTTGACTTCGTAGCGGTGACGATGACGCTCAACAATTGTCGGCGCATTGTACAGCTGGCGAACCAGGCTATTGTCAACCAGCTGGCACTGCTGTGCGCCAAGACGCATGGTGCCACCGAGATCGCTCTTCTCGCTACGAACTTCAACGTTGCCGTTTTCATCGCGCCACTCGGTAATCAGCGCCACAACCGGGTACTTACAGTCTGGCACAAATTCCGTAGAGTTGGCGTTCTCCATGTTGGCAACATGGCGAGCGTAATCAATTAACGCCACCTGCATACCCAGGCAAATGCCCAGATAAGGAATATTGTTCTCACGCGCAAAGCGCGCGGTAGTAATCATGCCTTCTACGCCACGATAGCCGAAACCGCCAGGTACGAGGATCGCGTCCAGACCTTTAAGGATTTCAACACCGCGCGTTTCAACATCTTGTGAATCGATCAGTTTGATGTTGACGCTGACACGATTTTTCAGCCCGCCGTGTTTCAGTGCTTCAATCACTGATTTGTAAGCGTCCGGCAGTTCAATGTACTTACCGACCATACCGATGGTGACTTCACTCACCGGATTCGCTTCTTCGAAGATAACCTGTTCCCATTCGGACAGATTCGCTTCCGGGCAGTTTAAGCTGAATCGTTTACAAATATAATCGTCCAGCCCCTGAGATTTCAACAGGCCCGGAATTTTATAGATGGAATCGACGTCTTTCAGAGAAATAACCGCTTTTTCCGGAACATTACAGAACAATGCAATCTTCGCACGTTCGTTCGCCGGAACGGCGCGATCTGAACGACAAATCAGGATGTCAGGCTGGATACCGATGGAGAGCAGCTCTTTTACAGAGTGCTGGGTCGGTTTGGTTTTGACTTCACCAGACGCAGCCATGTACGGCACCAGCGTCAGGTGCATAAACAGAGTGTGCTCACGGCCAATTTCAACAGCCAACTGGCGAATCGCTTCGAGGAACGGCAGGGATTCGATGTCACCTACGGTACCGCCGATTTCGACCAGAACCACGTCGTGGCCTTCGCCACCTGCAAGAACGCGTTCTTTGATAGCGTTAGTGATGTGTGGAATAACCTGTACGGTTGCGCCGAGGTAGTCACCGCGGCGTTCTTTACGCAGAACGTCTGAGTAGATACGACCCGTGGTGAAGTTGTTGCGGCGGCTCATTTTGGTACGAATGAAACGCTCGTAGTGACCCAGGTCCAGGTCGGTTTCAGCGCCGTCTTCAGTAACGAACACTTCCCCGTGTTGGATTGGGCTCATAGTACCTGGATCGACGTTGATGTACGGATCCAGTTTCATGATAGTCACATTGAGGCCACGGGCTTCAAGAATGGCTGCGAGGGAGGCTGCGGCAATGCCTTTACCCAGAGAGGATACGACCCCGCCGGTCACAAAAATATAGTTCGTTGTCATGCTGAACCTGAGAAGTTAGGTTGAAAAGACGATGGAATAACCAGGACGGGAAAGCAGTATACCCGAACATGACCTGTGCCACAAACTTTCATTATCCCTCCTCTTCGCCAGCGCACCATTGAAATCAGGAGTGAGAAAATAGCCCCTTTGGGGTAAATGTTTTTGACGCAAATCAAGCGCTTGTCATTTAAAAAATGACACAAATGGCGCTTGACCGCGTAATTCCCTTAGAGATCAATTTCCTGCCGTTTTACCTGTTGCCAGACTTCTTCCATTGTTTCGAGGTCAACACCTGTCATTTCCAGTCCACGCGCGGCAACAATACGCTCCACTTCGCGAAAACGACGCTCGAATTTTTCGTTCGCTTTTTGCAATGCGATTTCTGCTTTCGTCCCTAAATGGCGAGCCAGATTAACCGTGGCAAACAGCAGGTCGCCCATTTCCTCCTCCAGTTTAGCCTGGTCGACAACAGCCTGCCGCGCCTCGTACATCACCTCGTCGATCTCTTCGTAGACTTTATCAACCACCGGGCCAAGCGTCGTCCAGTCGAAGCCAACGTTGGCACAACGTTTCTGGATTTTTTGTGCGCGCATTAAAGCCGGCAAACTGCGAGGAATATCGTCCAGCGCCGAATGCTGTGCTTTCTGCGCGCGTTCTTCGGTTTTGATCTGCTCCCAACGGGCGAGAACTTCACTGCTGTTTTCGGCAGAACTATCAGCAAAAACATGCGGATGGCGACGCTCTAATTTATCGCTGATCGCAGCACAAATATCATTAAAGTCAAAGCGCCCTTCTTCCTGGGCCATTTGCGCGTAAAACACCACCTGGAACAACAGATCGCCGAGCTCACCGCGCAGATCGTCAAAGTCTTCGCGAGCGATGGCATCCAGCACTTCGTAGGTTTCTTCAAGGGTATAAGGCGCAATAGAAGTAAATGTCTGCTCCTTATCCCACGGGCAGCCGTTTTCCGGATCGCGCAGGCGCTGCATGATAGTGAGTAAACGGTCGATTTGATTCATTGGAATGTCCTGAAAATTGCGGGTCTGTCAGGTGGAAGCCTGTGACCAGAATAGAAGTGAGTTAGTAACACTTACCCAATCAGCACGTTAATTTTGGCTTTAATGAGTTGTAATTCCTCTGGGGTAACCGTTCCTTTCTTCGTTGCTCCTCTTGCCCGCCAGGCGATACTTTTTACCTGATCAGCTAACGCTACGCCATCACATTCCTGACCGGATAAAACAACTTCGAACGGATATCCTTTTGATTGTGTTGTACAAGGAACACACAGACACATACCTGTTTTGTTGTTATACATGAACGGACTCAGGACAACAGCCGGACGATGTCCGGCTTGCTCGCTACCTTTTGTCGGGTCAAAATCAACCCAAATCAGATCGCCCATATCGGGTACGTATCGGCTTACCATTACCAGACTTCCTTATCTTTCGGCTCCCCCCAGTCGATATTCTCGTGGAGGTTTTCCGGCGTGATGTCGTTGACCAGTTCAGCAAGCGTAAATACGGGCTCTTTACGCACTGGCTCAATAATTAATTTGCCATCCACCAGGTCAATCTTCACTTCATCATCAATATTCAGATTGAGCGCCTGCATTAACGTAGCCGGGATCCGCACTGCAGGAGAATTTCCCCAACGCTTTACGCTACTGTGGATCATAACCCTTTCCTCAAACCGCTATCATATGTAGATACAGTATATATCAATCTACATTGTAGATACGAGCAAATTTCGGCCTAACTCCCGTGCAGTCGACGCGCGTCGATAACATCCGGCACCTGATTGAGTTTACCCAGCACGCGGCCCAGCACCTGCAGGTTATAAATCTCAATGGTCATATCGATGGTTGCCAGTTGCTGTTTGGTATCGCTACGGCTGGCAACGCCAAGCACGTTCACCTTCTCGTTGGCGAGAATGGTCGTGATATCACGCAACAACCCACTACGATCATTAGCCAGCACGCGGACCACCAGCGAATATCCGGCGGAGTAGCTCTCGCCCCATACTGCATCAACAATGCGTTCTGGCGCATGGGAGCGTAGCTCCACCAGTTGTTCACAATCGGCGCGGTGCACAGAAATACCGCGTCCCTGAGTAATGAAACCAACAATTTCATCACCAGGAATCGGCTGACAGCAGCGCGCGATGTGGTGCATCAGATTGCCGACACCTTCTACTACCACGCGCCCGTTATCTTTACTGCGGTTTTGCGGGGCATGGCTTTTTTGCTGAAGCTGCTTCAGCGCGGCGGCGTCCTGCTCTTCGGCACTCGGCTTATTAAATTGCGATTGCAGGAAATTCACCATCTGATTGAGCCGGATATCCCCGCCACCAATCGCCGCCAGCAACTCGTCGACATCATTGAAGTTGTAACGCGGCAGCAGGTGTTTTTCTGCTTCTTTCAGGCTGATCCCCAGATGTTCCAGCTCGTCATCAAGGATTTGTCGTCCAGCCAGAATGTTTTTGTCACGATCCTGTTTACGGAACCAGGCATGAATTTTCGAACGCCCACGGCTGGTTGTGACATAGCCCAGGTTTGGGTTTAACCAGTCACGGCTGGGATTGGGCTGTTTCTGGGTGATAATTTCAATCTGGTCGCCCATTTGCAGCTGGTAGGTGAACGGCACAATGCGCCCGCCAATTTTTGCCCCGATGCAGCGGTGTCCGACATCACTGTGGATGTGGTAAGCGAAGTCCAGCGGCGTTGATCCCGCAGGCAAATCAACGACATCACCTTTCGGCGTAAAGACGTATACCCGGTCGTCAAAGACCTGGCTGCGTACTTCGTCGAGCATTTCGCCGGAATCAGCCATCTCTTCCTGCCACGCAATCAGTTTACGCAGCCAGGCAATCCGGTCTTCATGTCCCGAACGCGCCCCGCCAGCAGCCGCACCTTCTTTGTATTTCCAGTGCGCAGCGACACCCAGCTCTGCATCTTCATGCATCTGTTTGGTGCGGATTTGGATCTCAACGGTTTTGCCACCAGGCCCCAGTACCACAGTATGAATAGACTGATAGCCGTTTGGTTTCGGATTTGCGACGTAATCATCAAATTCATCCGGCAAGTGGCGATAGTGAGTGTGCACTATCCCCAGCGCGGCGTAGCAGTCTTGTAAACGCTCGGCAACAATACGTACTGCACGGACATCAAACAGCTCATCGAAGGCGAGGTTCTTTTTCTGCATTTTGCGCCAGATGCTGTAGATGTGTTTCGGACGACCATACACCTCAGCTTTAACGCCTTCAGCTTTCATCTCAGCGCGCAGATGACCGACAAACTCTTCGATATAGTGTTCGCGGTCGAGACGGCGTTCATGCAGCAATTTGGCGATGCGCTTGTATTCAGTCGGGTGGAGATAACGGAAGCAGTAATCTTCCAGTTCCCATTTCAGTTGCCCGATCCCGAGACGGTTCGCCAGCGGCGCGTAGATATTGGTGCACTCTTTTGCTGCAAGTACGCGTTCATCTTCTGGCGCATCTTTTACTTCGCGCAGATGAGCAATACGCTCCGCCAGTTTGATGACCACGCAGCGGAAATCATCGACCATCGCCAATAACATCCGGCGAACGTTATCGACCTGTTCGGAGGAAACAGAATCAGTGTGCGTCGCTTTCAGCTGGCGGATTGCCGCCATATCGCGCACACCGTGAATAAGATTAACGACCGACTTACCGACGCTCTCGCGCAGTACGTCTTCGCTGACTACGTTGGCATCGGCCAGAGGGAACAGCAGCGCCGCCCGCAGCGTGTCAATGTCCATACTTAATGTCGAGAGGATCTCCACCATCTCGACACCACGCCACAACAGTAAACTGGCATCCGGATGCCCCTGCGTCTGCTGCAGACAATACGCCCAGGTTTCGGCTAAGCACTCACACGACTTCTGGCTGGCAATCCCCAGACTTGCGATCCATTTGTCCGGATCAAATTCACCAGCCTTATTGATATGTGCACTTCTTACCGCAACCATTGTCCTCTCCTTTAGGGACCTGACCTGCCGAAATCAGCAAATCGTAACTATTTAACGCGCGAAAAAAGCACCATCGATTCCAGATGCCCCGTGTGTGGGAACATATCCAGCATCGCCAGTCGCGCAATGGTATATCCTGCTTTTAATAACGCCTCGCTATCCCGAGCCAGCGTCGCAGGGTTACAGGATACATAAACTATACGAATGGGTTCCAGTTTTATAATTTGCTGCATGACGCCAGCAGCACCTGCTCGCGCCGGGTCCAGCAACACTTTGTCAAAGCCGTTTTTAGCCCACGGTTGCTTTGTGACATCATCTTCAAGATTTTCATGATAAAACGTCACATTTTGTAAACCATTAAGTCGCGCATTTTCCTGACCTTTCTCCACCAGCGCCGCAACACCTTCTACCCCTACCACGCTAGCCGCTCGTGTCGCTAATGGCAGTGTGAAATTGCCCATACCGCAGAACAGATCAAGCACGCTGTCTTCAGCCTGCACATCCAACCACTCCAGCGCGCGAGCCACCATTTTCTGGTTCACACCCGCGTTGACCTGAATAAAATCACGCGGGCTAAAAGTTAAACGCAACCCATTTGAGTCATACCAGGGCATCTCGCCAGAGACGGTTTCGAGTATCTCACTATCGGGAGCGAGAAACAGATCCAGGCCTTCAGAATGCGAAAAGCGTTCCAGTTTTTCACGATCAGCCGAACTTAGCGGTGCGGTATGGCGTAAAATCATCAGCGTGCCGCTGGTTGCCTGCACCAGTTCAACGTGACCAAGATGGCGCATGGCTTGTAAGCTGGTCAGGCATGCCCTGACTTTGGGCAGCAATGCTTCAAGTTGGGGCGCTAAAATGGGGCATTGCTTAACATCGACAATGTCACTGGAACCCGCTTTGCGAAATCCCATCTGTAATTGTTGTGTTTTCGGCTGATAGTTCAGGCTTAAGCGCGCGCGGCGACGGTACCCCCAGGGAACATCGGCGATCACTTCAGAGACGTCGTGCTTCATTAACCGGGCGAGCGCCGCACTTTTGCTTCGCTGCTGTAGTTCGATGCTGGCGTGTTGTTGCTGACAGCCGCCGCATACGCCAAAATGAGGGCAGCGTGGCGTTTCGCGTTCCGGGCTGTCGCTTAGCCTGCGCACGACTTTAGCGCGGGAATACTGTTTTTTATCTTCAGTAACAGTAACTTCCGCGTCTTCCTGCGGCAATAGCCCGGGGATAAATAACGCTTTTCCGTTATGTCGTGCCACACCCTGACCAAAAGAGTCGAGGTCGTTGACTGAAACGGTTATGATCTGACGCGTCGTCACGCGTCGTTTTGCAGAGTAGAATTGCGCCATTGGCGAGACTTTCTCAATTTAACAGTGTGACCTTAATTGTCCCATAACGGAACTCCATGACCAACTACAGCCTGCGCGCACGCATGATGATTCTGATCCTGGCGCCGACCGTCCTTATTGGTTTATTGCTCAGTATCTTTTTCGTCGTGCATCGCTATAACGACTTGCAGCGTCAACTGGAAGATGCCGGTGCCAGCATTATTGAGCCGCTTGCAGTTTCTACTGAATATGGCATGAGCCTGCAAAATCGCGAATCTATCGGTCAGTTGATAAGCGTTTTGCATCGTCGCCATTCTGATATTGTTCGCGCCATTTCAGTTTACGATGAAAATAACCGACTCTTTGTCACCTCCAATTTTCATCTCGACCCTTCAGCAATGCAGCTCGGTAGTAACGTGCCATTTCCGCGCCAGCTCACTGTCACACGTGATGGCGATATTATGATTTTGCGTACGCCGATTATCTCCGAGAGTTATTCTCCCGACGAATCGCCCATTAGCGATGCCAAAAATAGTCAGAATATGCTGGGGTATATTGCCCTTGAGCTGGACCTTAAATCGGTGCGCTTACAGCAATATAAAGAGATTTTTATTTCCAGCGTGATGATGCTGTTCTGTATTGGTATTGCGCTTATTTTTGGCTGGCGACTCATGCGCGATGTAACCGGCCCGATTCGCAACATGGTGAATACTGTCGACCGCATCCGCCGAGGACAACTCGACAGCCGGGTGGAAGGATTTATGCTCGGCGAGTTGGATATGCTGAAAAACGGCATTAACTCGATGGCAATGTCTCTGGCGGCTTATCACGAAGAGATGCAGCACAATATCGACCAGGCGACATCAGATCTGCGTGAAACGCTGGAGCAGATGGAAATTCAGAACGTTGAGTTGGACCTGGCGAAAAAGCGCGCCCAGGAAGCTGCGCGTATTAAGTCCGAGTTTCTGGCGAACATGTCACATGAGCTGCGTACACCGCTGAATGGAGTTATTGGCTTTACCCGCCTGACGCTGAAAACAGAATTAACGCCAACGCAGCGCGATCACCTGAACACGATTGAACGCTCGGCAAATAATTTGCTGGCAATTATTAATGATGTTCTCGACTTCTCGAAACTGGAAGCGGGCAAGCTGATTCTGGAAAGTATTCCGTTCCCGCTGCGCAGCACGCTGGATGAAGTGGTTACTCTTCTGGCGCATTCTTCTCACGATAAAGGGCTGGAATTGACGCTCAATATTAAGAGCGACGTGCCAGATAACGTGATAGGCGATCCGCTGCGTTTACAGCAAATCATCACTAACCTGGTAGGGAATGCGATTAAATTCACCGAGAATGGCAACATCGATATTCTGGTGGAAAAACGAGCGCTGAGTAATACCAAAGTTCAGATTGAAGTGCAGATCCGCGATACCGGTATTGGTATTCCTGAACGCGATCAATCGCGCCTGTTCCAGGCCTTCAGGCAGGCAGATGCCAGTATTTCACGCCGTCATGGCGGCACCGGGCTGGGGCTGGTAATTACGCAAAAACTGGTTAATGAGATGGGCGGAGATATCTCGTTCCATAGCCAGCCGAATCGTGGCTCAACCTTCTGGTTCCATATTAATCTCGATCTGAACCCGAATATTATTATTGAAGGACCATCCACCCAGTGCCTCACAGGCAAACGCCTGGCTTATGTCGAACCGAACTCGGCAGCCGCGCAGTGCACGCTGGATATTTTAAGCGAAACACCGCTTGAGGTGGTCTACAGCCCAAGCTTCTCGGCACTCCCTCCCGCGCATTACGACATGATGTTGTTAGGGATTGCGGTGACTTTCCGCGAACCGCTAACGATGCAACATGAGCGGTTAGCGAAAGCGGTGTCGATGACCGATTTTCTGATGCTCGCCCTTCCGTGCCATGCACAGGTCAATGCCGAAAAACTCAAGCAAGATGGTATCGGCGCGTGTCTGCTGAAACCCCTGACGCCTACACGTCTGTTGCCTGTACTGACCGAGTTTTGCCATCAAACACAAAATACGCTGTTGCCTGTCACCGACGAAAGTAAGCTGGTAATGACGGTTATGGCTGTTGATGATAACCCCGCCAACCTGAAACTTATCGGCGCATTGCTGGAAGACATGGTTCAGCATGTGGAGTTGTGCGATAGCGGACATCAGGCGGTTGAACGAGCAAAACAGATGCCGTTCGATTTAATCTTAATGGATATTCAAATGCCGGACATGGACGGCATTCGTGCATGCGAACTTATCCACCAGCTTCCGCACCAGCAACAAACGCCAGTCATCGCGGTGACTGCACATGCGATGGCTGGGCAAAAAGAGAAATTACTTGGCGCGGGGATGAGCGATTATCTGGCGAAACCGATAGAAGAAGAGCGATTGCATAATTTGCTGCTGCGCTACAAACCCGGCAGCGGCATTTCTTCCCGCGTTGTGACGCCAGAAGTGAACGAAATTGTGGTGAACCAGAATGCGACTCTGGACTGGCAACTGGCGCTACGCCAGGCCGCTGGCAAAACCGATCTGGCGCGCGATATGCTGCAAATGTTGCTCGATTTCCTGCCAGAAGTTCGCAACAAAGTTGAGGAACAACTGGTTGGGGAAAATCCGGAAGGCCTGGTTGATTTGATTCATAAACTGCATGGCAGTTGCGGCTATAGCGGTGTGCCGCGTATGAAGAATCTCTGTCAACTTATCGAACAACAGCTACGAAGCGGTACTAAAGAAGAAGATTTGGAGCCGGAGCTACTGGAATTGTTGGACGAGATGGATAATGTGGCACGCGAAGCCAGTAAAATTCTTGGGTAATAAATATTTTATCGAGTAAAAATCGGCTTCTTATGAAGCCGGTTTCAGACTGGTGACAAGGTGCCTGTGTTTATGCCGGATGCGGCGAAAACGCCTTACCGGCCTACGAAACCATTCAAATTCAATGAATTAAAAAAGCATGTGGGCCTGATAAGCGTAGCGCATCAGGCAATTTTGTGTTTGGCATCAGTCTCAAACCGGCTCCTGACAGAGCCGGTTTTTGTTTTCTGTCTTAACGCACCATGCACGGACGCTTGTTATCGAACGTCCAGCCAGGAATCAGGTACTGCATCCCCATCGCATCATCACGCGCGCCAAGCCCGTATTTCTGATACAGCTCGTGGGCTTTCATCACCTGATCCATATCGATTTCTACACCCAGACCAGGTTTTTCCGGCACTTGTACCAGACCGCCTTTGATCTCAAACGGTTCTTTGGTCAGGCGCTGATTTCCTTCCTGCCAGATCCAGTGCGTATCAATCGCGGTGATTTTACCCGGTGCAGCTGCGGCAACATGGGTAAACATCGCCAGGGAAATATCGAAGTGGTTGTTAGAGTGTGAACCCCAGGTCAGGCCAAATTCATGGCACATTTGCGCCACACGTACCGAACCCTGCATCGTCCAGAAATGCGGGTCCGCCAGCGGGATATCAACAGATTGCAGGGAGAGCGTATGGCCCATCTGCCGCCAATCGGTGGCGATCATATTGGTTGCAGTCGGCAGACCAGTCGCGCGACGGAACTCTGCCATCACCTCACGCCCGGAGAAACCTTGCTCCGCACCACACGGATCTTCTGCATAAGCCAGCGAACCTTTCAGGTATTTACCAATTTTAATCGCTTCGTTCAGCGACCAAGCACCGTTAGGATCGAGCGTAATACGTGCCTGCGGGAAGCGTTGCGCCAGTGCCACAATAGATTCGGCTTCATCTTCCCCGGCCAGTACACCGCCCTTCAGTTTGAAATCGTTGAAGCCATATTTTTCATACGCCGCTTCCGCCAGGCGCACCACCGCATCCGGCGTCATCGCTTCTTCGTGACGAAGACGATACCAGTCGCATTTGTCATCCGGCTGGCTTTGATACGGTAACGGTGTGGCTTTGCGATTGCCGACAAAGAACAGATAACCCAGCATTTCGACTTCGCTACGCTGTTGACCATCGCCCAGCAAGGATGCCACGTTAACTCCAAGGTGTTGCCCAAGCAGATCCAGCATTGCCGCTTCTATCCCGGTAACTACATGGATAGTGGTACGCAGGTCAAAAGTCTGTAAACCGCGCCCGCCAGAATCACGATCGGCAAAAGTATTACGCACCAGCGTCAGAACGTTTTTGTATTCACCCAGCGTTTTACCTACCACCAGCGGAATCGCATCTTCCAGCGTTTTACGGATTTTCTCGCCGCCGGGAATTTCCCCTACGCCGGTGTGACCAGAATTATCTTTGATGATCACAATATTACGCGTGAAGAACGGTGCGTGTGCGCCACTCAGATTCATCAGCATACTGTCATGACCCGCCACCGGGATGACCTGCATTTCAGTAACAACAGGCGTCGTAAATTGAGAATTCATATTTATATCCTTATTCAAAATCAATGACGGCCGAAAACGGGACGTTTACGGTCAAAGGTCCAGCCGGGGATCAGGTACTGCATCGGACCCGCGTCGTTACGCGCGCCGCCAGGCAGACGTTTATAGGCTTCGTGCGCCTTTTGTACCTGTTCCCAGTCCAGTTCCACGCCCAGGCCGGGCGCATCAGGAACGGCAATTTTTCCGTTTTTAATCTCCAGCGGATTTTTGGTCAGGCGACAATCGCCCTCCTGCCAAATCCAGTGGGTATCGATAGCGGTGGGATTACCCGGTGCCGCCGCGCCCACATGGGTAAACATCGCCAGAGAGATATCGAAGTGGTTGTTGGAATGACAGCCCCAGGTCAGCCCCCAGTCGTCGCAAAGCTGTGCCACGCGGACTGCACCGGAAAGCGTCCAGAAGTGCGGATCGGCAAGTGGAATATCTACCGCATTGAGCATCACCGCATGACCCATTTCACGCCAGTTGGTGGCGATCATGTTGGTCGCGACGGGCAAGCCGGTCGCCCGCCGAAACTCCGCCATCACTTCACGGCCGGAGAAGCCTTGTTCTGCGCCGCATGGATCTTCAGCATAGGTAAGAACATCATTCAGCCCTTTGCATAGAGAAATGGCTTCATCAAGTAGCCAGGCACCGTTGGGATCAACGGTAATCCGCGCATCAGGGAAGCGTTTCTTCAATGCACGAACGGTGTCGATTTCTTGCTCGCCAGGTAATACGCCACCTTTGAGTTTGAAATCTTTAAAGCCATAGCGATCCTGTGAAGCCTCCGCCAGACGCACAACGGCTTCGCTGTTCATCGCTTTCTGGTGACGCAACTGATACCACTCATGGTTACCTGGTGTACTTTCCAGATAAGCAAGATCGGTTTTAGTCCGATCACCGATATAAAACAGATAACCGAGGACGGTAATAGCATCGCGTTGCTTACCTGGGCCAAGCAGTTCACAGACCGGAACATTCAGCGCCTTACCTAACAGGTCAAGCAAAGCGGCTTCCAGCGCCGCCACGGCGTTAACGCGCAATTCAAAGGTCCAGGCACCTTTGCCGAAGGTATCAAAATCGGCGACCTGATTACCTTTATGCACCTGCTGGACCACTTTATTCAGTCGCGCGACTTCCTGGCCCAGAACCATCGGAATAGCATCGACAAGCGTTTGATAAATCACCTCTCCGCCCGGTGCTTCACCAATGCCGGTATGTCCGGCATTATCGGTGAGTACCACAATGTTGCGGGTGAAATATGCGTTATGTGCACCACCAATATTGAGCAACATGCTGTCATGTCCGGCGACCGGAATGACTTTCATATCAGTAATGACTGGACTGGATTGTGTCGTCATCTTATTGTCCCGCGACAGGTTTCAGCTCAATACGTTTAATATCGCCCACCAGCACCAGGTAGCTCAGCACCGCAATTAAGGCATGAACCCCGACATAAATCAGCGCCCCATTAAAGGAGCCAGTCGTGCCAACGATATAACCAATTGCGATTGGCGTGACGATACCGGAAATGTTACCGAACATATTGAACAGGCCGCCGGAAAGACCGCTGATCTCTTTTGGCGCAGTATCTGCCATTACCGCCCAACCCAGCGCCCCGATGCCTTTACCGAAGAAGGCCAACGCCATGAAACCGATGATCATCCACTCAACATCGACGTAGTTACAGAACACCATCACCATCGACAGCAACATGCCCATCACGATCGGTGTTTTACGCGCAATGTTCAGCGAGCCCGTGCGGCGCATCAGCCAGTCGGAAATAATCCCCCCCAGCACGCCGCCGATAAAACCGCAAATAGCAGGAACGGAAGCCACAAAGCCCGCTTTCAGAATCGACATCCCGCGCGCCTGCACCAGATAAACCGGGAACCAGGTAATAAAGAAGTAAGTCAGGGCGTTGATACAATACTGACCGATATAAACACCGATCATCATCCGCGAACCGAGCAGCTGTTTGATCTGCCCCCACTTCACGCTGAACGGCACTTTAACTTTGGTGTTTTGCTGATCCATATTGATCAGCGCGCCGCCAGCGGCGATGTACTCCAGCTCTTTCTGATTTACGCCCGGATGTTGATTTGGCTCGTGGATGACTTTCAGCCAGAAAAAACTGATGACAATGCCCAGACCGCCCATAAAGAAGAAGACGTGTGACCAACCCACTTCATGAGTCAGCCAGCCCATAATCGGCGCGAAGATCACCGTTGCGAAGTATTGGGCGGAGTTAAAAATCGACACCGCCGTTCCCCTTTCCTGCGCCGGGAACCAGGCTGCCACGATTCGGCTGTTGCCGGGAAAAGAAGGTGCTTCGGCAAGCCCTACCAGGAAGCGGAGAGTAAACAAGGCAACGATAATGCCGAATCCACTAAAGATATCGACGAAACCTTGCAGCAAGGTAAACATCGACCAGATAAAGATTGACCAGAAGTAGACGCGTTTTGAACCAAAGCGATCCAGCAACCAGCCGCCAGGGATCTGCCCAATAACATAAGCCCATGAGAAAGCAGAGAACACATAGCCAATACCCACTGGATCAAGACCGATATCTTTGGCCATTTCCGAACCGGCGATCGAGAGCGTAGCGCGATCGCCGTAGTTGAAAGATGTGACGATAAACAGCATCACCACTATCCAGTAACGAGCATTCGTGCGTTTTTCCACACTGCTCGCAGCCTGACTTAAAGAACTCATTGTTGCACTCCTGAAAATTCGCGTTAGCCACGCTCACTCTGGACTGCGACATCGCCAGGAAATCAGAGGTGACGTAGGGTGTTTTTGCCGTTTTTATAGGTCGTTCGCCGAATGCGGCGCGTGTTTTATATCTGGCAATAGCAGTATAAAAAGCGCGCCATAGCGGCTCACCGTGCAACAACACAACATTAATGCGTTCAATGAGGCTCGATTTTGGCATTAGCCCTGGACGGTGGAATCCACTTCACGGAAATGAAAACAAGAACAAGAAAGGAAGGGTTAAATCGGAGAAATAAAGAAGAGTATGAAATGGATCGCTTGACTCCAGGCAAACGCCAGTAAAAACCCGCGCTAAGAAGCAGTTTTTACAGGCATTTGCCTGAAAAGACTCGATTCAGCACCGCTAAAACGGTATTTTGCCGATCGCTGAACAAATCAGGGCAACAGCGTCCCCCACTGCTCAACCCACGGATTGGATTCCGTTTCTGGTTCCGGGGTTTCACTGGCATCGATCAGCAGCATTTCCCCTACCCGCTGCGCGCTCTGTTCCTGTAACAAAGCATCAAACTGTTTGCCACCGTTGCAGAAATTCACATAACTACTGTCGCCGAGCGCAATCACGCCGTAATGCAGGTTCGGCTGGAAACCGAGGTTATCCTTTATGCCCAGAAAGAGCGGCACAATGCTGTCAGGAAGGTCGCCCTGCCCGGTGGTGGACGTAACTACCAGAACATACTTGTCCTGATAGGGTAACCAGTCGCTTAATTCTGGGTCTTCAAACACCGTTGCTTTGTGGCCCTGTGCGGTCAGAATCGCTTCCGCTTCTTCGGCCACTAGCAGTGAATTCCCGTACATGGTGCCTACAAAAATACCAATTTCCGCCATACCGTTTTCTCCCTGGATTAGGAACTTATCTCATCATCCTGACCCGATGGCGCGCTGAACTCAACCCTTTCATTTTCAGGAAGCAGACCGCGCCAGCCAAATTGTGATAATGCCCGCATCCAGGTGTCGTCCAGACCGGCGTGGATAGTCAGCGGCTCGCCAGTAAAAGGATGCGTCAATGACAACTGACTGGCGTGCAACATCAACCGCTGGAGGCCAAAATGTTCAGCTGCGCTGCGATTCTGGCGCAAATCGCCATGTTTGCTGTCGCCAATAATCGGATGGCGCAAATGGGCGAGATGGCGACGAAGCTGATGTTTGCGTCCGGTTTTCGGCTCCAGTTCCACCAGACCGTAGCGTGTCGTCGGGTAACGCCCGGTCGCGACTGGCATTTCAACCGTCGCCAGACCGCGATAATGCGTCACTGCTGGCTGCGGGCCTTTATCTTCGCGGGCATACTTATCGGCGATTTTATCCAGTTCTTCCACCAGCGGATAATCCAGCACCGCTTCTTCCATCAGCCAGCCACGCACAATCGCATGGTAACGTTTCTGGATTTGGTGCTGTTCAAACTGTTGCGCTAACAGCCGTCCGGCCTCGCTGGATAATCCCATCAGCAATACGCCGGAAGTCGGTCGGTCCAGCCGATGCGCGGTAAACACGTGCTGACCAATCTGGTCACGTACGGTTTGCATGACCACCACTTTTTCGTCGCGATCCAGCCAGCTGCGGTGAACCAGCCAGCCAGACGGTTTGTTAACCGCAACCAGCCATTCATCCTGGTAGAGTATTTCCAGCATCAGTTTGTATCATCCGCAAAAAGCGCATCCAGTTTTTCCAGCTCCGCCAGAATAAGCGCGCGCTGGGGGTGGTCCGTCGCCAGCGCCATTTCATAATACGGCGCCACGGCGAAAGCCCCTGGCAATGGCTGATTATTATCTAAGAGATCGTGCATTCGTGGGATCAGTACCCATTGCAACCATTCCAGTGGCTCCATCGTATCCATAAAGAAAGGTTGGGTACTGTTGAATTGATGCGGCTGCGGTCCATCGCTCCGCCAGTGCTGATGTTCACGCAGTAATGTTTCAAGCGCCTGCAACTGAAGACGAACGCGGTCATGAGTGGTCATAAAACAACCTCAAGAAGAAAAAACTGCCGCGAAGGATAGCAGGAATAAAAAAAGGGAGCACTGTATTAACAGTGCTCCCGGTTCGTTTCGCAGCATTCCAGCTACTTTTGTTGCTCCCTGCTCATCCTTGACAACTTTTCCTGTGGTCTTGCGACCAATCGTTCATCCTGAACTAATGCTTCCTGCTCACACCACCCCGATGTGATACTTCATCCTGAAGTGTCCCTGGCCATCCTGACCCACCGAATCATCCTGACCGGTTCTCATTCTCCGTCCTGGAGGTGTCCTTTAACGCATCCAGCGTTTTCCTCTTCGCTTCATCCAGAAGCCTTTCCCTGAAGCACCATCCTGGCGTGTCCTTTAGAAGTGTCATCATCCTGATGTTCACTTCGTTGTCTGACTCCCTGTCGACGAAGATAGAATCGTCTTTTTCGCTGAGTCTTACAAGGCGCTTACAGACAATGCCTTAAGGAAAATTTCATATGAAAGTTAAGAATCTTTCTTCAATACGTTGATTTAAAATAGAAATATCGATTCTTATCTTTTTAAGTATTCACTTACTTCCTGGCGATCTCCTACAGGGTCTGTAAGAGATCTCTCACAACCAGACGGGGTATTTGGATTACAGAAGAGGCTTAAGCTGCGTAAGGAATTCCGCAAGATTTGAGGCTAAATGCATACGATTCCGCGTCCCCAGCGTCTCTTTGCATACTTCGCCAGAGAGATTACATACCGAAATCACTTCCAGCTCCTCTTCCAGTGTGGCGATAAATAACGTGGGGGGCAGTTTCAGACGTTTCTGGGTAACCAGATGTCCAATCAGGTTTTCCTGCACCCGGCGGAAGTCATCTTCGCTCCAGGTTTGCAGTAATGTCAGTTTGATATCGCCAAACTGCGCATGCATATCCCCGGCAAACTGGGTCGTATAGAAGGTATGAATTGCGGGTTGTATCACAATATCAAACGCACGCTCAACCGCGTTTACATTTTGCTCATCGCTAAACGGCTGCGGTTGCCAGAACACAGCATCATTAGTGGTTGAAATAATGCACGGTGAAGGAACGCCATACAGCTCCTCGCTTAACGGCCAACTATTGTGCTGTTCGTGCCATGCATCACAGTAACGCGTGGTAAAATCTCTCAAGGCTTGTGCGGTCAATTCGTCCACTAATTTCTCTCTTCACTTAAACCAGATACACTTGTCGTTTAGTTTATCTGGTTTATGACGGTGAAACATGTCTTCTTATGCAAACCATCAGGCACTTGCGGGCCTGACTCTTGGAAAATCAACCGATTACCGGGATACCTATGACGCCAGCCTGCTACAAGGCGTTCCACGTAGTTTGAATCGCGATCCGCTGGGCCTGAAAGCAGATAATCTGCCTTTTCACGGTACGGATATCTGGACGCTATATGAACTTTCCTGGCTGAATGCGAAAGGTTTGCCGCAGGTTGCCGTGGGTCATGTTGAACTTGATTACACCAGCGTAAATCTCATTGAGTCGAAGAGTTTTAAGCTCTATCTCAACAGCTTTAACCAGACACGCTTTAACAATTGGGATGAAGTGCGCCAGACGCTGGAGCGCGACTTAAGCACTTGCGCCCAGGGTAACGTTAGCGTGGCGTTATATCGTCTTGATGAACTGGAAGGTCAGCCGGTGGGGCATTTCAATGGCACCTGCATTGATGACCAGGATATTGCTATCGATAACTACGAATTCACCACTGACTATCTTGAGAATGCCACCAGCGGCGAGAAAGTGGTGGAAGAAACACTCGTTAGCCACCTGCTGAAATCAAACTGCCTGATTACTCATCAACCAGACTGGGGATCTATCCAGATTCAGTATCGTGGACGCAAGATTGACAGGGAAAAACTGCTGCGTTATCTGGTTTCTTTCCGTCATCATAACGAGTTCCATGAACAGTGCGTAGAACGCATTTTTAATGATCTGTTACGCTTCTGCCAGCCAGAGAAATTAAGCGTTTACGCACGTTATACCCGTCGTGGCGGTCTGGACATTAACCCATGGCGCAGTAACTGTGATTTTGTCCCATCGACAACCCGTCTGGCACGGCAATAAAATTTTTCTCAATTTTGCGGGCTGGATTCACGCATAAGGTTGTGAAAGGTCATCAGGCAGGGCTATTGTAATCAAAGGGAATGACGATAATCGTCCCATAAGGAGTTTTTCTTGATTACACATATTAGCCCTCTTGGCTCCATGGATATGTTGTCGCAGTTGGAAGTGGACATGCTTAAACGCACCGCCAGCAGCGACCTCTATCAATTATTTCGCAACTGTTCACTCGCTGTTCTGAACTCCGGTAGCCTCACCGATAACAGCAAAGAATTGCTGTCCCGTTTTGAAAATTTCGACATTAACGTGCTACGCCGTGAACGCGGCGTTAAGTTAGAACTGATCAATCCCCCGGAAGAGGCTTTTGTCGATGGGCGTATCATTCGCTCCTTGCAGGCCAACTTGTTTGCCGTTCTGCGCGACATTCTCTTCGTCTATGGGCAAATCCATAACACCGTTCGTTTTCCAAATCTGAATCTCGACAACTCTGTTCATATTACCAACCTGGTCTTTTCTATCTTGCGCAATGCTCGCGCGCTGCACGTGGGCGAAGCGCCCAATATGGTGGTGTGCTGGGGCGGTCACTCCATCAACGAAAACGAGTATTTGTATGCCCGTCGCGTTGGTAATCAGTTGGGGCTGCGTGAGTTAAATATTTGCACTGGCTGTGGTCCAGGCGCGATGGAAGCGCCGATGAAAGGCGCAGCGGTTGGACACGCCCAACAGCGTTACAAAGACAGCCGTTTTATTGGTATGACTGAACCATCAATTATCGCCGCTGAACCGCCTAACCCGCTGGTTAACGAACTGATCATCATGCCGGATATCGAAAAACGTCTGGAAGCGTTTGTCCGTATCGCCCACGGCATCATTATCTTCCCTGGCGGTGTGGGTACAGCGGAAGAGCTACTGTATTTGCTGGGAATTTTAATGAATCCGGCCAACAAAGATCAGGTCTTGCCATTGATCCTCACCGGCCCGAAAGAGAGTGCTGATTACTTCCGCGTACTGGACGAGTTTGTCGTGCATACGTTGGGAGAAAACGCGCGCCGCCATTATCGCATCATCATTGATGACGCTGCAGAAGTAGCCCGTCAGATGAAAAAAGCGATGGCGCAGGTGAAAGAAAACCGTCGCGATACGGGCGATGCCTACAGCTTTAACTGGTCAATGCGCATTACGCCAGATTTGCAAATGCCGTTTGAGCCGTCTCACGAGAATATGGCTAATCTGAAGCTTTACCCGGACCAGCCCGTTGAAGTGCTGGCTGCCGACCTGCGTCGTGCGTTTTCTGGCATTGTGGCGGGGAACGTAAAAGAAGTCGGCATTCGCGCCATTGAAGAGTTTGGGCCATACAAAATCAACGGTGATAAAGAGATCATGCGCCGTATGGACGACCTGCTTCAGGGGTTTGTTGCCCAACATCGTATGAAGTTACCAGGCTCTGCCTACATCCCTTGCTACGAAATCTGCACCTAATCCTCCCTTCCCCGGTAACGTTTGTTGCCGGTTTTTTCTCTTTTTTAGTCGCTCACTAATCAATCTATTTCATTTGTTATATGAATGTTTAAGCGCGTCATCATGTCATTAATATCACCACCTGTAATATGTCATACAATTTATGTTGCAACGCAAACGTTTCCCTTAATTTGAAGACCGCATTTTATCTCCGCAAAAAAGAAAATCTTGCAATCATTAACTAAAAGTATTGATTTTTGCAGTTCAACCTACATATATTGCGCGCCCCGGAAGAGGCCAGATGTCGTTAATCTGCCAAATATTGCCCTTAAATTCTATTTTACTTTTGATTTACAGAGTAAAGCATTGGGATTATCTATCTTCCAAGTAGATTATTGTATTTGAGATCAAGATCACTGATAGATACATAACTTGTGTGTATCTTTCCGCCCTCAAATTATTACGGCGGAAAATGATTAAGCCATCGCCGATAGACAGATTTCATTTTTACGGCCAGGCACCTTCCCGGGCTGAACTGGCTAAAAGCTGAATTATTTGCATTCCTCCAGGAGAAATAGATGGAAACGACTCAAACCAGCACGATTGCGTCGAAAGACTCTCGCAGTGCCTGGCGCAAGACAGATACCATGTGGATGCTGGGCCTTTACGGCACGGCAATCGGCGCGGGCGTGCTGTTCCTGCCAATCAACGCCGGTGTTGGCGGTATGATCCCGCTGATCATCATGGCTATCCTTGCGTTCCCGATGACGTACTTTGCGCATCGTGGCCTGACTCGCTTCGTGCTGTCTGGCAAAAACCCAGGCGAAGACATCACCGAGGTAGTAGAAGAACACTTTGGTATTGGCGCAGGTAAACTGATTACCCTGCTTTACTTCTTCGCTATCTACCCGATTCTGCTGGTTTACAGCGTGGCAATCACCAACACGGTTGAAAGCTTCATGTCTCACCAGCTGGGTATGACGCCACCGCCGCGTGCGATTCTGTCACTGATCCTGATCGTGGGTATGATGACCATCGTTCGCTTCGGTGAGCAGATGATCGTTAAAGCGATGAGTATTCTGGTATTCCCGTTTGTTGGCGTACTGATGCTGCTGGCTCTGTACCTGATCCCGCAGTGGAACGGCGCAGCACTGGAAACTCTATCTCTGGACACTGCATCGGCAACCGGAAACGGTCTGTGGATGACCCTGTGGCTGGCAATTCCGGTAATGGTGTTCTCGTTCAACCACTCTCCGATCATCTCTTCTTTCGCCGTTGCGAAGCGTGAAGAGTACGGCGATATGGCAGAACAGAAATGCTCGAAGATCCTGGCATTCGCTCACATCATGATGGTGCTGACCGTAATGTTCTTCGTATTCAGCTGCGTACTGAGCCTGACTCCGGCAGACCTGGCTGCGGCTAAAGAGCAGAACATCTCGATTCTGTCTTACCTGGCTAACCACTTTAACGCGCCGATCATCGCGTGGATGGCTCCGATTATCGCGATTATCGCTATCACCAAATCCTTCCTGGGCCACTACCTGGGCGCACGTGAAGGCTTCAACGGTATGGTGATCAAATCACTGCGTGGTAAAGGTAAGTCTATCGAAATCAACAAGCTGAACCGTATCACTGCGCTGTTCATGCTGGTAACGACCTGGATTGTTGCCACCCTGAACCCGAGCATCCTGGGTATGATTGAAACCCTGGGTGGCCCAATCATCGCGATGATCCTGTTCCTGATGCCGATGTACGCCATTCAGAAAGTACCGGCAATGCGTAAATACAGCGGTCACATCAGCAACGTATTCGTTGTCGTGATGGGTCTGATTGCAATCTCCGCAATCTTCTACTCTCTGTTCAGCTAAGTCCTTTCGCGCCGCTTTCGGGCGGCGCTTCCTCCGTTTTAACGCGATGTATTTCCTATGATTAGCGTATTCGATATTTTCAAAATCGGCATTGGCCCTTCCAGTTCTCATACCGTTGGACCAATGAAAGCGGGTAAACAATTTACCGACGATCTGATTGCCCGTAACCTGCTTAAAGACGTGACCCGCGTGGTGGTTGACGTCTATGGTTCGCTCTCTCTGACCGGCAAAGGGCACCACACTGATATCGCCATTATTATGGGCCTGGCAGGGAATCTGCCGGATACCGTGGATATCGATTCTATCCCTAGTTTTATTCAGGATGTGAATACTCACGGTCGCCTGATGCTGGCAAACGGTCAGCACGAAGTCGAGTTTCCGGTTGATGAATGCATGAACTTCCATGCCGATAACCTTTCTCTGCATGAGAACGGCATGCGCATTACCGCGCTGGCGGGCGATAAAGTTGTTTACAGCCAGACGTATTACTCCATCGGCGGTGGCTTTATCGTTGATGAAGAGCATTTTGGCCAGCAGGATAGCGCACCGGTTGAAGTTCCGTATCCTTACAGTTCAGCAGCCGACCTGCAAAAACATTGCCAGGAAACCGGGCTGTCACTCTCTGGTCTGATGATGAAAAACGAGCTGGCGCTGCACAGCAAAGAAGAGCTGGAACAGCACCTGGCGAACGTCTGGGAAGTGATGCGTGGCGGTATTGAACGCGGTATTTCCACCGAAGGCGTGTTGCCAGGCAAATTGCGCGTTCCTCGCCGTGCCGCGGCACTGCGCCGGATGCTGGTCAGCCAGGATAAAACCACCACTGACCCGATGGCGGTTGTTGACTGGATCAACATGTTCGCACTGGCAGTGAACGAAGAGAACGCTGCGGGCGGCCGTGTGGTGACTGCGCCGACTAACGGGGCGTGTGGGATTATCCCGGCAGTGCTGGCGTACTACGACAAGTTTATCCGCGAAGTGAACGCTAACTCACTGGCTCGTTACCTGCTGGTAGCCAGCGCCATTGGTTCTCTTTATAAGATGAACGCGTCGATTTCTGGTGCCGAAGTGGGTTGCCAGGGTGAAGTTGGCGTGGCGTGCTCAATGGCGGCGGCGGGTCTGGCAGAACTGTTAGGCGCAAGCCCGGCGCAGGTGTGCATCGCGGCGGAAATCGCTATGGAGCATAACCTCGGCCTGACGTGTGACCCGGTTGCTGGACAGGTTCAGGTACCGTGCATTGAGCGTAACGCCATTGCGGCAGTGAAAGCGGTGAACGCCGCGCGTATGGCACTGCGCCGTACCAGCGAACCGCGCGTCTGCCTCGATAAAGTTATCGAAACCATGTACGAAACAGGTAAAGACATGAACGCCAAGTACCGCGAAACATCTCGCGGCGGCCTGGCAATGAAGATCGTTGCCTGCGATTAATCGCTCTCCAGAGGCCTCGTTTTGCGAGGCCTCACATTGTTGAGAATGTACCTGTTGTTTATGTCGGATGCGGCGTAAACACCTTATCCGACCTATAAAACAGCGCAAATTCAATAGATTGCGATTCTTTTGTAGGCATGATAAGCGCAGCGCATCAGGCAATTTGGCGTTGTCATCAATATCAGATCTCGTTTTGCGAGCCTTCTTCCTGTTTTCTCATCCAGCCGTAGCCTGTTCCGGCATCGAATGTTACCCTTATCGCCTGATCTTTAAGGGGGTTATCGTGGCTGTTCATTTGCTTATTGTCGATGCACTGAATCTTATTCGTCGCATTCATGCCGTGCAGGGTTCACCCTGCGTGGAAACCTGTCAGCACGCCCTTGATCAACTTATTATGCACAGCCAGCCGACCCACGCCGTCGCCGTTTTTGATGATGAAAACCGCAGTAGCGGCTGGCGTCATCAGCGCCTGCCTGATTACAAAGCGGGTCGCCCGCCAATGCCGGAAGAGTTGCACAACGAGATGCCCGCGTTACGTGCAACCTTTGAGCAACGCGGTGTCCCGTGCTGGTCAGCCAGCGGCAACGAAGCCGATGACTTAGCCGCCACGCTGGCGGTCAAAGTGACCCAGGCGGGGCATCAGGCAACCATCGTTTCGACAGATAAAGGCTACTGTCAGCTACTTTCACCTGCATTACGTATTCGCGATTACTTCCAGAAACGCTGGCTGGATGCACCGTTTATCGATAAAGAATTTGGCGTTCAACCGCAGCAATTGCCCGATTACTGGGGGCTGGCTGGGATCAGTAGTTCAAAGGTGCCAGGCGTTGCGGGAATTGGGCCCAAAAGCGCCACGCAGTTGCTGGTCGAGTTTCAGAGTCTGGAAGGGATATATGAGAATCTGGATGCGGTTGCCGAAAAGTGGCGCAAGAAATTAGAAGCCCATAAAGAGATGGCGTTCCTGTGCCGTGATATCGCCCGCTTATAGACTGATTTGCATATCGACGGCAATTTACAGCAATTGCGGTTGGTACGGTAACGGCGTGCCGGATGCAAACGATTATCAACACATTGAATTTAATGCACTTATATGCCGGATAAGACGCGGCTAGCGTCGCATCCGGCATTATCACATCAGCGCATTTACCAAGCGGTATGGTAAAGCTCTACAATATCCTCAAGCGTTGCTTCACGCGGGTTGCCACCGGTACAAACATCATCCAGTGCCGCCTGCGCCAGTGCCGGAATCTCTTCCTTGCGTACACCAACATCACGCAAATGTGGCGGAATACCGACATCACGGTTGAGAGCAAACACCGCTTCAACAGCGGCATTACGCGCCTCTTCCAGACTCATACCTTCCACTTTTACGCCCATTACGCGCGCAATATCGCGGTACTTCTCGCCAGTAAATTCGGCGTTATAACGCATAATATGTGGTAACAGAATGGCATTAGCGACACCGTGCGGAGTGTTGTAAAACGCCCCCAGCGGATGCGCCATACCATGCACCAGCCCCAGTCCAACGTTCGAGAAGCCCATGCCCGCAACATACTGCCCGAGCGCCATCTCTTCTCCAGCATCTTTATCACCGGCAACCGAACCACGCAGCGCACCGGCGATAATTTCAATGGCTTTAATGTGCAGCGCATCGGTCAGCGCCCATGCACCACGCGTAATATACCCCTCGATGGCATGAGTCAACGCATCGACACCCGTCGCGGCTTTCAGCGCCGGAGGCATGCCATCCATCATGTCAGCATCAATAAACGCCACCTGCGGGATATCATGCGGATCAACGCAAACAAACTTACGACGTTTTTCTTCGTCAGTGATTACGTAGTTAATGGTCACTTCTGCCGCAGTGCCTGCTGTGGTGGGGATTGCCAGAATCGGTACACTGGGTTTATTGGTCGGGGAAAGCCCTTCCAGGCTACGCACATCGGCAAACTCCGGGTTGTTGCTGATAATGCCAATCGCTTTACAAGTATCCTGTGGAGAACCACCACCAATAGCGATCAGGTAATCCGCACCGCTATTCTGGAATACACCGAGCCCTTCTTTGACGACAGTAATTGTTGGGTTGGGTACTACGCCGTCGTAAATCGCCCATGCCAGCCCTGCAGCATCCATCTTATCGGTCACTTTCGCTACCACGCCGCATTGCACCAGCGTTTTATCGGTGACGATCAGCGCCTTCTGATAACCACGGCGTTTCACCTCATCAGTTAAGATACCTGCTGCCCCCCGACCAAACCATGCCGTTTCGTTCAGAATCATTCTGTTAGCCATCATCCTTCTCCTTGTTGCTTTACGAAATTACTCTTCAATCCGTAACCCGTAGGTTTTGAATTTCTCCAGCACTACGGCAATCTCTTCATCGCTCAGCACTGGCACCGGGTCCGTAATCGCCAGGGTCGTCAGATAAAGCTGCGCCAGCACTTCAACTTCATGCGCCAGCCATAACGCTTTTTCAAGATTCACCTCACAAGCGATAAGCCCATGATGTTGTAACAAAGTTGCCTTACGATTTTTGAGAGCCAGCGCAACATGTTCAGAAAGTTCGCGTGTTCCAAAGGTCGCATAAGGCGCGCAAGGAATAGAATTACCGCCAGCCGCCGCAATCATGTAGTGAATAGCGGGGATCGGTCGGTTAAGAATGGAAACTGCCGTGCAATGAATGGCATGATTGTGAACAACCGCGTTGGCATCCGGTCTGCTTTGATAGGCCGCCATATGGAAACGCCATTCGCTTGAGGGGAGCTTTCCTTCCTCATGTTTACCGTTGCCATCAATAAAGACAATATGCGACTCCGTCAGTTTTTCATATGGAATACCTGTAGGCGTAATCAGCATCCCATCCTGATAACGTACACTGACGTTACCCGCTGTCCCCTGGTTCAGTCCCAGGCGGGTCATTTCCAGGCAAGTGTCAATAATCTGACGAGCAAGTTTATTTCGTTCCATTAGCTACCTCTCTCTGATTCAAAACAGGGCAATAATGTTGTTCCTTTCACACTATTGAATTAGCCATTTAATTACCCACCATCTTCTTCCTGATTAACCAGAAAGAAATTCACAAGCTTATATTTTGTGACCTGGTTCAACTAATCACAGTAAATAACTGCAAGTTCTCTTTTTATAACCCCATTAAAAATGACCGCTCTTAAAAATATTTATCAAAACGGTCATTTTTCTGCTCCTCCCAGCCAGGAATGCCCGTTTTCTGCACAAACAATTAATACGGTCATCTGGTTTGTGTTTTTTATGATTTATTTTCTGAAACGGGCATGAAATTTCGATTATTAAAGTGATGGTAGTCACATAAAGTCACTTTCCAGCTAATAAGTGTGACCGCCGTCATATTACAGAGCGTTTTTTATTTGAAAATGAATCCATGAGTTCATTTCAGACAGGCAAATATTCACTGATATGAAGCCCGAACTCGCTGGTTTTGCACTTTTGAAAACATAACCGATTACGTGCTTAAGCTTCTGAACCTAAGAGGATGCTATGGGAAACACATCAATACAAACGCAGAGTTACCGTGCGGTAGATAAAGATGCAGGGCAAAGCAGAAGTTACATTATTCCATTCGCGCTGCTGTGCTCACTGTTTTTTCTTTGGGCGGTAGCCAATAACCTTAACGACATTTTATTACCTCAATTCCAGCAGGCTTTTACGCTGACAAATTTCCAGGCTGGCCTGATCCAATCGGCCTTTTACTTTGGTTATTTCATTATCCCAATCCCTGCTGGGATATTGATGAAAAAACTCAGTTATAAAGCAGGGATTATTACCGGATTATTTTTATATGCCTTGGGCGCTGCATTATTCTGGCCCGCGGCAGAAATAATGAACTACACCTTATTTTTAGTTGGCCTATTTATTATTGCAGCCGGATTAGGTTGTCTGGAAACTGCCGCAAACCCTTTTGTTACGGTATTAGGGCCGGAAAGCAGTGGTCACTTCCGCTTAAATCTTGCGCAAACATTTAACTCATTTGGCGCAATTATCGCGGTTGTCTTTGGGCAAAGTCTTATTTTGTCTAACGTGCCACATCAATCGCAAGACGTTCTCGATAAAATGTCTCCAGAGCAATTGAGTGCGTATAAACACAGCTTGGTATTATCGGTACAGACACCTTATATGATCATCGTGGCTATCGTGTTACTGGTCGCCCTGCTGATCATGCTGACGAAATTCCCGGCATTGCAGAGTGATAATCACAGTGACGCTAAACAAGGATCGTTCTCCGCATCGCTTTCTCGTCTGGCGCGTATTCGTCACTGGCGCTGGGCGGTATTAGCGCAATTCTGCTATGTCGGCGCACAAACGGCCTGCTGGAGCTATTTGATTCGCTACGCTGTAGAAGAAATTCCAGGTATGACTGCAGGCTTTGCCGCTAACTATTTAACCGGAACCATGGTGTGCTTCTTTATTGGTCGTTTCACCGGTACCTGGCTCATCAGTCGCTTCGCACCACACAAAGTCCTGGCAGCCTACGCATTAATCGCTATGGCACTGTGCCTGATCTCAGCCTTCGCTGGCGGTCATGTGGGCTTAATAGCCCTGACTTTATGCAGCGCCTTTATGTCGATTCAGTACCCAACAATCTTCTCGCTGGGCATTAAGAATCTCGGCCAGGACACCAAATACGGTTCATCCTTCATCGTTATGACCATTATTGGCGGCGGTATTGTCACTCCGGTCATGGGTTTTGTCAGTGACGCGGCGGGCAACATCCCCACTGCTGAACTGATCCCCGCACTCTGCTTCGCGGTCATCTTTATCTTTGCCCGTTTCCGTTCTCAAACGGCAACTAACTGAACATATTTTCCGAATAAAGTGAGGAATCTGTAATGAAAAAAATCAGCTTACCGAAAGTTGGCATCCGCCCGGTTATCGACGGTCGTCGCATGGGTGTTCGTGAGTCGCTTGAAGAACAAACAATGAATATGGCGAAAGCCACGGCCGCACTGCTGACCGATAAACTGCGCCATGCCTGCGGAGCTGCTGTCGAGTGTGTCATTTCCGATACCTGTATCGCGGGTATGGCTGAAGCCGCTGCTTGCGAAGAAAAATTCAGCAGTCAGAATGTAGGCCTCACCATTACGGTAACGCCTTGCTGGTGCTATGGCAGTGAAACCATCGACATGGACCCAACCCGCCCGAAAGCCATTTGGGGCTTTAACGGCACTGAACGCCCCGGAGCTGTTTACCTCGCAGCAGCTTTAGCTGCTCACAGTCAGAAAGGCATTCCGGCATTCTCCATTTACGGTCATGACGTTCAGGATGCCGATGACACATCGATCCCTGCCGACGTTGAAGAAAAACTGCTGCGCTTTGCCCGCGCCGGTTTGGCAGTCGCCAGCATGAAAGGTAAAAGCTATCTGTCACTGGGCGGTGTTTCGATGGGCATCGCCGGTTCCATCGTTGACCACAACTTCTTTGAATCCTGGCTGGGAATGAAAGTCCAGGCGGTGGATATGACCGAACTGCGCCGCCGTATCGATCAGAAGATTTACGACGAAGCCGAACTGGAAATGGCGCTGGCCTGGGCTGATAAAAACTTCCGCTATGGCGAAGATGAAAATAACAAACAGTATCAACGTAATGCCGAGCAAAGCCGCGTTGTTCTGCGCGAAAGTTTACTGATGGCGATGTGTATCCGCGACATGATGCAAGGCAATAGCAAACTGGCCGATATCGGTCGCGTGGAAGAATCACTTGGCTACAACGCCATCGCTGCGGGCTTCCAGGGGCAACGCCACTGGACCGATCAATATCCCAATGGTGACACCGCCGAAGCGATCCTCAACAGTTCATTTGACTGGAATGGCGTACGCGAACCCTTTGTCGTGGCGACTGAAAACGACAGTCTTAACGGCGTGGCAATGTTAATGGGCCACCAGCTCACCGGCACCGCTCAGGTATTTGCCGATGTGCGTACCTACTGGTCACCAGATGCAATTGAGCGTGTAACAGGGCATAAACTGGACGGACTGGCAGAACACGGCATCATCCATTTGATCAACTCCGGCTCTGCTGCGCTGGACGGTTCCTGTAAACAACGCGACAGCGAAGGTAACCCGACGATGAAGCCACACTGGGAAATCTCTCAGCAAGAGGCTGACGCTTGCCTCGCCGCTACCGAATGGTGCCCGGCGATCCACGAATACTTCCGTGGCGGCGGTTACTCTTCCCGCTTCCTTACCGAAGGCGGCGTCCCGTTCACCATGACTCGTGTCAACATCATCAAAGGCCTGGGACCGGTACTGCAAATCGCGGAAGGCTGGAGCGTGGAATTACCGAAGGATGTGCATGACATCCTCAACAAACGCACCAACTCAACCTGGCCAACCACCTGGTTTGCACCGCGCCTCACTGGTAAAGGGCCGTTTACGGATGTGTATTCGGTAATGGCGAACTGGGGCGCTAACCACGGGGTTCTGACCATCGGCCACGTTGGCGCAGACTTTATCACTCTCGCCTCCATGCTGCGTATCCCGGTGTGTATGCACAACGTTGAAGAGAGCAAAGTGTATCGTCCTTCTACCTGGGCCGCGCACGGTATGGATATTGAAGGCCAGGATTACCGTGCATGCCAGAACTACGGCCCGTTGTATAAGCGTTAATACATTACTCCCTGATGTGATGCCCGGTCACTCCGGCTACCGGGCCTGAACAAGCAAGAGTGGTTAGCCGGATAAGCAATGTTATCCGGCTATATTGCAGGAGCGATTATGAAACAAGAAGTTATCCTGGTACTCGACTGTGGCGCGACCAATGTCAGGGCCATCGCGGTTAATCGGCAGGGAAAAATTATTGCCCGCGCCTCAACGCCTAATGCCAGCGATATCGCGATGGAAAACAACACCTGGCACCAGTGGTCTTTAGACGCCATTTTGCAACGCTTTGCTGATTGCTGTCGGCAAATCAATAGTGAACTAACTGAATGCCACATCCGCGGTATCGCCGTCACCACCTTTGGTGTGGATGGCGCTCTGGTAGATAAACAAGGCAATCTGCTCTATCCGATCATTAGCTGGAAATGTCCGCGAACAGCAGCGGTAATGGACAATATTGAACGGTTGATCTCCGCACAGCGGTTGCAGGCTATTTCTGGCGTCGGAGCCTTTAGTTTCAATACGTTATATAAGTTGGTGTGGTTGAAAGAAAATCATCCACAACTGCTGGAACGCGCGCACGCCTGGCTCTTTATTTCGTCGCTGATTAACCACCGTTTAACCGGCGAATTCACTACTGATATCACGATGGCCGGAACCAGCCAGATGCTGGATATCCAGCAACGCGGTTTCAGTCCGCAAATTTTACAAGCCACCGGTATTCCACGCCGACTCTTCCCTCGTCTGGTGGAAGCGGGTGAACAGATTGGTACGCTACAGAACGGCGTAGCAGCAATGCTCGGCTTACCCGTTGGCATACCGGTGATTTCCGCAGGTCACGATACCCAGTTCGCCCTTTTTGGCGCTGGTGCCGAACAAAATGAACCCGTGCTCTCTTCCGGTACATGGGAAATTTTGATGGTCCGCAGCGCCCAGGTTGATACTTCGCTGTTAAGTCAGTACGCCGGTTCCACCTGCGAACTGGATAGCCAGGTAGGGTTGTATAACCCAGGTATGCAATGGCTGGCATCCGGCGTGCTGGAATGGGTGAGAGAACTGTTCTGGACGGCTGAAACTCCCTGGCAAATGTTGATTGAAGAGGCTCGTCTGATCGCGCCTGGCGCGGATGGTGTGAAAATGCAGTGTGATTTATTGTCGTGTCAGAACGCTGGCTGGCAAGGAGTGACGCTTAATACCACGCGGGGGCATTTCTATCGCGCGGCGCTGGAAGGGTTAACCGCGCAATTACAGCGCAATCTACAGATGCTGGAAAAAATCGGGCACTTTAAAGCCTCTGAATTATTGTTAGTCGGCGGAGGAAGTCGCAACACATTGTGGAATCAGATTAAAGCCAATATGCTTGATATTCCGGTAAAAGTTCTCGACGACGCCGAAACGACCGTCGCAGGAGCTGCGCTGTTCGGTTGGTATGGCGTAGAGGAATTTAACAGCCCGGAAGAAGCCCGCGCGCAGATTCATTATCAGTACCGTTATTTCTACCCGCAAACTGAACCTGAATTTATAGAGGAAGTGTGAAATGCTGAAAACAATTTCGCCGTTAATTTCTCCCGAACTATTGAAAGTGCTGGCAGAGATGGGACATGGAGATGAAATTATTTTTTCCGATGCTCACTTTCCCGCCCATTCGATGGGACCGCAGGTGATCCGCGCTGATGGCCTGTTGGTGAGCGACTTGCTCCAGGCGATTATCCCGTTATTTGAACTGGACAGTTATGCACCGCCGCTGGTGATGATGGCGGCGGTAGAAGGTGACACTCTCGATCCTGAAGTAGAACGACGTTACCGTAATGCGCTTTCACTACAAGCCCCGTGTCCTGACATCATCCGCATCAATCGTTTTGCGTTTTATGAACGGGCGCAAAAAGCCTTTGCGATCGTTATCACAGGCGAACGAGCGAAGTACGGGAATATTCTTTTAAAAAAAGGGGTAACACCGTAATCTCATACCGGTACGCCCGCATGACGCGGGCGGTTATCGAATGATGGGGTGAAAAATATGAAAGCGGCACGCCAGCAAGCGATAGTCAACCTGCTGCTGAACCATACCAGCCTGACCACGGAAGCTCTCTCTGAACAGCTAAAGGTCAGTAAAGAAACCATTCGTCGCGATCTCAATGAATTACAGACGCAGGGTAAAATTCTGCGCAATCATGGACGCGCTAAATATATCCACCGTCAAAATCAAGACAGTGGCGATCCCTTTCACATCCGGCTGAAAAGCCATTATGCGCATAAAGCAGATATCGCGCGCGAGGCGCTCACGTGGATTGAAGAAGGGATGGTGATAGCCTTAGACGCCAGTTCAACTTGCTGGTATCTGGCACGCCAGTTGCCTGACATCAACATCCAGGTCTTCACCAATAGCCATCCGATTTGCCATGAACTCGGTAAACGCGAACGCATTCAACTGATCAGTTCCGGCGGCACACTTGAGCGCAAATATGGCTGTTACGTCAATCCCTCGCTGATTTCCCAACTTAAATCGCTGGAAATCGATCTGTTTATTTTTTCTTGTGAAGGGATCGATAGCAGCGGCGCACTGTGGGACTCCAATGCCATCAACGCTGATTACAAATCGATGCTATTAAAACGTGCCGCGCAATCGTTGTTATTGATTGATAAAAGTAAATTTAATCGTTCAGGGGAAGCCCGCATCGGGCATCTGGATGAGGTAACGCACATTATTTCTGATGAGCGCCAGGTTGCAACTTCTTTGGTAACAGCCTGACGGAAAGGGTAGCAGGCCGGAGACGACGCCCCGGCCTTGCCTGTTAGCGCTCGTCGCGACGACCACCTACCGCAGCCCAGATGCGACGGACATGCACCGTCACTTCTTCGCGATCGTGATACAACTGACGCGCCTGAATCTGGGCGTTAATGCCATGTTCATCAAGCTGTGCCTGAATGTACGCCAGATTGTGTGACACTTCTTCGTAGCGTTTTTTCATCGGCAATTTAAGGTTGAAGATAGTTTCACGACACCAGCCATTAACCAGCCACTGCGCCATCAAAGCCGCGACCTTCGCCGGTTTTTCCACCATGTCACACACCATCCACGAGATATTGCTACGTGTCGGGCGGAATTTAAAACCATCTTCCCGCAGCCACGTCACCTGTCCGGTATCCATCAGACTTTGCGCCATCGGGCCGTTATCAACGGAGTAAACCCACATGTTGCGCTTCACCAGTTGGTAGGTCCAGCCGCCCGGGCAAGCGCCCAAATCCACCGCCCACATCCCGTTCGCCAGGCGTTCATCCCATTCATCCGCAGGAATAAACACATGAAATGCCTCTTCCAGCTTGAGCGTGGAACGACTTGGCGCATCTGCCGGAAACTTCAGGCGCGGAATGCCCATATAGAACGGCGAGTTATTATTGCTGTAGGAGTAGCCGGTATAACAGCAGCCTGGCGCGATAAAGAACACATGCACCACTGGACGCTTCGGCGTTTCATAGCTCGCCAGGACGCCCGCATCACGCAAAGCAGCCCGTAACGGTACAGTAAATTTGCGGCAGAATTTCAGTAACTCTTTACTTTCGTTGGTGTCCGCGACTTCAACACGCAGTTCGCTGCCCTTCTCTACCACACCCTGCAACATGCCAACTATTGGCGTAATGCGGTCTTCCTGCGGCAAATGCTGGAGCAGTTCCCCCACCACAAACCACTGGCGGGCAAAAATTAATGAACTAAATGGCAGTTCACGGATTAACTTATCGCCATCTTCCGCTTGATAACATTCATAAATCACATAACCCGCATTCTCTTTTACACGGGCAAAACCGAATATTTCCCGCTGCCCGGCTTTATCGGTAATTTCTGCGGCGCACTCTTTTTCAAAGCCCGGACGGCACAACAATACAACTTTATTCATGACTTACGCCCTTGCGCTTTAAACGGATAGCACCAACTAACATTAACGCCCAGCCCGCGAGAAAACTCACACCGCCGACCGGAGTGACAAACGCCCACAAACGCAGATGAGACAGCGCCAGGCAATAAAGGCTGCCGCTGAACAGCACCGTACCTAGCGCCAGAAAGACGCTACTCCAGTAAAACCAGATACTGATGCGACGTTGCATTGCCACCGCCAGACCTAAAATTGCCAGCGTATGAAATGCCTGGTATTCGAGGCCGGTCTGGATCCAGCCCATTTCAACGGCGCCCATGGTTTTACTTAAAACATGCGCACCAAAAGCACCCAGAGCGACAAAAATGAAGCCGCTAATGGCGGCGAAAATCAGCATAAAACGGCTGGTCATGGTCGTACCCTACATAAATTATTGTTCATAACGAAAGCGGAATTTTTCTTGTTCAGCAGCGGCTTTCGCCAGGATCCATTGGCGAAAGGCGGCTATTTTACCCAGTTCTGCCTGGCTGTCATGACATACCAGATAAAAAGCATTTTTACTGACCAATACGTCATTAAACGGGCAAACAAGGCGTCCGGCCTCGATTTCAGATTGCGCCATCACGTTATTTGCCAGCGCCACCCCCTGCCCGTGAATGGCGGCTTGTAGCACCATGGCGCTATGGCTGAAGATAGGCCCTTGCTGAACGTTAATATGAGTCAGCCCCAACTGGCGGGTATATGTCTGCCAGTCTCGCCGGGATGCATCGTGTAATAACGTATGTTTAGCCAGATCTTCCGGCGTCTTCAAGGATTTCTCACCGGTTAATAGTAAAGGCGAACACACTGGCAACAGGTATTCGGCGTAAAGCTTTTCCACCCGCAGCCCCGGCCAGTTGCCTCGGCCATAAAATATCGCCACATCGACATCATCCGCCAGTTTATCTTCCTGTCGGTCGACCGCCTGGATTCGAACGTCGATTCCCGGATAAGCTGAATTAAAGCTGGAAAGTCGCGGTACCAGCCAGTGGATGGCAAAACTGGGGAGTAAGCTAACCGTCAATGCCCCTTTGGCGCTACGGGCCTGGAGTTTACGCGTCGCTTCGGTTAATTGCGAAAATATCTCTTTGATATCGAGAAAATAGCTTTGCCCTTCCTCGGTCAATAGAAGTGAACGATTACGGCGGCGGAACAGTTTTAGCCCCAAAAAATCCTCAAGGGACTTGATTTGATGACTTACTGCGGCCTGGGTCACAAAAAGCTCTTCTGCTGCACGCGTGAAGCTTAAATGGCGGGCTGCGGCATCAAAAACTCGTAAGGCATTTAGCGGTGGTAATCGTTTAGACATGGCTTTTAAACTTTGATGTTAAATGAATTTAACAATTAGATTACACTGTGTAACCTATTAGTTTTTTTAATCTGAGCCATTATAAATTGTCCGTTGAGCTTCTACCAGCAAATACCTATAGTGGCGGCACTTCCTGAGCCGGAACGAAAAGTTTTATCGGAATGCGTGTTCTGGTGAACTTTTGGCTTACGGTTGTGATGTTGTGTTGTTGTGTTTGCAATTGGTCTGCGATTCAGACCATGGTAGCAAAGCTACCTTTTTTCACTTCCTGTACATTTACCCTGTCTGTCCATAGTGATTAATGTAGCACCGCCTAATTGCGGTGCTTTTTTTTACCTTGCGATCGCGAATTACTGATCCAGTTCGACCATCTCTTTCACGTCGGTACGGTTGATCTGCTGTTTGTTGCCATTAGCGTCTTTATAAGAAATCATACCGGTTTCATCATCCGTCATCGGTTTACCATCAGATACAATGGTACGTCCGTCGTTGGTGTGCATCACATAGTTCGAACCGGAGCAGGCGCTAAGGGCAAAAGTCAGCATACAGGCAGAGATAATGGCGGCAGTCTTTTTCATCTTCTTCTCCTTAAAGCGATTACTAAATCTTAATAATATTGATTAACAGGCTAAAATTAACGCCTAACACTATTCAGCATATGTTACTGACGCGGCTTCGACAGGATATCAAGACGATTCCGATGGTTAGCACTCACCTTGTTTCAAAGTGAATTTTGCGTCACGATCGGCGAATCAAGCCGAGGAGTCTCATGAACGTTTTTAATCCCGCGCAATTTCGCGCCCAGTTTCCCGCGCTACAGGATGCGGGCGTTTATCTCGATAGTGCAGCGACCGCACTCAAACCCGAAGCTGTGGTTGAAGCAACCCGGCAGTTCTATAGCCTGAGCGCCGGAAACGTCCATCGCAGCCAGTTTGCCGAAGCCCAACGCCTGACCGCACGTTATGAAGCTGCACGGGAAAAAGTAGCGCAATTGCTAAATGCACCGGATGATAAAACTATCGTCTGGACGCGCGGCACCACCGAATCCATCAACATGGTGGCACAATGCTATGCCCGTCCGCGTCTGCAACCGGGCGATGAGATTATTGTCAGCGTGGCAGAGCATCACGCTAACCTCGTTCCCTGGCTAATGGTTGCCCAACAAACCGGAGCCAAAATAGTGAAACTGCCGCTTAATGCGCAGCGGTTGCCGGATGTCGATTTATTGCCGGAGTTAATTACTCCCCGTAGTCGAATTCTGGCGTTGGGCCAGATGTCGAACGTCACTGGCGGTTGCCCGGATCTGGCGCGAGCGATTACCTTTGCTCATTCAGCCGGGATGGTGGTGATGGTTGATGGTGCACAGGGCGCAGTGCATTTCCCTGCCGATGTTCAGCAACTGGATATCGATTTCTATGCTTTCTCTGGTCACAAACTGTATGGCCCGACGGGTATCGGCGTGCTTTACGGCAAACCAGAACTGCTGGAAGCGATGTCGCCCTGGCTGGGCGGCGGCAAAATGATTCACGAAGTGAGTTTTGACGGCTTCACTACTCAATCCGCGCCGTGGAAACTGGAAGCCGGAACGCCAAATGTCGCTGGTGTCATAGGATTAAGCGCGGCGCTGGAATGGCTGGCCGATTACGATATCTACCAGGCAGAAAGCTGGAGCCGTAGCCTGGCGACGCTTGCAGAAGACGCTCTGGCAAAACGTCCAGGCTTTCGTTCATTCCGCTGTCAGGACTCCAGCCTGCTGGCCTTTGATTTCGCGGGTGTTCATCACAGCGATATGGTGACGCTACTGGCGGAATATGGTATTGCCCTGCGCGCCGGGCAGCACTGTGCTCAACCGCTGTTGGCAGAATTAGGCGTAACCGGCACCCTGCGCGCCTCTTTTGCGCCATATAATACAAAGAGTGATGTGGATGCGCTGGTGAATGCCGTTGACCGCGCGCTGGAATTATTGGTGGATTAATGACGAACCCGCAACTCGCCGGACATCCGTTCGGCACAACCGTTACCGTAGAGACGTTACGCGATACTTTCGCGCCATTGACGCAATGGGAAGACAAATATCGCCAGCTGATTATGTTGGGGAAACAGCTGCCTGCGTTGCCAGACGAATTAAAAGCACAGGCCAAAGAAATTGCCGGATGTGAAAACCGCGTCTGGCTTGGATATAACGTCGCAGAAAACGGCAGGATGCATTTCTTTGGTGATAGCGAAGGGCGCATTGTGCGCGGTCTGCTGGCCGTATTGCTGACTGCCGTTGAGGGCAAAACCGCCGCCGAGTTACAAGCACTGTCGCCGCTGGCATTGTTTGATGAGCTGGGATTGCGTGCGCAACTTAGCGCCTCTCGCAGTCAGGGATTGAATGCGTTAAGCGAGGCAATTCTCGCTGCGGCAAAGCAAGCTTGATGTTACACAGATCCTGGTCGGATAAGACACACCAGACGTCGCATCCGACCTAATGTTTACCCCTGGCGCGCCGCTTTCGCCATCATCTTCTTCAGCGCATGAGAAACCGCAACAAACCCAAAGGTGGCGGTTACCATCGTCGCGGCGCCAAATCCAGATGCGCAATCCATCCGCTTTGGCCCTTCCGCCGTGGCTTTCATTGCACAGACCGTGCCGTCTGACTGCGGATACACCAGTGCTTCGGTAGAGAACACGCAATCCACGCCGAGCTTACCTTTACTGTTTTTCACCACGCCGAAATCGCTTTTCAGGCGCTCGCGCAGCTTCGCCGCCAGCGGATCCTGAATCGTCTTCGCCAGATCGGTAACCTGAATCTGCGTCGGATCAATCTGCCCACCAGCGCCACCGGTCGTGACTAGCGGAATTTTATTGCGCCGACAATAAGCAATCAGCGCCGCTTTGGGTCGCACGCTATCAATGGCATCAATTACATACGAATAACCTGCACTCATGTATTGCGCTACGTTATCCGGCGTCACGAAGTCATCTACTACTGTTACACGGCACTCAGGGTTAATCTGGCGAATGCGCTCCGCCATCACTTCCGCTTTTGCCAGCCCGACGTTATCGCGCAGCGCATGAATTTGCCGATTGGTATTGGTGACGCACACATCATCCATATCAATAAGCGTGATTGCGCCAATCCCCGTGCGCGCCAGCGCTTCCGCAGCCCAGGAACCGACACCACCGATACCCACCACACAAATATGCGCATCAGCGAACAGTTGCAACGCTTTTTCACCATACAGACGCGCTGTGCCACCAAAACGCTGACGCCATGCATCACTAATTACAACAGACATAGCACCTCAGAATTAAAAAGGGCGAGGTTATCCCTCACCCTAAACGCATAAATGCCTGATGCGCTACGCTTATCAGGCCTACATAACTCCTGCAATATATTGAATTTGCATGATTTGTAGGCCGGATAAGGCGTTCACGCCGCATCCGGCATGAACAACGCGCACTTAGTCAACAATCAGGATGTGAGGTTATTCCTCACCCTGCCTTATCCGTAAAAACGGCATACAGAATATCACATCAGCCACTAAAGACGTTACCTGCGCCCGGGGCGGTTTTCAGCACCCAGACACGTCCATAGTGGTTGTACCAACCTGCGCGATGTCCGGCTTCCGGTCCAATCCCCTGGTAGATATCGAAGTGTTGGCCTTTGATTGCGCCACCGACATCCAACGCCACCATCAAACGCAGTTCGTACTGACCGTTAAATTTGCCGTTATTATCCAGCAGCGGCACTTCTGCCAGCAAGGTTGTACCTGGCGGGATAATGGAACGATCGGAGGCAACTGAAGCGCGACCAACCAGCGGCACCGCACTTGCCCCTTTCACCGGTGCAAAAGACTGCGGTTTAAAGAAGACGAAAGACGGGTTCTGTTCCAGCAGCTCGCGAACTTCGGCTTCACTGTGTGTTTCACCCCAGTGACGAATCGCCTGCATCGACATATCTTCTTTTTTCACTTCGCCACGATCGATCAACACCTTGCCAATACTGCGATAGGCATGACCATTCTTTCCGGCATAGCTGAAGAAGTTAAGCGGACTGCCATCACCAAAGTCGATATACCCACTACCCTGCACATCCATAATGAAGTTATCCATCAGAGAGTTGCTGTAAGCGAGGATGTATTTATCGCTCAATGCTCCCGCGTAGATCTCCGCGCGAGACGGCAAACGCCCACGTTTTGGCGGCATTCGATAAATAGGATACTGGAACTCGCCCTGACGAGTATGGCGCGCCTGAATCACCGGCGTGTAATAGCCCGTAAACTGTACGTTACCGTAATTATCCGTACCTTCCATCTGCCAGGCGTCAATGCCGAACTGGCGCATATTGCGGGTATCACCGCCTGCACGCAGCCACTCCTGCACGGCGTTATAAACGCTACTCTGGTTGCCATACAGACGCGGCGACGCGTTGCGGATATGGTTAATTTGTTCGGCAAAATCACCGGCGTTAATCGGCGCGCCAACAGCATCTGGTTGGTTCACCAGAGAGAAAGGCTGGGTAAATTTCCCGTCTTTATATTGCTGTCCGCGATCGGTTGGTTTGGAGGAGCAGGCGGCCAGTATCGTCACAACCGCGCCCATAAGAAGGTACTTTACCCAACGTCCTTTCATTGTTCTCTTCTTCAGGTTAAAAAATAAGGCGTTAATGAAGATAACAAACCGTCGCCTTTAATGAAATCCGTAGTATTCCCTGATGCAAATTTTGTACAAAAAATAGACTTCAATGCTTTGTTTTTGTTCAATATCATGCCAAATCCGTGATCAGAGTAAAAAAAAGGTTGCATGAAAACGCGAGCGGAGTATAGTGCGCATCCACGGACGCGGGGTGGAGCAGCCTGGTAGCTCGTCGGGCTCATAACCCGAAGGTCGTCGGTTCAAATCCGGCCCCCGCAACCAATTAAAATTTGATGAAGTAAAGCAGTACGGTGACGCGGGGTGGAGCAGCCTGGTAGCTCGTCGGGCTCATAACCCGAAGGTCGTCGGTTCAAATCCGGCCCCCGCAACCAATCAAAATTTGATGAAGTAATAGCAGTACGGTGACGCGGGGTGGAGCAGCCTGGTAGCTCGTCGGGCTCATAACCCGAAGGTCGTCGGTTCAAATCCGGCCCCCGCAACCAATTATTGAACACCCTAACGGGTGTTTTTTTGTTTCTATTCTCCCATAAAAAAAGCGCCATTCAGCGCCTTTTTATCATCCTCTTCTCGCCAGCGTCGCCCCATCGGCAAAATACGCTTTAATTCCCGCAAGAATAGACTCCGCAACTTCCTGCTGGAAAGTCGCCGTTTTCAATTTGCGTTCTTCCTCAACGTTACTGATAAACGCCGTTTCGACCAGAATGGAAGGAATATCTGGCGCTTTCAGCACAGCAAACCCGGCCTGCTCAACCTGATTCTTATGCAGTTTGTTGATTTTCCCCAGCTTATTTAGCACGGCCTTACCAAACTTCAGGCTGTCGGCAATGGTCAACGACTGCACCATATCGAACATGGTGTGGTCGACATAGCGGTCGCCGCTTTTGCTCACACCACCAATCAAGTCCGAGGCGTTCTGGGTTTGTGCCAGATATTTTGCCGCAGTACTGGTTGCGCCTTTGGTAGAGAGCGCAAACACCGAGGAACCGCTCGGCTGGCGACTGGTAAAGGCGTCGGCATGAATAGAGACAAACAAATCAGCACGCTGTTTCTGTGCTTTTGCTACGCGCACTTGCAACGGAATGAAGATGTCTTCATTACGCGTCATGTAAACCTTCATATTGCCCTCTTTCTCGATCAGAGAGCGCAGACGGCGAGCTATTTGCAATACCACGTCTTTTTCGCGCGTTTTGTATTTCCCCACCGCGCCGGAGTCTTCGCCGCCGTGGCCAGGGTCGAGCATAATGACAATCGGACGATCGCGCCCGGCCTTGCCTGGCTGTGGGCCACTCTGCGCAGGCGGCACCTGCTTTTCGAGGTCGCCTTTGTTGTAATCTTCCAGCAATGCCAGCAATGGGTCTTGCATGTCCTGAGCATTGGCCGGATAAAGGTCCATCACCAGACGTTCTTTAAACCCGGCGACCGGCGCGAGGGCAAACATCTGCGGTTTTACATTTTGCTTTAACTCAAAAACCATCCGCACGGTTTGCGGATCAAATTGGCCGACGCGTGCCGACTTGATGAACGGGTCGTCAGCGCGGATTTGCGCAGCCATCCCTTTGAGCACCGAGTTCAGGTTTACATCTTCGATATCCACCACCACGCGTTCAGGGTTACTCAACGCGAACTGCTTATATTTCAGCTGACGATTTGATTCTACCGTCACGCGGGTGTAGCTGGACGCAGGCCAGACGCGCACCGCCACGACCTGGCTGACCGCAGCCAGACTCACCTGGCTTACGCTCAATAGCCACATGGCGCCCGCGCCTTGCAGTAAACGACGACGGCTGATTGCAGTGTTGGATCCTGACATGCCTCTCCCGAGCAAAAGAAATCTAAGCTGTGTAACAAGTAAACGACCAATTTGACCGGAAACTTTAGCGAAAGACGCATAATCTGTCATCTATAAAACGGTAAACATTCTATTTATATTCACGGTATTACTGATAAAAAAGTCGCACTCGCATAAAATTTGCACTTGCGCACGGCGAAAAAACAGAATAAAAATACAATAATTTCGAATAATCATGCAAAGAGGTGTGCCGTGGTAAAGGAACGTAAAACCGAGCTGGTCGAGGGATTCCGCCATTCGGTTCCCTATATCAATACCCACCGGGGAAAAACGTTTGTCATCATGCTCGGCGGAGAAGCCATTGAGCATGAAAATTTCTCCAGTATTGTCAATGATATTGGGTTGTTGCACAGCCTCGGCATCCGTCTGGTGGTGGTTTATGGCGCACGTCCCCAGATCGACGCAAATCTTGCAGCGCATCACCACGAGCCGCTATATCACAAGAATACGCGCGTGACCGACGCCAAAACGCTGGAGCTGGTGAAGCAGGCTGCGGGTACGTTACAACTGGATATTACCGCTCGCCTGTCAATGAGCCTCAACAACACGCCGTTGCAAGGCGCGCATATCAACGTCGTCAGCGGCAATTTTATTATTGCCCAGCCGCTGGGCGTGGATGATGGTGTGGATTACTGCCATAGCGGGCGCATCCGGCGGATTGATGAAGAAGCGATTCATCGCCAACTGGACAGCGGTGCGATTGTGCTGATGGGGCCGGTGGCGGTTTCGGTCACTGGCGAGAGCTTTAACCTGACCTCGGAAGAGATTGCCACTCAACTGGCCATCAAACTGAAAGCTGAGAAGATGATTGGTTTTTGCTCTTCACAGGGTGTCACTAATGACGACGGTGATATTGTCTCCGAACTTTTCCCTAACGAAGCGCAAGCGCGGGTAGAAGTCCAGGAAGAGAAAGGCGATTACAACTCCGGTACGGTGCGCTTTTTGCGTGGCGCAGTGAAAGCCTGCCGCAGCGGCGTGCGTCGCTGTCATTTAATCAGTTATCAGGAAGATGGCGCGCTGTTGCAAGAGTTGTTCTCACGCGACGGTATCGGTACGCAGATTGTGATGGAAAGCGCCGAGCAGATTCGTCGCGCAACAATCAACGATATTGGCGGTATTCTGGAGTTGATTCGCCCACTGGAGCAGCAAGGTATTCTGGTGCGTCGTTCTCGCGAGCAACTGGAGATGGAAATCGACAAATTCACTATTATTCAGCGCGATAACACGACTATTGCCTGCGCCGCGCTCTATCCATTCCCGGAAGAGAAGATAGGTGAAATGGCCTGTGTGGCAGTTCACCCGGATTACCGCAGTTCATCAAGGGGCGAGGTTTTGCTGGAACGCATTGCAGCCCAGGCGAAGCAGAGCGGCTTAAGCAAATTGTTTGTACTGACTACGCGCAGTATTCACTGGTTCCAGGAACGCGGATTTACCCCGGTGGATATTGATTTGCTGCCGGAGAGCAAAAAGCAGTTGTACAACTACCAGCGTAAATCAAAGGTGTTGATGGCGGATTTAGGGTAAGCGATGGAAATCGCCGGATGCGATATGCGTAACACTCGTAGGCATGATAAGACGCACATGCGTCGCATCAGGCATCGGCACTCATCGTCGGATGCGGCGTGAACGCCTTATCCGACCGACGGAAAATCAAAGTGTTGATGGCGGATTTAGGGTAAGCGATGGAAATCGCCAGATGCGACATGCGTAACACTCGTAGGCATGATAAGACGCACATGCGTCGCATCAGGCAATCACATTTATCCCCGCGAACCAAACAACGCTGCCAGCCCGCTACGCCGCTCGGTGCGCGTAGCGATTGCCGCACTTAAAATGCGTTCATCGGCATACAATGACAAACGCCGACGCGCGCGGGTCACCGCGGTGTAAACCAGCTCTCGCGTTACTACCGGCGTGCGTTGGCTCGGTAAAATCAACGCCGCATGGTCGAACTCCGATCCCTGCGATTTATGTACTGTCATCGCCCACGTGGTTTCGTGCTCCGGCAGGCGACTCGGTTGCACCGACTTGATATTGCCATCCGGCATTGCAAACCAGACGCGCGTCCCCTGCCCGCGATCCAGAGCGACACCGATATCACCATTAAACAACCCAAGCGCACTGTCATTACGGGCAATCATCACCGGCCGGCCTTCGTACCAGCGCGAGTGCGGATGACGATGAATTTTGCGCTTCTGTTGCATAAACTGTTCAATTCGCTCATTCAGTCCTGCCACGCCAAACGGCCCTTCCCGCAGGGCGCACAAAAGCTGATACTCATTGAACGCCTGAATGATTAAATCCGGCTCGGCACGTGCCTGCAGCAGATCCAGGTAGCGTCCGTAACCCGCAAGAGCTTCCTCAAGCATCGCAATATAATCTTCGCCGCTCTGTAAAAGCCGTTTTTCGATATCAGTAAAATCCTGCTGAAAAACTGTTTTCACTGCCGTCTTATCGCCACGATTAATAGCCGCCGCAAGCTGACCAATGCCAGAGTTGCTGCCGAAACGGTAACTCTTTTGCAGCAGGCAGAGACTATCGCGCAATGATGCCGCTTCTGTGCCGCTTCCCGCCGGAACGTGGCTTCCCGTCAGGCGGCTCAACTGCCCGGCACGCTCTGCGGTAAAGCCCGCATTGGCATAAGCACAGATATCGCCCAGCACAGCTCCAGCCTCAACCGAGGCCAGTTGATCGCGATCGCCAAGGAAGATCACTCGCGCATGATCGGGCAAGGCATCGATCAGCCGAGACATCATAGGCAGATCAATCATTGACGCTTCATCCACCACCAGCACATCAAGATGCAGCGGGTTACCCGCATGATGGCGTAAACGCTGGCTACCTGGCTGCGCGCCCAGGAGGCGGTGCAAGGTGCTGGCGTCTTCTGGTATGCGTTTCTTTTGTTCATCGGTCAGCGGTAACTGGCGCAGAGCCTTGCCGAGAGATTCTGTTAAGCGTGCGGCAGCTTTCCCCGTTGGCGCAGCCAGGCGGATACGACAGCGTTCACCGTCGGCCATCTGAATTAACGCAGCCAACAACTTCGCCACGGTCGTCGTTTTACCTGTGCCGGGGCCGCCGGAAATTACCGAAATGCGCCGCGTCAGTGCCACTGCTGCCGCCACTTTTTGCCAGTTAACTTCATCACCAAGCGGAAAGAGTTTATCCAGCGTTTGCGCCAGCAACGCTTCATCCACCTCGATCGCATGATTCACCTCATTGAAGAAGCGCGCCACCGTACGCTCGTTACACCACATGCGATTCAGATAAAGGCGATCGCCACAGAGGATCATCGGTGTTGGTTCATCTCCCCGGCTGACCGCTTGTGAAGCCAGCAAGCATTCTTCCCAATTTTGTAGCTCACCGATTTCACTGACACAGGTCGCCAACAGCGGATGCGACGCCTCGTTATTTTCCAGTCGTGAAAGCGGCAAACAGACGTGTCCCTCTCCGGCATCATGACTTAACAGCGCCGCCGCGAGGGTGACGGCAGGATGTTCATCTCCCGCCACGGTCAGAGCAAATTGCACATCCAGCGGGCGTAGCTGTTTGTGCTCCACAGCTTCCAGTAATTGCTTTTGCAATTTCATTACGCCTCCTCCAGGGTCATACCGGCAAACATCTCATCCATCAGGTCAATCAACTCGGCGTTGGGTCGGGTCGCGTAGATCCCTTGTTGCGGATGTTCTTTATCAACGCCACGCAGGAACAGATAGATAACGCCGCCAAAGTGACGATCATAGTCGTAATCAGCAATGCGATGGCGCAGATAACGATGCAGCGCCAGGGTATAAAGCTGATATTGCAGATCATAGCGGTGTGCCTGCATCGCCGCTGCCATAGCCTGTTGGGTGTAAGCCGAACTGTCTTCACCCAACCAGTTGGATTTATAGTCGAGCAGGTAATAACGCCCTTCGTGGCGGAACACCAGGTCGATAAAGCCTTTTAACATGCCACGTACCTGCATGAACTCCAGCGGCGGGCAGCCAGCGGATAGCGGGTCAAACTGGCGAATTAGTGCATCAAGCTGGCTGGCGATGAGCGGTTCGCTAATCGGCAGGTAAAACTCCATCTCCAACTGTTTATCGCGGTCGGAAAGCTGACTCAGGCTAACACCCGTTTCATTGAGCGGCGCCTGAAGAATAGCGGTGATCCACTCAGTTAACACTGGTTCCCAGTGCGCTTCAAAACCGCCAAGCTCCAGTTTTTCTCGCACCCAGTTCGGGTCAACCGGCTGGGTAAAATCCAGGTCTTCAAACAAACTGTGCAAGAACGTCCCCGGTGACGCACCGCGCGGAAACTGATGTGGTGTTAACGTCGGTTCTTCAACGACGCTGGCAACGCCTGCAGCATCGACATCCAGCCGAGGCATCAAATCCTGGGCTATACCGTGACCACGCTGTTGCAAACCAGAGTAACTGGTGACGCGCCAGTTATCGCCGGGCAATCGTTGTAACGTCCTGGCATTCAGTTCTGCAGTTAAAGCATCATTAACCTGCCAGGGTTGGTTATCACCAGTTTGTGCCGTTTGCCAGGCTATATCATCATCGCACAATGCTTCAATACAGGCGCGAAGCCCTGCCGCATCTTGCGGTTCACCTTTTTGCAGCAAGCGCCCGAGCGCACTTTGATGAACGTCGGTGTCACCTTTTTTATCGCCACGACGGCGCACCAGCGGCGCAACACCGAGACTGCAATGCCAGACCGAACGCGTGAGCGCCACGTAAAGCAAACGCAGATCTTCAGCCAGACGTTCGGCTTCAGCGAGATCTACGCTTTCTGGCGCAGCGTTAAGATCCAGAACTGCTTCAAACGAGCCTCGATCGTGATAGAACGCCTGATCCTGTACACGGAAATTGGTGATAAACGGCAGCCAGACCAGCGGATATTCCAGCCCTTTCGATTTGTGGATCGTGACGATCTGCACCAAATGTTTGTCGCTTTCGAGGCGCATTTGTTGGCTGGAGGCATTACTGTCTGGCTCAAGGATATGTTGCGATAACCAACGCACCAAAGCATGTTCACTTTCCAGCTGCGTTCCCGCTTCTTGTAGCAGTTCGCTGATATGCAAGATGTCAGTAAGACGCCGCTCGCCACCTGCCGTTGCCAGCAAGTTTTCTGCAATGTTACGCGCCGACATCAGCGCCCGCAGCATTGGCATGACGCCGCGTTTGCGCCAGATTTGCCGATAACCATCGAACTCTTCGACTACCGCATCCCACGCATTTTCGTTATTGTTCAGCGTTTCGATATCCAGCGCGTTCAGCCCCATCATTGACGTTGCCAGCGCACTACGCAGGGTGTTCTCACGTTCGGGCGTCATCACCGCCTGCAACAACCAAAGCATTTCCTGCGCTTCCAGAGTTTCAAAAACACTGTCGCGGTTCGAAAGGTAAACGGAAGGGATTTCCAGCAACGTTAAGGCATCGCGCACCTGAGCGGCCTCCTGGCGGCTGCGCACCAGCACACTGATGTCCGAGGCACGTACCGAACGCGCATCATCGCCGTTCATCAGCAATGCTTCCCCGCGCTGCCCGGCTTGTAACCAGTCGCGGATTTGCGCGGCACATACCTGCGCCATCGTACTTTGATAATCGCCAACGCCGCAGCTTTCGCCTTCCATCAACCACATTTTCATCGCTGGCTGCGTTTCACCTTTAAATACAAAACGCAGTGCCTGATTTTTCCCGGCTGATTTCACTGGAATAAACGGTATTTCGCGAAACATGAATGCGTCATCAGTCTGGCTGAAAAGCTTGTTTACGCTGTTCACCATTCCTGGTGCGGAACGCCAGTTGGTATCTAAGGTGTAGTGCGCGTGAACTTCGCTACGCGCCTTCATATAAGTGAAGATATCCGCACCACGGAACGCATAAATGGCCTGTTTCGGGTCGCCAATTAGCAGCAATGCGGTTTCCGGCTGATGGTGCCAGATACGGCGAAAAATCCGGTACTGCTGCGGGTCCGTGTCCTGAAATTCGTCGATCATTGCCACCGGAAATCGCGTACGGATCGCTGTCGCCAGAGCCTCACCGCTTTCGCTACGCAGCGCGGAATCGAGCCGACTTAACATATCGTCAAAACCCAGTTCGCCACGGCGACGTTTTTCACGCGCTACCGTTTCGCGGATCTCAGCCAATGCGCGGGTGATCACCAGGTCGCGGATCGACAATGGTTCTGCAAGCAGTTGATCGATCGCCTCAAACAGCGGATGTCGCGGGGTTTCTCCCCCGGCTTTCGTGCGATCTTCTAAGAAACGCTGAGAGAATTTTTCCAGCGACTCTGGCAACTGATAACTGTTTGTCTCTTCTTCTGCCCAGGCACTAATCTTGTCTATCCATTTAGCCTGATTGCTACGGTTAAACTTGCGTCGATCAATGCCAGAAGATTCGATCAGCGCATCCAGTTCACCCACTGCGTCGCGCCACTGCTGTTTTACCGTATCAATACGCGCCACAATTTGCGCGTGGCGGGAAGCCAGCGTTTCATCATCGGGCGGCGGTGCTTTGATAACCGGCGCTTCGCCTTGCAAATAACGATTAATATCGCGCAGTAACGCCTGCGGCCCTTTCCAGGTTTCAAACACTACCTGAGCAATTTCACGCGGTAACGGGTAGCAATGGCGACGCCAGAAATCGGCGCAGGCCTGGTAGCGCAGTAACGATTCATCTTCAATCAGTTGCTGCTCAAACAACATGCCGGATTCAAAGGCATTCAGGTTGAGCATACGCTGGCAAAAACCGTGAATGGTAAAGACTGCCGCTTCATCCATCTGCCGTTCGGCTAACAGCAACCACTGCGCGGCCTGTGCTTTATCGTCGATCTCTTCCAGAAGGCGTGCATAAAGAGGATTGTCGGTGGTTTCACGCAAACAGGCGATGCGCAACTCGTGGATATTGCTACGGATACGACCGCGCAATTCTGCAGTGGCAGCCTCGGTAAAGGTCACCACCAGCAGTTCTTCAACGGTCAGCGGGCGGGGAAAGGCGGCAGAACCGCCTAGTCCAAGTAACAGGCGCAAATAGAGCGCCGCAATCGTAAAGGTTTTGCCTGTGCCGGCAGAGGCTTCAATCAGGCGCTCGCCCTGTAAGGGCAAGCGCAAAGGATCTAGAGTCTCGGCGACATCACTCATTCTTTTCACTCATCAGGGGCATTGTTTGCTGCAACGCGCTGACGTTCTCCCACACTTTCCAGCCTTCAGGGTGTACATATTCTGCTTTCCCATTCTGGCTGCCGGAAATCTGCGACAGGATGGCCATGCCTTGCGGCTCGACTACCGCCTGATGGAAGAAATCGGCCAGTTTTTGCGGCGTCAGCAGTTTAATCTGGGCTACGATTTTATCACGCGAATCGAAGCGCATATTGCCGCGATCGAAATCTTTACTTAACTTCGATGCTTCTTCGCCGAGTGTTTGCGGTGCCTGCAGCATCTGGGTAATAACCGCCTGCTGGATTTGCGCAAACTCTTCTGGCTTCATCGCCCGCAATTTCGCTTCTGCTGTCGGGAAAAACGCCTTGTAACGCTCCCACAGGTACGATGGCTGTTTTTCGTTGCTTTGAAGCAGGAAGCCCATGCCCCACTGACGCCCTACGCTCATTGGGAACGCGAACACGGCATAGCCCAACTGTTCTTCGGTACGCAACTGATTGTAGAACCACGGCTGTACTATCTGCCCCAGCAGAGAACTATATGCTGAACTGGTGTATTCATCGTAGCCAGTCGGTACAAATACCGCTGCCAGCGCAGAGTCGGTGCTGTTACCGGCTTTTTCAAAGATGACGGATTGTTTTTTATCAACCAGTACATCTTTGTTACGACACCACTCTGAGCCATCAGCGCCCAACTGTTTTTGCACATCGCGCGCCAGCGTTGTTGCCTGAGCTTCAGTCATGTTGCCAATAACCATAAACTCTGGTCGAGCCCCTGATTTTAAGGCGTCGCGATAGGCCAGCACCTCTTTCAAGGTAATGGAAGGCAAAATTTTGCGCCTTTCATCACGCGAGAAGTAAGGCACCTGGGAGAGCATCTGCGCAGGCATAATCGCCTGCTCAAACGCTTTGCCCTTTTCTGCGGAATCCATCATCTGGTTATACCAGGATTTTGCCTGCTCAAGCTGATCTTCCGTAGCGGTATAGCTAAAGTACCCCTCGAGCAATGCCTGGAACAGCTGCGGCAGACGCTGGGTGTAACCATTAGCATTAACCATTAGGCCGTTGTTAGCATTGGTGGAAAAACTAATGCCGCCAACCGACGCCTGGTTGCTTAACTGATCAAGCGCCAGCCCTGCGAGATAATCATTGAGCGCAAACATCACCTGATTGCGGGCGCTGTCCATGGCTTTCGGATTACGCAAAATCAGGCTGACGTCGGCTTTTGGCTCGCTGGCAAAATAACGGCTCGGCGCATACACCACACGCAGGTTCGATTCATCCACGATCAACTCTGGATGGTCGTATTTCTTCTCTGACTTAATCAGCGAGAAATCGTCAGGAATATAGGGGTTAAGCTCCGGTAAGGAGAGCGCAATATTGGCGGCTTTTTGCTGCCAGTCAGCGAAAGTTTGTTCGCTGATTTTATCGACCTGATAAGGCGCATCGACAAAGTAAGCCGTTTTGTTATGCGGCTCTTTCGGGCTGATATACCAGATACGCGCATTCTGCGGCGTCATCATCGCCAGACGTTCTTTTACCGCTTTAGCATCATACCGATCGGCAATATTGACCGCGTCCAACGTATGCGCCACAGGAACACGAATCATGGTATCCGCCAGCCATTCGACGTAATCCATATCACGGGTGATCGACGGATAACGGAAGTCGATATCCAGCACATTCGCCAGTTCATCGAAGTATTGTTTATCAATGCCTTTTTTACGTAACAGATTGAGATAGCTAAAAATTGCTGCCACAACCTGATCGCGATTAGCCAGGCCTTTATCGGTTAAAGACGCAGAGATCGCTAAAACGCCGCTGTTGCCGTTGACGATAGGATCGGAGTTGGCGCTAATGCCCTCAACCAATCCCTGTTTTTGCAGCCAGTCAGAAAGCGTTCCTGGGCTGCGATTGCCAATCAGATAGGTAATCAATTCATCGGTTTTACTACGGAATTTCGCCGAGTTGTTATCAATACGAAACTCGACGCGCAGCACTTTACGCGGCAACGCCGGAACATAATGAATGATAATGCCCTTTTGCGCGTCGGTGACTACCGGTACGGTGATTTCCGGTTTTTTGCTCTCTTTGTCCGGCACGCGACCGAAGGTGTCTGCCGCCATCTTCGCCAGTTCTGGTAGCGGTTTATTGCTGTAAATAACCGCTTTCATCAGATTGGCGGAATAGTACTTCTCGTGGAAATCTTTCAGCGCCTGCTGCACCGGGTTACCAGGTTTATCGCTTAAAGTTTCCAGGTTACCACCAGAAAACTTTGAACCGGGGTGTGCCGGGTTAATGGTTTCTGCGCTGACCTGTGCCATGCGCATCCCGTCACGCGTACGCGCCATGGTTAATTCAGCGTTCACCGCATTACGCTCACGTTCGGCATATTTCTTGTCGAGCAAGGGTTCAGCGATAGCATCGGCCAGGCGGTCTACCGCACCAGGCAAGGCGTCGTTCTCAACTTCCAGATAGAAAGCCGTGCGATACGGCGCGGTGCTGGCATTGTGACTGCCGCCGTGCATTTTGAGGTATTCAGCCAGACTGTCAGCCTGCGGGTACTTTTTCGATCCCATCAGACTCATATGTTCAAGGTAATGCGCCAGCCCCTGATAAGCCTCAGGATCTTCCAGCGACCCAACGGGCACTACCAGCGCCGAAAGCGATTTAATCGCTTGCGGGTCAGAAACCAGCAATACCACCATACCGTTATCCAGACGTATAGCCTGATACTGGCGGTTATCTTTATCGCTTTTACGGATGGTTTCCTGAATCGGCTGCCATCCCGTTTCTGCCTGACTTAAGGGTGCCCAAAGGGCAACAAACAACAATAATGCTTTGAACCAGGTGCTGCGGGGCATTCACGGACCTCATTATCAACTTTATTTTCCACCCAGATTCAACACGTTAACGAAAATCATCTGGCAGGACTTAATCTTGTGCTGCACGAGTCAGCCTATGTCTATATAACCATCAGTCCGTGACTGGTGCGCATCATAAAGTAAGCAAATGAATTGCGCAATTTTTATACAACACTCATGACTGATTAAAGCGAAACAGCGGTAACAGGAAACGTTGCGACTGTTCAATAATGGCTTCCATTGTCTCTGGCGTTAATTGCCGCCATAGCCGTTGATACCAGATATCATCACCTTCGCCACGCACCATCATGTTGCCTTCGTAAGCCTGAAGGAATTTCGAACGAGCTTTTTGCAACGTGGATTCGTCGTCCAGCATGGCATCGTTTTCTGCGTCATAACAGGTTTTTAGCCATGCACCGCCACTTTCAGGTAACACCAGCAATGGCGCGGACATACCTTCACGATACCCTTCAATCAGCTTTGAGAGGTAATGCAAAGCCTGTTCGGCAGCAAGCGGCGGAAAACGCCACTCGCCATCTTTACGCAGAAAAAGGCGACTTTCACCATTACCACCGCTGGCACAGTAGACAAGGTGTTCCAGCCAAAGTTGCATTCCCTGCGCCACACTTAATAAAGAGGGACGCCAGCGCAACAGGCCATCCGACTGGACCTGCGGCAACCAGCCCGTTATTTGCACGCCGTTACAGGCGAGATCGATTTCCATGCTCTGGCCCGGCTGACGGCAGGCAATGACTCTGTCTGCAAGCTGCTGCATCTCCTGGCACTGTGTTTCCCAGAAAATTTCACCAAAGGCACCATACGGCAAATCACCTGCCGCCCGGAATCGGCGGAACAAGCGTTCGGCATCATCCTGCTCAACCAGTGCATTTAATAACTGCTGGTTGATTTGATAACGACTAAGCCCTTCAAGAATAAAAGGTTCGGTATCGGGAATTTCGCTGTCTTCGGTACGGAAGTTCACTTGCAAACGCATCTGGAAAAACGCCCGCACCGGATGCGCCCAGAATCGTTGTAGCGTTTCCAACGGCACGGTTTCCGGCAAGGTAAACGGTAGCGGCTGAACAAATTCAGAATGTGCCTTACCTGCCTGGCTGGCCGCGGGTAGCCACTCGCGCGCATAGCTTTGTAAGTTACCGGGCTGGTAGTTTTGCGGGTCAAACGGCATCCGGGTATGGTGGCAAGTAAGATGCGCTTTTACCCTTGCCTCGCTTTCATCACAGTTAAGCGCTTCATCGCCCGGTAGATAATGGCTTTGCCCGATGTAGTCGATCAGTTCCTGCACCAGAACTGACGGGAATCGTTCACTGTTATCCTGAATAGAGCGGCCGATATAGCTGATATAGAGTTTTTGCTGCGCGGATATTAACGCTTCCAGGAACAGATAGCGGTCATCATCGCGACGGCTACGGTCACCACGCTTCGGTTTCTGACTCATCAGGTCAAAGCCTAATGGTGCAAGCTGGCGCGGGTAAACGCCGTCGTTCATTCCCAGCAGGCAAACCACTTTGAACGGAATTGAACGCATCGGCATCAGAGTACAAATGTTAACTGGCCCCGCGAGAAAACGCTGGCTGATACGTTCCTGATCCAGGCGTTGTGCCAGTTCATCACGCAACAACGATAGCGGCACTGCGTCGCCATACTGCGCACCTAAACCTTCAGCGATAATCGCCTGCCATTGTTGCTCAATAAGCGTCATCGCCGCTTCGGTTTCCGCATCCGGCAGGAAGAAGGCATTGAGCATATCGCGGCAAACCGGCAGCCACTCCTCAAGCGGGCGCTCCTGCGCCAGCCCGCGACGCCAGATGTTTAGCTGCATTAGCAGTGACGCCAGGTGTCCTACCAGCTCTGCAATCAGGCCGCTCGATTCATCGTAAGGTAGAACCGATTGCCATTCCCCCTGAGCACTTTCCATCGCGTAGCCCAGCAACATGCGCGTCAGGCCAAATCGCCAGGTGTGTTGTCCGGTGGCGGGGAGTTCCAGCTCACGAACGTTATCGTCATCTATGCCCCAACGAATGCCGGATTCGTTGACCCACTGGCGCAAGTAACGCAGCCCTTCTTCGGTAATGTCAAACCGCGCCGCCAGCACCGGCACATCCAGTAATGCCAGCACATCCTCCGACACAAAGCGGCTGTCCGGCAACGATAACAGGCTGATAAACGCGTCCAGTACCGGATGAGACTGCCGCGCCCGACGGTCGGAAATGGCATATGGCAGATACCGATCCGCTGGCGCACTGCCAAACACGGCCTGAATAAACGGACTGTAGCTGTCGATGTCGGCCACCATCACAATGATATCGCGCGGAGTAAGTGTCGGATCTTCCTCCAGCATTGCCAGTAAGCGATCGTGCAAAACTTCAACTTCACGCTGCGGGCTATGGCAAACGTGGAAGGTGATACTGCTATCCTGCGGGTCAAGCGGGCGTTTGTTATCGCTACGGGAAAACTCTTCGATGTTCACACCAGCAACGACGTGGTTTTCCAGTTCCAGAATGTCGGACTGAATGTTATGCAGCAGGTTATCTGGCGTAACATCGACAAAAGCGTCCAGCTCCTGGCTGCTCTCCAGGTCAGAAAGGAGATAGATGTAGTCGCGCCCCAACTTACCCCAGGAGGCCAGTAGCGGGTTGCCGACATCCTGTTCACCGTCGCTGTTAAAGAGCTGTCCGGCATTTTCGCTATCGCGAAATAGCGGCAATTCGCGATCTTCAAAACTGTGTCGACGCTGGCGGGTCAGCAGTTTCGCCAGATAAGCAGGATCTTTAATATCGCCCCAGTAATAACGGCAAGGGTTGGTAAACAGGAGATGGATTTCAATATGTTTACCCAGCGCCTGTAGCGCCTGGAGATAAACAGGCGGTAACGCGGAAATACCGCATATAAAGACGCGCGAAGGTAAGCCGGGTGGGCAGGTCGTCGCAGACTCCAGTGTTTCGATAAAGCGTTGATAGAGATTGGCACGGTGCCAGCGCGGTTGCCCGAGTTCATGGGTATATTCCACCAGCACCTTCCACAACGGCGCTTGCCAGGCCTGCGCTTCTCCCAGCCCTTCAACTAGATGCCCGGCTTCCCACTGCGCCAGCCAGTCCGGGCGATAGACCAGATATTGGTCAAACAGGTCCGCCGCTTTTGAGGAAAGCTGAAACAGTTTTCGCTTGTCGCTATCGTCAGTCAGGTAATGACGCAATAGTGTAAAATCTTCGCGATCCAGCAGTTGCGGCAGCAGAGTCATCAGTTTCCAGCTCATACTCCGCTTGTTAAAGGCGCTTTCTTTGGGGATCTCTGGTAATACCCGGACAAACATATCCCAGATAAAGCTCGCAGGCAGCGGAAAATCAATGTTTGCCGCAATGCCGAATTTCTGCGACAGGGTCATTTGCAGCCACTGCGCCATACCGGTACTTTGCACCAGAATCATTTCTGGCTCGAAAGGATCGTCCAGCCGTTCGCGTTCGACAATAAACTCCATCAACGCTTCCAGTACGTCCAGACGATTGGAATGGTAGACCCTTAACATAGCGGCTCCTGACTACTGACGATTCGGGCAATACAGGCGGGTCATCTCGCCTTCTCTGCCCCCGGGTGAAAATAGCGTAACGCTGATGCTGACACATCCCGCCTGCGATGTCTGCATTCGGTTGACCTGCCAGTTTGCAGGTGGCGAAATCGCGCGCAGTTGTGCTTGCTGCCAGGCGTGCCGCCAGAGCTGCTGGTACTGGTTTCTGCTGGCAAGACTGGTGCTTAATGTTCGCTGGTAACCAGATAACGCAGTGACAATCATCACCATCAGTACCATCGCCAACATCACCTCCGGCAGGCTAAAACCTTGCTGATTATTCAGGGAAGCTGACATAACGCCTCCTCTTTCAGCGGACAAAAATCACTCCAGCCATGTGGCGAAAATACGATATTCCCATCGATGGCTTCCCCCATTCGCCATAATGAAACGTCTTCATAACCGGCTATTAGCAAGGCTTTATTATCCGCAAGTCTTCGCAGGCAAGCTCGAGCACCCGTTGCGGCATATTGCGAACACTGAACAGCTTGCTGTACCTGCCAGGCATGCATTTTCCCCCACTCAAGCGCCGACTGCACAATGGCCTGACGGCGTAATGACTGGCTTTCCATAGTCACGCGAGAGGCAAAACTACGATCCTGCTGGCTCATTCCTTGTAGCAGCAAGCTGCCCAAAACCAGCAGCATCAGGACCAGTGCCAGCGATGAAACACCCTTTTCGCGGTTCACAGGTTGAATCCTGTCACGCTATAGCTGGCAAGTACCACGGTTTGTGGATCAGCCTTGCTGGCAGCGTGCATATTAACCGTCAGCACCGGCGGGAAACCGCTGTTATCCTGTCGGGTAACCTGAAAAGTGTCGATAACGACGGCATCTGGATTGGTCAATTTATCCCAGCCCTTACCTTCACAGGATGTCGTGCCGCGTAGCGTTTCCAGGACATTGTCTTTTAGCCGAAATCCAATCTGGTCGGATTCTTTTCCCGGCTCATGCTCCCAGATACCGTTACTGTTCGCATCCCACTGCACAATGATGCAGTCACCCTGCCCAACAATTTTCAGACCTTCACCGGGACAGGTTCCATGACAATAACCTGCTCTCTGGAGATGCTTCGCGACTGTAAATACCCGCAGCCAGATTTCATCTTCCAGCGCCAGCTTGCGAGTAGCAATCAAACTTTCACGCTGTAATGCGGGCAGAAATCGCGCAGCTCCCAGCAGCAGTACGCTGCTGATTGCCATAGCAATCAGCACTTCCATTAGAGAAAAACCTTGCTCTTTTATAAGCATCCTTCTGTTTCTCCTTGCTGACAAAGCCGGAGCCTTCCCCATGGCGAAACGACCAACCACCACTCGCCCGCTGAATTTTTGAAGCGAATATGTCCGGCCCATGCAGTATTCCGTAGGCCAAAGAAAGTGAGCGAAGGTGTCAGGTCGCTCATTTCGACTTCGGGCCAGCGAGGCACAAAGACCAGCGGTGAACTGCCATGACAGGTATTCGCCCCAGCGGCGGCACTCGCAAGACACCATGACGTTCCCTCCCTGATGACACTGATACTGTGGTCGCGGTTATGCCAGTTGGCATCCTCACGTAAATAGAGCAAATAGTCTCGCGCCTGGCTGGCGGTTTGCCATAACCGTTGCGACTGCTGCCAGTACTGCCAGCCATAGAGTCCACTTGCACTTAGCATGACCAAAATCAGCATCGCGACCAGTGTTTCAATCAGCGTATAACCACGTTGTTTTTTCATGCCGGCAGTATGCGGCGCGGAGAAAAAAAGACGAGTGCCAGTTTCTATTTCTTCGGCCCGTCTTCCGGACTATTTACCCTGTTGCAGGGCGTTGCAAAATTTCGGGAAGGCGTCTCGAAGAATTTAACGGAGGGTAAAAAAAACCGACGCACACTGGCGTCGGCTCTGGCAGGATGTTTCGTAATTAGATAGCCACCGGCGCTTTAATGCCCGGATGCGGATCGTAGCCTTCAATCTCAAAGTCTTCGAAACGGTAGTCGAAGATGGATTCGGGTTTACGTTTGATAATCAACTTCGGCAGCGGACGCGGTTCGCGACTTAATTGCAGATGGGTTTGATCCATATGGTTTCTGTACAGGTGCGTGTCGCCACCGGTCCAGACAAAATCACCCACTTCAAGATCGCACTGCTGCGCCATCATATGCACCAGTAACGCATAGCTGGCAATGTTAAACGGCAGCCCCAGGAAGACGTCACAGGAGCGTTGATAAAGCTGGCAAGAGAGTTTGCCGTCTGCGACATAGAACTGGAAGAACGCATGGCATGGAGCCAGTGCCATTTTATCCAGTTCCCCCACGTTCCACGCCGAAACAATAATGCGGCGGGAATCCGGGTCGTTTTTCAACTGGTTCAGCACTGTGGTTATCTGGTCAATATGACGTCCATCCGGCGTTGGCCAGGCGCGCCACTGTTTGCCATATACCGGGCCGAGGTCACCGTTTTCATCAGCCCATTCGTCCCAGATGGTGACATTGTTTTCGTGCAGATAAGCAATGTTGGTGTCGCCCTGCAGGAACCACAGTAGTTCGTGGATGATGGAACGCAGGTGGCAACGTTTGGTTGTCACCAGCGGGAATCCATCCTGCAGGTTAAAACGCATCTGATGACCAAAAATGGAAAGCGTTCCGGTTCCGGTACGGTCGTTTTTCTGTGTGCCTTCGTCGAGCACTTTTTGCATCAGTTCTAAATACTGTTTCATGGTTCCTCAGGAAACGTGTTGCTGTGGGCTGCGACGATATGCCCAGACCATCATGATCACACCCGCGACGATCATCGGGATGGAAAGAATTTGCCCCATGCTGATGTACTGCACCCAGGCACCGGTAAACTGCGCGTCGGGCTGGCGGAAAAACTCAACAATGATGCGAAACGCGCCGTAGCCAATCAGGAACAAGCCAGACACGGCCCCCATCGGGCGCGGTTTACGAATATACAAGTTGAGGATAATAAACAGCACCACACCTTCCAGCAGCAGTTCGTACAACTGTGACGGGTGGCGAGGCAGCACGCCGTAAGTATCAAAAATGGACTGCCACTGCGGATTGTTTTGCAGCAACAGAATATCTTCGGTACGGGAACCCGGGAACAGCATGGCAAACGGGAAGTTCGGGTCAACGCGGCCCCACAATTCACCGTTAATAAAGTTGCCCAGACGCCCGGCGCCAAGACCAAACGGAATAAGCGGTGCGATAAAATCAGAGACCTGGAAGAAGGAACGTTTGGTGCGGCGGGCGAAGATAATCATCACCACAATCACGCCAATCAGGCCGCCGTGGAAGGACATGCCGCCGTCCCAGACACGGAACAGATACAGCGGATCGGCCATAAACTGCGGGAAATTGTAGAACAGAACATACCCAATACGTCCGCCAAGGAAAACGCCAAGGAAACCCGCATAGAGTAAGTTTTCAACTTCATTTTTGGTCCAGCCGCTCCCCGGACGGTTCGCCCGACGTGTTGCCAGCCACATCGCAAAAATGAAACCTACCAAATACATCAGGCCGTACCAGTGAAGCGCAACGGGTCCTATTGAGAAAATGACCGGATCGAATTCCGGAAAATGCAGATAGCTACTGGTCATCTGTCACCACAAGTTCTTGTTATTTCGCTGAAAGAGAACAGCGATTGAAATGCGCGCCGCAGGTTCCAGGCGCTCCAAAGGTGCGAATAATAGCACAAGGGGACCAGGCTGGTTGCCGGATACCGTTAAAAGATATGTATACGATCCGCGCTATAGCCCCCCGCGAATCAGCCCGCCCATGCCGCGACGCTCCATAAATGCCGCAACCTGATGACGAACTTCAGTCGCCAGTTGTGCTTCCAGGCTGCGCTGCGCAAGGTTTTCCGCTTCGGCAAAATCAATGCGCCGCAGCAAATATTTTACGCGCGCAACAGAACGCCCGTTCATAGACAGATGGCGATACCCAAGCCCAATGAGGATTGCTACGCACATAGGATCTCCCGCCATTTCGCCACACAAACGGAGATCTATTCCTTGCGTTTCCGCTTCCCGGACGATCATTGCCAGCGCACGTAACATCGCAGGATGCAGGCTGTCATAAATGTTCGCAACTCGCGTGTTGTTACGATCAACAGCCAGAATGTATTGAGTCAGATCGTTGGTGCCAACAGAGATAAAATCGACCCGGTTTACCAGGTGAGGCAACATAAACACCATCGATGGCACTTCCAGCATGATACCGATGCGCGGTTTCGGGATCGCATAGCCGATCATCTCCTCGACTTCACGTCCGGCACGTTCAATCAGGCGGCGTGCTTCGTCAACTTCATCGAGGCTTGTGACCATCGGCAATAAGATGTTCAGGTTGCCCGTTGCTGCATTAGCACGCAGCATCGCCCGCACCTGGATCAAAAAGATCTCCGGCTGATCGAGCGTAATGCGGATCCCACGCCAACCCAGACATGGATTCTCTTCGCTGATAGGCATGTAAGGAAGTTGCTTATCAGCACCAACATCCAGCGTGCGCAGCGTGACAGGCTTATCATTGAACATTTGCAACATGCCCTGATATTGCGCCACCTGCTCTTCTTCCGACGGGAAACCGCTTTGCAACATGAAAGGAATTTCAGTGCGATAAAGGCCGATGCCATCAATACGGCTGCCCAGTTTTTCTTCATGTTCCGGGCTTAAACCCGCATTGAGCATGACTTTAATGCGCTCACCGCTTTTTAACTGTGCGGGTAAATTGACGTCATCTTCCGCCAGCCGGCTTAGCTCATTTTCTTCGCTAATTAGCCGTTGGTATTCTTGTAGCAACACCGGTTCCGGGTCGACCAGTAATTCCCCGCGATAACCATCAACAATCAGCGTCCGATGATGCAGCACTGAAGGTTGAATGTCCGCCCCCATCACGGTAGGAATACCCAGCGCGCGCACCATAATCGCCGCATGGGAGTTGGCCGCACCATCGCGTACGACGACGCCGACTAAGCGATCCTGGGGCAACTCCGCAAGGGTCGTCGCCGACAATTCATCTGCCACCAGAATGAAACGTTCCGGCCAGGCGTTCGGCCCCTGATTTGCATCATCAAGGTGAAACAGCAACCGCTGGCCCAGCGCGCGTAAATCGCCAGCGCGCTCTTTGAGATAGTTATCACTTAGCGCGGCAAACTGTTCAGCAAATTTTTCAATGACCGTTTTCACAGCCCACTCTGCGACCGAGCCTTTATCCACCTCGGCAAACAGTTCGCGACGCAGACGGGTGTCGGAAAGCAGGTGCGAGTAAAGATCGAAAATGGCCGCAGTTTCTTTCTGCGCCCCGGCAGCAAAGCGTTTGCTGTAACGACGAAATTCGTTAGCTGCCTCTTCCAGCGCTCCGGTCAGGCGCTCACGTTCCAGCGCTGGATCCAGCGTTGATGCCTGATACACCTGTTCCATTAAGGGTAAAGTGGCATCCTGCCAACCTTCGGCAATCGCCACGCCGGGTGCAGCCGGTAATGCGCGGATTCGCGTCTGGCGATATTGTCCGAATAAGGCAGTCAACTGCGACTGGGAAAGAATGGCCGCCATCTGGGTAGCGAGCGTCACCAGAAAGGATTCTTCGCTTTCATCGTACTGGCGTAGCTCTCGTTGCTGCACCACCAGCACGCCAAGCAATTGGCGACGCTGAATAATCGGAACGCCTAAGAAAGCACGGAAACGCTCTTCTTTTACGGAGGGGACATATTTGAAGCTGGGGTGTTTTTGCGCATCCGCAAGGTTTATCGGTTCCGCCAGCCTGCCAACCAGGCCGACGATCCCTTCATCAAACGCGAGCGTTACGGTGCGACCTCGCGGTTTTTTCAGCCCCCGAGTCGCCATCAGGTAGTAACAACGTCGGTCGTGATCGGCCAGGTAGACCGAACAGACTTCGGTATCCATCGCAAGACAGATGTCGGTAACCAGTATATTCAACGCCTCGTTAAGGCGGGGAGCACTGGCTACCTTTTCGACTATTTCGCGCAGGCGAGTGAGCATAATTGGCGTGACTTAACCTCTTTTACGTCGATAAGTAGATGCGTTTTGTGGTTTAGGCGTATTGTCCTGTAGCGCCATCACAACACTCGCAAACTCTTTCATTACCCTGCGGTAGACATCACGTTTAAATGACACCACCTGTCTGACCGGATACCAGTAACTTACCCAACGCCAGCCGTCAAACTCTGGTGTACTGCTGGTTTGCATATTGATTTCCGCATCGCCGCTCACCAGCTGCAAGAGAAACCATTTTTGTTTTTGGCCGATACACACCGGCTTCGTGTCCCAACGCACCAAACGTTTTGGTAATTTGTAGCGCAACCAGTTACGCGTTGAAGCAAGGATTCGAACGTCTTTGCGGCTTAATCCTACTTCTTCAAACAATTCACGGTACATCGCCTGTTCTGCGGATTCTCCGGGGTTAATTCCGCCTTGCGGAAATTGCCAGGAGTGCTGACCAAATCGACGGGCCCACATTACTTGCCCCTGACGATTACAAATCACGATACCTACGTTTGGGCGGTAGCCATCGTCATCAATCACCGGACTACCTCAAAATAAAACTTTATATGCGAATGATTGTTTCATACTCCTGGAAGGCGGTAAACCACTCTCTGCAAGGCATTACACACTAATAACAATTGAATAACTCACAGTTAAGTGCAGAGTTATAAACAGCAGAGGGGGAACATCACCGTTTTTATTCACCTTTTCTGTGGATAGAGTTGTGAAGAAGTACGGAATTACTGCGGGAAAACCCAGAGCATTCTGAACAACCCTGATTCAGGCATTACAAAATAATAGTTACTAATCAATGAACTAGGTGCTTAAATCGCTACCAAACAGGTAAAATCGTGACCTGTATCACACTCACTGTATACGAGGTGGTGAAAGATCAACCAATGTCGTATTTATCCACAGAATGTGCCAATAAGTTAAGCACCGCATCACTAAAAATTGGAGTTTCGTCGCACGTCAAGGCTGTAAATGGAAACAGTAGTGAGGGTTTTTCACAGTTATCCCAGCTTTCTGTGGATAACATGGTGTAAGATCCTGTTTATTTTCAGTGACCAGATTTGGAAAACCTCCACATACGTTGCGCAACGTGGTTATCTGAAACCTAAAAAGCAATATAAATCATGCAATTGAATAACACGCGTGGAAAAAGTTACACTTGGTATATCCGGTATAAAATTACTGCTCAATTTTTAATCAAGGTATAACACCATGCTCCAGCCTCGCCCATTGCTCTCTCCACCAGAAACTGAAGCGCAGTTATTTGCGCAAGCACAGCAACTTTCCGGTTACACATTGGGTGAGCTGGCGGTACTTGCCGGGCTGGTTGCACCGGAGAATTTAAAGCGCGATAAAGGCTGGATAGGCGTGTTGCTGGAAATTTGGCTTGGCGCCAGCGCGGGCAGTAAACCTGAACAAGATTTTGCGGCCCTGGGCGTAGAGCTAAAAACGATTCCTGTGGATAGCCTTGGCCGTCCTCTGGAAACCACTTTCGTTTGCGTGGCGCCTTTAACCGGCAATAGCGGCGTCACCTGGGAAACCAGCCATGTACGTCACAAGTTAAAACGCGTGCTGTGGATACCTGTAGAAGGCGAGCGCAGTATTCCTCTGGCGCAGCGGCGCGTAGGGTCACCATTACTGTGGAGTCCAAATGACGAAGAGGAACGGCAGTTACGCGAAGACTGGGAAGAATTGATGGATATGATTGTTCTTGGTCAGGTTGAAAGAATTACCGCTCGTCACGGGGAATATTTACAGATAAGACCTAAAGCGGCGAATGCGAAAGCGCTCACCGAAGCCATTGGCGCCCAGGGTGAACCGATTCTGACACTGCCACGCGGCTTTTATTTAAAGAAGAATTTCACCAGTGCGCTATTGGCTCGTCATTTTTTGATCCAGCACCCATCGCTTTGACCTGCCGCATTCCGGGCATATAATTACCGCTTCATTTTTTTGGCAGGGCTTTGTTTGATGTTATTTGCATGGGTAACCGATCCTAACGCCTGGCTTGCGCTCGGTACGCTGACGCTGCTGGAGATCGTTCTTGGGATCGATAATATTATTTTCCTCTCGCTGGTGGTGGCAAAACTACCTACAGCACAACGTGGCCACGCGCGGCGTCTGGGTTTGGCAGCGGCGATGGTCATGCGTCTGGCGCTGCTGGCGTCTATTGCCTGGGTCACACGTCTGACGAATCCGCTTTTTACAATATTCAGTCAGGAAATTTCCGCTCGCGATTTAATTTTGTTACTCGGCGGTCTGTTCCTTATCTGGAAAGCCAGCAAGGAAATCCACGAATCCATTGAAGGCGAAGAAGAAGGGTTGAAAACTCGCGTTTCATCATTCCTCGGCGCTATCGTGCAGATTATGCTGCTGGATATTATTTTCAGCCTCGACTCGGTGATTACCGCTGTGGGCCTGTCAGATCACTTATTCATAATGATGGCAGCAGTGGTAATTGCCGTAGGCGTGATGATGTTCGCCGCGCGCTCGATTGGTGATTTTGTCGAACGCCACCCTTCGGTAAAAATGCTGGCGCTCTCTTTCCTGATTCTGGTGGGCTTTACCCTGATTCTGGAAAGTTTCGATATCCACGTACCGAAAGGTTACATCTACTTCGCGATGTTCTTCTCTATTGCGGTTGAAAGCCTCAACCTGATTCGCAACAAAAAGAATCCGCTCTGATATTCCGTTCGCTCTCCTGCGGGAGAGCGTTCGGCCAGATCTCCTCCTCACAGTTTAAGATTTTCCTGCTTTCATGATGTATAACGTCAGATTATAAACAGTCTATTATCATTAATGGGCAAAATAGGTGAGGATGACCGGATGAAAAAATGGGCAGTATTAATTTCTGCAGTCGGACTGGCATTTGCCGTTTCCGGTTGTTCCAGTGATTACGTCATGGCGACCAAAGATGGCCGTATGATTTTGACAGATGGAAAACCGGAAATTGATGATGACACCGGGCTGGTGAGTTATCACGATCAGCAAGGTAACGCGATGCAAATAAACCGTGATGATGTTTCGCAAATTATTGAACGTTAAAAAATAAGGTCAGCATCCGGCTGGCCTTAAGATTTTTCTCTTTCCCTTTTCCCTTCCCTCTGCCATTTTTATATTCCTTATGTCGTGATTATAAAAAGGAAACGGCTATGCAATATCACCGTATACCCCACAGCTCGCTGGAAGTCAGCACGCTGGGGCTTGGCACGATGACGTTTGGTGAACAGAACAGCGAAGCCGACGCCCATGCACAACTCGACTATGCCGTTGCTCAGGGCATTAACCTTATCGACGTTGCCGAGATGTACCCGGTACCGCCACGCCCCGAAACTCAGGGGTTAACCGAGACCTATGTCGGTAACTGGCTGGCAAAACATGGCAACCGCGAAAAGTTAATTATCGCCTCCAAAGTGAGCGGACCGTCGCGTAATAATGACAAGGGGATCCGCCCGGATCAGGCGCTGGACAGGAAGAATATCCGCGAAGCTCTGCATGACAGCCTCAAGCGTCTGCAGACTGATTATCTCGATCTCTATCAGGTGCACTGGCCACAGCGCCCGACCAATTGCTTTGGCAAGCTCGGTTATAGCTGGACTGATTCCGCACCCGCGGTCTCTCTGCTGGATACGCTGGACGCACTGGCAGAGTACCAACGCGCGGGGAAAATTCGTTATATCGGCGTGTCGAATGAAACCGCATTTGGCATAATGCGCTGTTTACATCTCGCGGATAAACACGACCTGCCGCGTATCGTCACCATTCAAAACCCCTACAGCTTGTTAAATCGCAGCTTTGAAGTGGGTCTGGCGGAAGTCAGCCAATATGAAGGCGTCGAGTTACTGGCTTATTCGTGTCTGGGATTTGGCACGTTGAGCGGGAAATATCTCAACGGCGCAAAACCGGCTGGCGCGCGCAATACACTCTTTAGCCGCTTCACTCGCTACAGCGGTGAGCAAACGCAAAAAGCCGTCGCGGCGTATGTTGATATCGCCAAACGTCATGGTCTGGATCCTGCTCAGATGGCGCTGGCCTTTGTGCGTCGTCAACCGTTTGTTGCCAGCACTCTGCTGGGCGCAACAACGATGGAACAGCTGAAAACTAACGTCGAAAGTTTGCATCTGGAGTTAAGCGAAGACGTGTTGTCAGAAATTGAAGCAGTGCATCAGGTTTATACTTATCCGGCACCTTAAATCTTCCGCCTGGCGTTCTGCGCCAGGCATCTCTTGTCACAACTTTTTCAGAATATATTCACTACTTTTCGCCGCCTCTCTCCTGACAAAGCGCAATAGACTCTTTCGGTCAACGCCAGCGCGCGTTTCAATGCTTGTTAAGGATAACCATGTTGATTCTAAGACCACTTCCTCTCGCTATGCTGTTTGTCGGTTGCGTTTTTTCCGTTTGGGGTGCGCAATTAACCCAACCGTTAACGCTGAAAGACGTCACGGTTTATCTGCATGGTGCCAGCCTGCAAGGTGAAGAGACACTTAATTTACCAGCCGGAGAAAGCGAAATTATCTTCACTAATATCGCCAATTCGGTAACCGACGACAGCATCGCCATCTCTATCGATAAAGGAGTGACTGTGCTTTCCTCACGTATTGAGTTACAGGGAACACAACCGAATACGCTGCCGTCAGATATTCAGCAACAGTTAAAAGCTGCCAGACAGGAACAGGCAAAACTGACCGCCGAGAAAGACAATATCGCGGCTCAAATTAAGGTATTAGAGGCAAATAGCACATTAACAAATAAAAGTGCCGCCGAAGTTGGCAAGTATCTGCAGATGGTGAAAGAGAAAAATGGTGAGCTATTACGTGTTGACAATGAACTGACGCAGAAACTTGCTGATAACCAGCTGGAAATTGAAAAGCTGGAGCAACGCGAGAGCATGAGTAACGGCGATTCAGAAGCAGCCAATGATCCGCAGGTTATCATCGCTAAGGTATATGTCCCAAAAGCCGTCACTGCGAAAGCGGTGGTGCGTTATATGACCCCTGATGCTACATGGACGCCGCTCTATGATATTCACGCCACGGCCATAAACCAGCCGCTGCGTCTGGTTTACAAGGCTAATATTCGCCAGTACACCGGGCTTACATGGAAAAACGTTAATCTCGTGCTCTCGACCAATGAACCTGATACTCACCTCACCTTGCCGCAACTGGAACCCCAGTATGTGGATGTTCCGGAGTATGGAGGTGTAAACGGCTCGCTTTCAGAATCACCTGTGATGAAACAGCGTTCGGAAAATTCGTCTGACCAGGATGCCTCAGAATTGCAGAAAGCCCTGGGGGCAGAGATGCAAAAAACAAGGGAGCAACGAGCCGGGCGCATGTATGCGGCATCGGCAGCGCCCGTTTCACCGCAACCAGAAAGTTTTACCGCGCAAAATGTTCGCTATGCACTTTCGCTACCGTGGCAAATCGACAGCGATAATACCGCGCGCACGGTGGTCATTAAGGAAGAGTCGGTCAACGGTAAATATCGCTTCTTTGCTATTAAGATCAGTAATGACGCCTGGCTCCAGGTACAAATTAAAGAGTGGGAACAGTTAAATTTAATCCCCGGCGAAAGTCAGATCTTCTTTGGCAATAACCGTACCGGCGTGGGTTATTTACAGCCGCCGGAAGATGGCAAGTCGCTGGATATTCAGCTTAACCGCGATCCTAAGTTGATTATTCAGCGTAAAGCCGCACTCAAAAAAGAGAATGCGTTATCTATCTTTAATGACAGCGCAATACGTAACTTCAGTTACACCCTTAATGTGAAGAACAGCTACGGCGAAGCGGTGGATATTACTCTGCTCGACCAGATCCCAGTCAGTGCTAATAGTGATATTACGGTAGAAAAAATGCAGTACGGGCAGGCGCAGTTTGATGCAAAAACGGGTGAACTGACCTGGACGCTGAAACTGTCAGGCAAAGAGAACGTGAGTCTGCCATTCTCTTACAGCGTGAAGTATCCGAAAGGTATGCACCCTTCGGGAATGTGACCTTCGCCAGATGGCTGAATGTGCCATCTGGCAAAAGATTAATGACGGCGTTGCCAGATCCACAGCGCCGTTATTGCCAGCGCAAACAGCGCACCAAAGCCAATGCCTATGGGCACGACTGGGATGCCTACCATTACTGCCAGCGAGTAAATTCCCAACATCAGCAGCATGGCGCTGTTTTCGCCGAGATTCTGTACTGCAATCGCATTCCCCGCCCCGACGCTTTTTTTGCCTCGCTCCTGTAATAATGCATTGAGCGGTACCACAAAAAAGCCTCCAAGTACGCCAATCAACATCAACAAGGCATAGGCTGGCAGAAGTTCGTGTTGCAGGGAGAAAATCAGCACCACCACGCCAATCAAAATGCCGGCTGGCATGCAGCGTGATACGGTTTCCAGGGTGACCAGTTTTGCTGCCGCCCCCGCACCAACCACGATGCCAATCGCTACCATCGCGTTGAGGTAGGTCGGGGTCGCGTTATCGGTAATGCCCAGCGCCACCGGCACCCACAGCACCAACAGAAAACGCAACGTGACACCCGCGCCCCAGAATAAACTGGTTCCCACCAGCGAAAATCGTGTTTCACCGTTGTGCCATAATACGGCGCAAGCAGAGATAAAGCTGCGGGCCATGTTGATCAGATTCCACGACTGTCCCGGACGCGCCGCCGCCAGTTTTGGAATGTAGAGATTTGCCGCTACCGCGCCAGCATAAGCCAGCGCACAGGCCGCCAGCGCGGCAAGAACATGCCAGTCCGCCAGCACGCCACCGGCTACGGAGCCGAGCAAAATCGCCGCAATAGTGGAGGCTTCCATCAAGCCGTTAGCCTTCACTAACTGATTACCGGTTGTTAACTCGCCAAGAATACCGTATTTCGCCGGAGAATAAGCCGCTGCACCGACGCCCACCAGCGTATAACCGAGAAACGGATTAATGCCAAAACAGATACTGGCAGCCCCCAGCAACTTAAGGCCGTTGGCAAACATCATTACCCGGCCTTTCGCAAAGCTATCCGCCACCTGACCGACAAATGGCGCAAAAAGAATGTAAGCGCCCACAAACACCATTTGCAGGATTGGCTGACTCCAGTCCGGGTAGAACTGAGCTTTCAGTAGCGCCAGAGTGGCAAACAGCAGCGCGTTATCGCCAAACGCAGAGAGAAACTGCGCGGCAATAACTGCTTTCATTCCCTTCGACCATAGCGAAGTGTTAGTGTGCACTGACTCACTCATCGTGTTTTTCCGCTTCGTCTACCCAACTTTTCAACGTGACAAAGTCAGGCTTGCCGCTGCCCAGTAATGGCATCTGCTTCAGATAGCGAATGTCACGCGGTACGGCAAGTTCCGGTACGCCGTGCTCGCGGGCGTATTGCTGTAGTTTATCGCGCGTCAGTTCGCTGTCTGTAGTGAACAATACCAGCGCCTCGCCTTTACTGGCGTCGCTCTTAATCGCGGTGGCATGGACTTTATCTGGCGAAACACCAAGTGCCAGTTGTTCCACCATTTCCAGTGAAACCATCTCTCCGGCAATTTTGGCGAAGCGTTTTGCCCGCCCCTGAATCTGCACAAATCCCTGTTCATCAAAACGCACGATATCGCCAGTGTCATACCAGCCGCGCTCCATCTCACCGAGTATGTTCTCAGCCGTTGGCACTTCCAGCACGCCTGGTTTATCCACCCGCAGGTAGCCGTTCATTATGTTCGGCCCTTTTAGTTGCAGGCGACCACCTTCTTCAATACCCGGAACCGCCAGCAGACGTGCATCCATCCCCGGCAAAATACGCCCGACGGTGCCGGGTTTCGCTGCCATCGGTACGTTGATGGACACCACTGGCGCGCATTCAGTCACGCCGTAGCCTTCAAGAATACGCAGGCCAAATTTATCCTGCCAAAGTCGTTTGGTGCTTTCTTGTAGTTTCTCCGCGCCAGCCACCACATAGCGTAGACGATAGAAGTCATACGGGTTGGCGAAGCGCGCGTAATGACCAAGGAAGGTCGAAGTACCGAAAAGCACCGTACAACTGCGGTCGTACACCAGTTCAGGCACAATGCGGTAATGCAATGGACTGGGGTAAAGGAAGACTTCAGCGCCCGTCAGCAGGGGCGTAAACAAGCCAACAGTTAAACCAAAGGAGTGAAACAACGGTAACGCCGACATAAAGCGATCGTTGGTGGTGAAATCGGCAATCGTTTTAATCTGCTCGACGTTCGCCAGAATGCTTTTATGGCTATGGACGACGCCTTTCGGATGGCCTTCAGAACCGGAAGTAAAGAGGATCAGCGCCTCTTCTTCTGGTTGCTGTTTTACCTGTGCCAGACGCGGCATCAACAGATGGGCGAAGATCCACACTTTGTCGGCAGTGGTGACATCCGCTTTTAAATCTTCCAGATACACCCAGCGTACCTGAGTCAGCTGCTCCGGCAGATGCCAGAGTTTGCCTTTGTCGAGGAACTGGCGGGAAGTGAAGATAGTTTTGATTTCAGCCGCCGTAATGGCGCTGGTCAGCCCTTTTACCCCGGCGGTGTAGTTTATCATTGCCGGAATACGGCGACGGGCGATGGCCCCAAAAATCACTGCCGCACTGATGCCTGCATTGGGCAGCATTAAGCCGATTCTTTCCCCTTCAACGCTATATTTTTCGAGGATGCGACCAACAAACAGTGTTTTAGTGAGCAACTTGCGATAGGTATCTGGGGTAAAGTTGACGTCTTCGACACACTTTTTCCTGGCCCCAAAACGGTACATTGCGCTCAGTAGTGATTCGTACAGCGTTTCACGTGGGCGTACCGCCATACGCGCTTCCATCATAATTTGGTGCAGCATTTCCCCCGCGATTTTACGGCGGTCACGGGCGCGCGGTGCATCTGGCATCGGCACCTGCGTGGGAGGCAAAATATGCAGATGAATTTGCGGGAACAAGCGCCGTTTAACCAGACCTTTCAAGCGACTGAAGTGCGTAAGCTCCGCCCCTTCAATTCGCACCGGAATAACCGTCGCGCCTGACTTCGCCGCCACAAAACCGGCGCCATCGTAAATTTTCATCAGCGAACCGGTGGTCGTGATGCGCCCCTCAGGGAAAATCACTACTGGACGGCCTTGTTCCACCAAACGAACCAGATGTTTGATTGCCATCGGCTGTGTCGGATCGAGAGGAACGAAGTCGATAAATGATTTCAACCAACGCATATACCACTGCTGGCTGATAGAGGTGTAAACAGCAAACACCGGGCGAACGGGTAAAAATAGCGCCAGCAGAATGCCATCAATAAAAGAGACGTGATTGGGCGTGATAAGAACGCGCTCTCCCTTCAGCGCCTGGGTGTCACCTGTCACGCGAACGCGGTACAGAGCAAGGCACAAATTTCGAAAAAAGCTAAAAAGCATTTCAACTCCCTTTGCTCATTATTCATTAAATGCGAATGCGGTGAGATTACACGAGATGAAGAGCTCGAGCGACAGTAAAGTCGGTGCGAAAAAAAACCTGCGCATCCGCGCAGGTTGGTGCAAGAGACAGGGTACGAAGAGCGTACCGAATAATCTCACCAATCAATACCTCTGGGATCTTGATTGTGGTCCGCACGACGACGCTTCGCCAGCGAGAAAAAGCAAAGGAATGAAGGGAAATGCAACGAGGTGTGTAAATTGTCGGTTACTGTTACAGATTTGCGACAGGCAAAAAAAAACCTGCGCATCTGCGCAGGCTGGTGTAATTCATGTGCTCAACCCGAAGTTGACTTCACCTATCAATACCTCTGGGATCACCACTTTATCAACCTGTAGACAAATGCCACCAGCAGTCAATCGCAACAGCGTTTCGCAAAGTGTAACCAAAGGTTTGCAATCTCTTTTTTTCCTTACGTATTCTCGCTTCGCGCACACTTCCCACGCTGAAATCACAACGCCCCTTGAACCAACGGGCGTTTTCCGTAACACTGGCAGAATGTAAGCGTTTACCCACAAAGGTATTTTCATGGCGACCATTAAGGATGTAGCCCGACTGGCAGGCGTTTCAGTCGCCACCGTTTCCCGCGTCATTAATAACTCTCCAAAAGCCAGCGAAGCTTCTCGTCTGGCTGTGCATAGCGCAATGGAATCTCTGAGTTATCACCCGAACGCTAACGCCCGCGCGTTGGCGCAACAGACCACTGAAACGGTTGGCCTGGTCGTTGGTGATGTTTCCGATCCGTTTTTCGGTGCAATGGTGAAAGCGGTCGAACAGGTGGCTTACCATACCGGTAATTTCTTATTAATTGGCAACGGTTACCACAACGAACAAAAAGAGCGCCAGGCCATTGAGCAGTTGATTCGCCATCGCTGCGCCGCGCTGGTCGTCCATGCCAAAATGATCCCGGATGCCGATTTGTCCTCATTGATGAAGCAAATACCCGGCATGGTGTTAATCAACCGGATCCTTCCGGGTTTTGAGAGTCGTTGTATCGCTCTGGACGATCGCTACGGTGCCTGGCTGGCGACGCGCCATTTAATTCAGCAAGGTCATACACGCATTGGTTATCTCTGCTCTAACCACTCTATTTCTGATGCCGAAGATCGTCTGCGAGGGTATTACGATGCCCTTGCCGAAAGCGGTATTCCGGCTAATGATCGGCTGGTGACTTTCGGCGAACCGGACGAAAGCGGTGGCGAGCAGGCGATGACAGAACTGTTGGGAAGAGGCAGAAATTTCACCGCCGTGGCTTGTTATAACGACTCAATGGCGGCAGGCGCGATGGGCGTGCTCAATGACAATGGGATTGATGTACCAGGTGAAATTTCGCTGATTGGTTTTGATGATGTGCTGGTGTCACGTTATGTACGCCCACGGCTGACCACGGTCCGTTACCCAATAGTGACAATGGCGACCCAGGCTGCAGAACTGGCATTGGCGCTGGCGGATAATCGCCCACTGCCAGAAATCACCAACGTTTTTAGTCCTACGCTGGTACGTCGCCATTCAGTTTCAACACCGTCGCTGGATGCAAGTCATAACGCAGCCAGCGACTAGCCGCGATTAAAGCAACTCGAGCGCCAGTAATTCCTCAATGGTCTGGCGGCGGCGAATCAACCGCGCCTGACCATTATCAAACAGAACTTCTGGCAACAGTGGGCGACTATTGTAGTTAGATGACATTGACGCACCATATGCACCGGTATCATGCAGCACCAGATAATCGCCAGCCTTCACTTCCGGTAAGGCACGGGTTTCAACATTCCCCCCTTCCTGCTGGGTAAAGACATCGCCCGATTCACATAATGGCCCTGCGACAACGGTTTCCACCGTTGGCGCATGTTCAAGAGAGCGACCATCAGCCGCCAACGCGCTAATATGGTGATAACTGCCATACATTGCCGGGCGCATCAGATCGTTAAATCCAGCGTCAACCAGCACAAAGTGGCGACTCCCCATTTGTTTGACGCTCCGCACCTGGGTAATTAACACACCAGACTGCGCTACCAGGAAGCGACCCGGTTCGATTTCCAGTTTCACAGGGTGACCGAGATGGCGGGCGATTTGCTCACGCGCGGCATGCCACAGACCATAATAATGTTCAGTATCAACCGCCTCTTCTCCCTGCTGATACGGAACAGAAAGCCCGCCCCCCGCAGAAATAGCCTGTAAATCCTGACCGAATTCGATGACCTGATGCACCATCGCGCCACACACCTGCTCCAGATGCGCATAATCAACACCAGAACCGATGTGCATGTGAATGCCAACCAATTGCATATGATGACGTTGTATGACTTCCAGCGCGGCCGGAAGATCGGTATACCAGATGCCGTGCTTGCTGTTTTCGCCACCGGTATTGGTTTTTTGGCTGTGTCCGTGACCAAACCCCGGGTTAACGCGCAGCCATACCCGATGTCCTGGCGAAACCTGACCCAGTTGATCGAGCATATCAACAGACCCCGCATTCACCGGAATTTGCAATTCACTGACGCGCTCAAGCGTTGCCTGATCGATAACATCCGCGGTAAAGACGATGTCATCGGGATGCGTTTGCGGATTATATCCCGCCGCCAGCGCACGCTCGATTTCCCCCAATGAGACAGAATCCACTTTCACACCCTGCTCACGCATTAAGCGCAAAATATGAATATTGGAACAGGCTTTCTGCGCGAATCGCACCACATCAAACTGTTTCAGCGCTGCAATCTGCCGACGAATAATTTGCGCATCGTAAACCCACACCGGGCAGCCAAATTCTGAGGGCAAACGCAGTAGATTTTCGGCGGTGAGATCGGTATCGGTGCTGAACAGTGAATGTGGCATAACAAACTCCAGATAAGTGCTTTTTTATGATTACGCCACATCATAAAAAGAATAAAAAATATCGATTTATGTCGAGTCTATGCAAAAATGATATGGATTACCGGATTGCGAGAGAATGCTAATGGCCGCCGTTAACTTACGTCATATTGAAATTTTTCATGCGGTTATGACCGCCGGCAGCCTGACTGAGGCGGCACAACTGCTGCATACTTCACAGCCAACCGTCAGCCGCGAACTGGCGCGCTTTGAAAAGGTGATCGGGTTGAAACTGTTTGAACGCGTACGCGGTCGATTACACCCTACCGTTCAAGGGCTGCGTCTGTTTGAAGAGGTGCAGCGCTCCTGGTACGGGCTGGATCGCATCGTCAGTGCCGCCGAAAGTCTGCGCGAGTTTCGCCAGGGAGAACTGTCTATTGCCTGCCTGCCGGTCTTTTCGCAGTCTTTTTTGCCGCCGCTGCTACAACCGTTTCTGGCCCGTTATCCTGAAGTCAGCTTAAACATTGTCCCGCAGGAATCACCGCTACTTGAAGAGTGGCTTTCGGCACAGCGTCATGATCTAGGACTCACCGAAACGCTGCATACGCCTGCGGGTACGGAACGCACCGAATTACTGTCTTTAGACGAAGTGTGTGTTTTACCGCCGGGCCATCCGCTGGCGGCAAAAAAGGTATTAACACCGGAAGATTTTCACGGTGAGAACTACATCAGCCTTTCCCGCACTGACAGCTATCGCCAGCTGTTGGATCAGTTGTTTAGTGAGAATCAGGTTAAACGACGCATGATAGTAGAAACCCATAGCGCCGCGTCAGTTTGCGCGATGGTACGGGCGGGGGCGGGAGTTTCGGTAGTTAACCCGCTCACCGCTCTGGATTATTCGGCAAGCGGATTAGTGGTTCGACGGTTCAGTATTGCGGTTCCCTTCACCGTCAGCCTGATTCGCCCCCTGCACCGCCCGTCATCAGCACTGGTGCAGGCATTCAGCAAGCATTTACAAACCGGTTTACCAAAACTGGTTGCCGCTCTTGAGGCTATTTTGTAGTGAATTACGACAGCATAAAGGCTACTGCATCCTCGGCATGAATAGCCGCAGTATCAAACACAGGCAGAACACTGCGCTCTTCTGGCACCAGTAAACCAATTTCCGTACAGCCAAAAATGACACCCTGCGCGCCCTGTTCTGCGAGGCGAGCAATCACTTGCACATAATAAGTGCGTGATGTTTCGCTAAAATGCCCCAGACACAGTTCTTCAAAAATAATCTGGTTAATTTTCGCCCGTTCATCCGCTTCAGGGATCAGACAGTCGATGGAAAATTGCGCCGCCAGTCGCCCACGATAAAAATCCTGTTCCATGGTGTAGCGTGTCCCCAGCAGCGCCACACGAGTTATTCCGGCACGGGTAATTGCACGTCCAGTGGCATCCGCAATATGTAAGAAAGGCAGTGAACAACGGGATTCGATAGCATCCGCTACTTTGTGCATCGTATTGGTACATAACACAATGCCTTCAGCCCCCGCCCGCTGTAAGCCAAGTGCCGCTTCAGCCAGAATTTCTCCTGCTTTATCCCACTCCCCGCGACGTTGACACTCTTCTATTTCATGAAAATCAACGCTATGTAGCAGCACTTGCGCAGAGTGAAGCCCACCAAGTCGCTGTTTAATGCCTTCATTTATCAGACGATAGTAAGGAATAGTGGATTCCCAGCTCATCCCCCCTAGCAGACCAATTGTTTTCATTCCTTTCTCCTGACTTGTGAGTTAATGCAGCAAGGCTGAATAAGGAACTCAACGGCCTGGCGCCCGATCTCTATTAGCGAAAAAAAGGCCGGATGTACAGCACATCCGGCCAGAGACATCAGATGCCGATATTTCTCAATTTCTCGCCTGCCATCAGTTTGCGTTCGATATGCTCCAGCGTGACATTCTTGGTTTCCGGAATGAGCCAGAAGGTAATGCCCACAAACGCAATGTTCAGCGCGGTGTAGAGCCAGAACGTACCGGCAGCACCAATGCTGTCGAGCAGCGTCAGGAAGGTCGCGCCGATAATCATGTTCGACACCCAGTTCGTGGTGGTCGAACAGGTAATACCAAAATCGCGGCATTTCAGCGGCTGAATTTCAGAGCACAGGATCCACACCACTGGCGCGGCGCTCATCGCATAACCGGCAATACACATCATCGTCATGCCAACAGAGAGCCAGGACAAACCACTGGAAGCCGTACCGTTATCAAACTGCATCAGGCAATAGCCCAGCACCAGAGTGCCTAACGCCATCACGCTGAAACCAATTTTCAGTGCCGGCTTACGCCCGGCTTTATTTACCGTAAACACCGCAATAAAAGTAGCAAACATAAAGGTTAGCCCCACGACCAGAGTCGCAATCATCTGCTGTTCGGTCGTCGTAAAGCCCGCCATTTTGAAGATACGCGGCGCGTAGTACATGATGATGTTCATACCGGTAAATTGTTGCATCGCCTGCAACAACATACCGAGGAACACCGCGCGACGGACGTTACGGTTGATTTTAAACAGCGCCCAACCGCCCTGTTTTAATTTCAGGCTTTCACGAATTTCGTTAAGTTCTTCTCGCGCTTTTTCTGATGTATCGCGCAGCATACGCAGCACTTCTTCCGCCTCGATATGACGCCCTTTCTCCGCCAGCCAGCGCGGGCTATTTGGCAGGAAAACAACCAGAATAATCAGCAGGACTGCCGGTAAGGCAAGAACACCTAACATTGCACGCCAGTTACCGCTATAGCTGAATGCCGTGTCGGATAAAAACGCCAGCACGATGCCCAGCGTTACCATCAACTGGTACATACTGATCATCTTGCCACGTACGTTTTCACTCGCCATTTCAGAGAGGTACAGTGGAGCTGTATAAGAAGCAATCCCCACGGCAATACCAAGCACCACACGAGCGGCGATTAACATTTCTACGCTGGTCGCAAAAGCCGACCCTATCGAACCGAGCACAAACAGGATGGCCCCTGCCATCAAACTGTATTTACGCCCCAGGCGGAACGACAGCCAACCATTGAACAGTGCACCAATTGCCGCGCCGAGCATCATGCTACTGACCACCCATTCCTGTAATCGACTGGTTAGCACAAAGTGATCGGTAATGAACGGCAACGCTCCGGCGATAACCCCGATATCAAGACCAAATAACAATCCTGCGACCGCAGCAGCTACCGAAACAAACATATTCATACGACGCGTATCTCGCAGAGGACGCGGCGTTAAAGCAGATTCCGTATTGATAGTCACCATTTTTTCCTGCCAGCAGAGAATAAGACATAGTGAAAAAATACGTGAACAACTCATACAGGTGTCAGGTCGGAATTAGCATAAATATGGATTAAATTGCTACGACATGCGGTTATGTGATGGACATTCCAATTTTCAAATTAAGTAAAATTATTGACGTTATTATTAACTACATAATTTTAAAGCAGATAAAACTCATAAAATTTATTAATTGATAATTGATATGGATTATTTCATAACCGAGATATGGATTATGATGATCTACAGGTATAAAAAACCCTGCCATACGGCAGGGCCATAAAAGTGAATTGAATAACTTAACGCGCCAGCCAGCCGCCATCTACGGCGATGGTATAACCATTCACATAGTCTGAAGCACTCGAGGCAAGGAATACCACCGGCCCCATCAGATCGCTCGGCAATCCCCAACGCCCTGCCGGGATGCGGTCAAGAATTTCCGCACTACGCTGTTCATCAGCCCGCAGTTGTTGGGTATTGTTGGTCGCCATATAGCCCGGAGCAATCGCATTAACGTTGATGTTATGTTTTGCCCATTCGTTCGCCATCAGACGGGTCACGCCCATCACGCCGCTTTTTGATGCAGTATACGAAGGTACGCGGATCCCGCCCTGGAATGAGAGCATGGACGCGATATTGATAATCTTGCCACCGTTGCCCTGTGCGATGAAGTGTTTCGCCGCCGCCTGAGACATGAAGAATACACTTTTGATGTTCAGGTTCATCACATCGTCCCAGTCTTTTTCACTGAAATCGAGTGCATCTTCACGGCGAATCAATCCGGCGTTATTGACCAGGATATCAATATGGCCGAACTCTGCTACCGCACGATCCAGCAGTGCAGGAATGCCATCAATCTGACGTAGATCGGCGGTCAGGCTTAAAAAACGACGCCCCAGCGCCGTGACCTGTTCAATGGTTTCTGTCGGTTCAACGATATTAATGCCGACGATATCACAGCCCGCTTGCGCCAGTCCCAGCGCCATCCCCTGCCCCAGTCCAGTGTCACAGCCAGTGACTACCGCGACTTTACCATCAAGAGAAAATTCTTTTAAAATCATGATAATACCTTATTCATTTTGCCAGCAACTAGCACAGGTCTTTAACGGCAACGTGGTCCATATCATCGAAGACCTGGTTTTCACCGACCATGCCCCAGATAAAGGTATAAGCTTTGGTCCCTACGCCGGAGTGGATAGACCAACTCGGGGAAATGACTGCCTGCTCGTTATGCATCACAATGTGACGCGTTTCTTGCGGTTGCCCCATCATGTGGAAAACGCAGGCGTCATCATCCATGTTGAAATAGAAGTAAACTTCCATCCGACGCTCGTGGGTGTGGCATGGCATGGTATTCCACAGGTTTCCCGGAGCCAGCTCCGTTAGCCCCATGCTCAACTGGCAGGTTTCCAGCACATCTGGCACAAAATATTTGTTAATTGTGCGACGATTACTGGTGATGTTATCGCCCAGCGTAACCGGAGCGACTTCAGCCGGGGTCACTTTTTTAGTGGGATACGTCGTATGAGCAGGTGCGCAGTTGTAATAAAACTTCGCCGGAGTGGCACTATCAATGCTGGCAAAGACCACTTCTTTTGCACCTTTGCCAACATAGAGAGCGTCGCGGTGACCGATTTCGTAGCATTGACCATCGACGGTAATCGTACCAGCGCCGCCAATATTAATAACGCCCAGCTCGCGTCGCTCCAGGAAGTAGCTCACGCCCAGTTGTTTTCCAACTTCCCCGCCAACAGAAACCGTTTTTGCTACCGGCATAATGCCGCCAACAATAATGCGGTCAATGTGGCTGTAAACCATCGTGTACTCATCCGCGACGAATACCTTTTCAACCAAAAATTCATTGCGCAGCCCCTGTGTATCCAGCGTTTTTGCATGCGCACTGTGGATGCTCTGTCTTACGTCCACATCAACCTCCGATAATCATTGAACTGTAAAATTACAACGATTGTGAAACATCGTTTCGTTTTATTCTTTAAAGGATGATATGCCTGCACAGTGCGCTTTTCAATCAAAAATAAAACATTGTTTCATTTTTCGATAAGGGATTGAGAAAAGTGTCGCGTCGATCACGAATAAGTCAGGTGAAGGCAAAACTCAGCGTCTATGGGGTATGTGCGCAGACGTGCCAACCATCATCATGAAATGGCTTGATGGCGGCAGATGTTTAACGAATAGAAAGGAATTTAGATCGGGTCGTCACGTTCAATAGTTAACGCCACGCCCTGACCACCGCCAATACAAAGTGTAGCCAGCCCTTTACGCGCGTTGCGTTTTACCATTTCATGGACCAAAGAAACCAGAATACGGCAACCGGATGCGCCAATCGGGTGACCCAACGCAATTGCGCCACCGTTAACATTGACCCTACGTTCATCCCATTCGAGCATTTTGCCAACGGAAAGCGCCTGCGCGGCAAACGCTTCATTAGCTTCAATAAGATCGACATCAGAAAGCTGCCAGCCCACACGCTCAAGGCAACGGCGAGTCGCATATACCGGAGCAATCCCCATCAGCGCAGGATCGACACCAACACTGGCAAAGGCGCGAATTCGTGCCAGCACGGGTAAATTCAATGCTCTAGCCTTGGCTTCGCTCATCATCATTACCGCAGCAGCACCATCATTAATAGATGAAGCATTACCCGCAGTAACAGAACCGTGGCTATCAAATGATGGGTTTAAGCTAGCCAGCCCTTCTGCACTGGCATCCGTACGCGGCTGTTCATCGGTATCAACAATCAGCAGCTGCCCATTGTTTTGCGTTCTCACCGGGACAATCTCATCGTTGAATCGTCCAGCGTCAATGGCCGCCCGCGCTTTTTGTTGTGAACTAAGTGCATAGGCATCTTGTAATTGACGGCTGATACCATATTCACGCGCCAGATTTTCGGCAGTGACACCAATATGGTAATCATTGAATGCATCCCATAAGCCATCATGCACCAGACTATCAACCAGTTGGCTATCGCCAAGCTGTGCTCCGGTACGGCTATCAGTCAGGACATGTGGTGCGCGACTCATGTTTTCCTGACCACCGGCGATGACAATATCAGCCTCGCCACACTGGATCGCTTGTGTGGCAAGATGCAGTGCTTTTAACCCGGAACCACAAACATCATTAATCGTAATTGCCGAAACACTGTTGGGTAGACCACCTTTAATGGCCGATTGCCGTGCTGGATTCTGCCCAGCCCCTGCGGTCAGAACCTGCCCCAGAATCACTTCATCCACCGCATGTGCAGCAACGCCAGTGCGTTCTAATAACGCTTTCACGACCAGGCTACCAAGTTCTACGGCAGAATGGCCAGCCAACGCCCCACGAAAGCAGCCGATAGGTGTTCGTAACGCACCGACAATCACAACGTCTTTCATCACAACCTCGCACAGATTAACAGCGCAATAGTAAATGATTGTTAATAAAAATTATTTTAAATGTTTAAAAATAGTGATTTTTATCACAAAGGAAATTCACCGGAATGAGGGATGGATACCCAACTGGCACGCAAGGTTTGCATCTACTAACCTATGAATCCATGAGGTGATATAGCGTTAATCTCCCATATTTGACCTGGTTTATGGTAAATTGCCCTCCATTTTTCTTAATTTGTAGATGATACGTTCAAATAATGTCTAAAATTTGGTCAAAAGAAGAAACTCTCTGGAGCTTCGCACTGTACGGCACAGCCGTTGGCGCAGGCACGCTCTTTCTCCCTATTCAGCTAGGTTCAGCGGGAGCGGTGGTCCTGTTTATTACAGCACTGGTCGCATGGCCTTTAACATATTGGCCACATAAGGCCCTGTGCCAGTTCATCCTTTCTTCAAAAACATCCGCAGGCGAAGGGATTACTGGCGCAGTAACTCATTACTATGGCAAGAAGATCGGCAATCTGATTACCACTCTTTACTTCATTGCTTTTTTTGTCGTCGTGTTGATATATGCAGTGGCGATCACCAATTCGCTGACAGAACAGCTGGCAAAGCATATGGTCATCGACCTGCGCATTCGTATGCTGGTGAGTCTGGGTGTTGTGTTAATTCTGAATCTCATTTTTCTGATGGGGCGCCATGCCACAATTCGGGTAATGGGATTGTTGGTGTTTCCACTAATTGCCTATTTCTTATTTCTTTCTTTCTACCTCGTCGGTAGCTGGCAACCAGCTCTATTAACTACCCAAGTAGAGTTCAATCAGAATACCCTTCACCAGATATGGATATCGATTCCCGTGATGGTTTTCGCCTTTAGCCATACGCCCATTATTTCTACGTTTGCTATTGATAGACGTGAAAAATATGGCGAACACGCTATGGATAAATGCAAAAAAATTATGAAAATCGCTTATCTCATCATTTGTGTGAGCGTGCTTTTCTTCGTCTTTAGCTGCCTGTTATCAATACCACCATCTTATATTGAAACAGCTAAAGAAGAGGGTGTTACCATTTTATCGGCACTTTCTATGCTGCCAAATGCCCCTACATGGTTGTCGATTTCGGGAATAATTGTCGCGGTTGTAGCAATGTCTAAATCATTTTTAGGTACCTACTTTGGTGTTATTGAAGGTGCAACGGAATTAGTCAAAACAACGCTACAGCAGGCAGGGGTTAAAAAAAGCCGTGCATTTAACCGCGCGCTGTCAATTATGTTAGTATCACTGATTACTTTCATCGTTTGCTGCATCAACCCTAATGCAATTTCGATGATTTATGCGATCAGTGGTCCACTTATTGCCATGATTCTTTTTATCATGCCAACGCTGTCAACATATCTCATCCCGGCACTTAAGCCCTGGCGTTCCATCGGAAATCTAATTACGTTGATCGTCGGTATCCTGTGCGTATCGGTAATGTTCTTTAGCTAATCACTGATGTGAATGGTTCAAAATAACCACTATTTTGAACCATTCCAATTCTTACAATGCACATCTTGCTTTGTTCCCTCCCCCCAAACGCTCCATAACTTAAACGAGCATTATCAAGCTGTTATCCTAAATAAAAATCTGAACATCTTAATTAAGACTATTTAAGATGCATCACTTAGATTTACAAGATATCTTCTGGTCATTCGAAAACAATTTGCAGTATAGATATTCTTAATACATTAGGCACTTGTCTGATTTGCAATAAGGCCAATATGATTAACTGAGTGAAATCCAATCACATTTAAAGCTTAATGATGCACGCTTAAATATACCATTAAGAATAATGACAAATACGGATTAAACACAATTTTTCATAAAAAGCTTACTAAATCAGAGTGTATTGACATCATCAATAACCAATGAAATTATGCAATTATCTATGAATAGGGAGGTTATTAACATGAGGCTTTGTAGTCGCTATAAAAGTCTTACATGCAATAGTTGCTCAATGCATTGCCAAATAATGCCAGAAAAATCACCACGTTTGCAGTATTGTGCAAATGCATGTTTTTGTATGTGGCCCGAAGAGAGTTCGTATTTTAATCGTGGCGTGGTTGAAGGTATATTAAGTAAAAACCACAACGCTCGATTAAGCGGATATATTTTTGTAGATTTTTCAGTAAGCTTTTTACGCCTTTTTTTAGAGAGTGACTGGATCGACTATCTTACGAGTACTGAGATGGGAATAGTGTTAGTAAGCGATCGAAATATGCAATCTCTTGCTAATTACTGGAGGAAACACAACTCCGCGATATCAGCCATTATATATAATGATGATGGCCTGGATATTGCTAACGAAAAAATCAGGCAACTATTCATTGGTCGTTATTTGTCATTTACCAGAGGCAATACGTTAACTCAAATGGAATTCACCATTATGGGACATATGGTTTCTGGTTATAATCCATATCAGATTGCAGAGGTTCTTGATATGGATATCCGTAGCATCTACGCCTACAAGCAAAGAATTGAAAAAAGGATGGGTGGTAAAATAAACGAATTATTTATCCGTTCACACTCCGTTCAGCACTGAAACGTAACTGTTGATAATAATAAGCATTGTATATACGGGCACTTATAAAGATGCCCGTATTTTATCACATGAACTTTTAATTCAGTTTATTTGAGCGCTTATTTAATTATGTCACCTTACGCGCTACCGCAAAAATGAAAAGATATTGCGAGAAGAAGGCATAAAGACAACGGTTAAGAGTGTTAAATTTGTTAATTCACATGGAATTTTAAGTTGCATTGATATGCTATAACTATAGTTTGCATGATAAATATAAAATTAATATATATTTATTCCATGAATACTAATATACTTATCAAACTATATAATTTCAATTTACTTAATTTTATGTTTCATTGACGTATGTACTGGATTATTAACGATAATATTGAGTTCTGGCCAGAGCACAGAAAATTAATTTCGGTACATGACGCCGAGCTTAACGCCGTTCTGACAACGCCAGCAAGCAGGTGCTTATCGCTGCTACTTGAAGCCTTTCCTGATGTGGTTGCACAACAGGATTTTTTCTCCAGAGTCTGGGAAGAAGAAGGCATGCGAGTACCGGTCAACACGTTATATCAAAATATATCGATTATCAGACGCGGGTTTCGCACGGTTGGTGAAACCAACCATTCGCTTATTGCAACCGTGCCGAGAAAAGGTTTTAAGCTCAGTAATGATATAAACATAGAAAACCATGTAATAATCCCTTCTGCAGATGCACAAAAGACCATATCTCCCCAATGCTTGAACGTTAAAGATGAGTTTAAAGAGACAAGTGCTCATCCAGATAATTATCTCAGAAATATAGTCAGGCTATCTAAAAATTATTTACCCATGCTAAGTGCATTTGCCGTAGGTTTGCTTACCGCATTTTTTCTCTGGCACAATAGTCAACCCAAATCATTCTTTAAAGATTACAAAACTGTTGCACAAATAAATGGTTGTCACTTCAATGTTACAGAAGATAGCATTGATGGGTTGAAAGATCTCGATAAATATAAGAACCGTATATTAGGATCTAGAATTGATTGTAAAAAATACCCCTGGCTATATTTCCCTCTCGATAAGTCATCTCCCGGATTGATTGTTATGGCATGCAAAAAGAACCATAGTAATAACACAGTTGCAGACTGTTTAACTCTATCGTATCGCGGAGTTAACCATGATTCGTTATAAAAAAACGCTGTTTATTATTTTATGCTTTCTCAGTGGGTTCATTTTTTTTATTGCCTATCATTATTCCAAAGAACAAATAGTATACAATGAGAAATGCACGGCCAATTGGATTATATTTAATGACCAAGGGAGGGCTAATCTCACTATTGACTTTATGTATAATAAAAATAAAAAGACAGGAACTGTTGCACTTAGCGGTACCTGGAAACAAAACACGAACACTTATAAATCATTTCGCCGAGATATTGAATATACGTGGATCGAAAATTATGACACTTTGCATCTTACCTCTACCAAAATAAATAAATTTGATATTATCGATCAAATTTCAGACGATAATCTTGCACAACTCCTGCCTGATTTTTATATATTTCCGGGAAAAATGATAAGCTATAATGTTCAAAAACAGAACAATCATGATTTTCTTTTAAGCATTGGCAATAGAGCAATTATGTATTGCGCAAGGTAACAAAACAACTTGATGATGCATCTGTAATTAAAAGTCCAAACAACAAATGTAACATTTCAGGCATTGGAATATAATCTTTATATATTCTTATATCCATCTTCATCCCTGACAGTTTATGCGGTAATCCCCTCCCCCATTCAAATTACATCCGTCATTAAAAAACCCTTCCGCACTCCACTATGACAATAATGGTGTAAAAATAAACGCTGGTTCGCACAGAGATATTTAATAGAGCACATAAACATAATAGTTGCTAATACATAAAATTACTCTTGCAATAATTCTTTCACACCAGATTGTAAGTCGACGCATAGCTATTCCTCACAGCCTATCATTTTATCTTAAATGAACAATCACATTAAATTAAGAAATGTGATAATCATAACTTTATCGATTATTTTCAATTGGTTATATACTTACATGATTAACAAATCATTAATTAAGAATATTTCAGATTACAATCACATCAAGCTAATATAAATTAACTTAAACAATCATGATGAATTTAGTAAAAAGAAATATTAAATGAAATATATGAATATCAGTTATATCTGTTACTCATGCAGGATGCCAAAAACCACAAACTTAATAGAGGTGAGCTAATGGATTTAGAAAATAAGTTCTCATATCATTTCCCTGATGGAATCATACTTACAGAAGATGGCATTCTTACAAAAGGGAATGAGGAATTTTACATCCCGCCGAAAGAACTCGGTGTATTATTTGTATTGCTTGAATCGGCGGGAAATGTTGTATCCAAAGATGCGATCATCGAATCTGTATGGAAAAATGTAATTGTAAGTGACGAATCCCTTACACGATGCATCTATTCATTAAGATGTATTTTTGAAAGAATTGGCTACAACCGTTGCATTGAAACCATATATAGAAAAGGTTATCGATTCAGTGGGCAAGTATTCAAGATAAAAGAAAATCAAGATAATGTTCCAGGCAGCACTATTGCTTTATTTCCATTTACAATATCTCACAGCAGTCAGGATCCATTAGCACTTAATCAGGAACTTGTACAACTAATCTCAAATAAAAAAACCGATGATCTATATATATATCCAATGGCTGCAACCCAGTATTGCATAGATAATAAATCTCAGACAGCCTTCCTGGCCAGGTTCAAACCCGATTATTTTGTCACAGGAAGAATCAGCAAATATGATGCTTCAAATAGTTTATATATTGAAGTAATCGATGCAAAAAGTTTTTATCTTATTGCCAGCACACATCTTGAGGCAGATGACATACAAAAAATCTCACACTTTATAATTAGTAACTTATATCTGGCAATGAAGAAAACTAAAGTAGAACCAGGTTTTATGTCCCGACACGTACCTTCTGATGAAAATATTTTATCAGCCGAAATGTCTGCCGGGAAAAATGAACTGAATGAATTCACGCCTGAAAGCATTGCCAATGCAATAACTATATTTGAAAGTGTTAAAAATAAAACTAATGCTCAGTCAATAACCAATGAATGCTACTGCCTGTTGGCTGAGTGTCATATGTCTATGGCACTTCATGGTCTATACGAACTTAAACATGCAACTCAAAAAGCATTGGCCTTTATAGATAAGGTATCTGATAAAAATATTTTCGATGGAAATATTTTAGGAATTATGGGACTGATAACCGGTCTTTCCGGACAAACGACTGCATCACGCATTTTTTTTGACCATGCACAGACACAAGTATTAGATGTAGCCTCCTTGTATTACTATAAGACACTGGTAAATATATATAATGAAAGAATTGAAGATGCTATCGCTTGTATAGACCAGTCACTGCTACTTGAACCAAAAAGACATAAAGCCGCTATAATAAAAAAATGCATTGATGTATATGTTTCTACAACACAGAATGAAAGAAAAGCGTTCTCTTATCACGGAACAGAGAAAGAATATCATTTAGTTATTATCAATAACATTCAAAAATTGAAGCAATTGACAAAAGTTAATAGCATTATTGATTTTAATGCTCAATATGAGGTCGCTTGATCTGCAATAAATATCATAAGCAGAATAGCGCTCTATATTTTGAGGTATACACTCTATTTTTATAGGGGATATTGGATTTATCAACGTCTGACGTGAACGTATCAACAATAACGGAAGAATTCGATGACTACGAAAAAAACTGAGAAAGAGAAAAAGTAAGAAACTGGAGCGGGCGAAGGGAATCGAACCCTCGTATAGAGCTTGGGAAGCTCTCGTTCTACCATTGAACTACGCCCGCTTCGAGATGCGTAAGGCATTATAAACCTTACGCTCTCCTAAGCAAGTGCCTTGCTACTGACTGCTGATTAATTCGCCATCAGCACTTTGGCTTGCTACCCTGTGGCGGCAAGTAGCGCAAAGGATCTATTGCCGTAGCACGGTAGCGAATCTGGAAATGTAGCCGCACGGATTCCGCATCAGTACTTCCCATAGTCGCTATCTTTTGCCCGGCTTTAACACTTTGCCCATTGTTCACCAGCATCGTGTCGTTATGGGCATAAGCAGTAATGTAATCTTCACTGTGTTTAATCATTATAAGATTACCGTAACCACGCAGCTGATTACCCACATATACCACTTTCCCGGCACCTGCAGCGTATATTGGCGTCCCGCGTGCCGCCGCAATATCAATCCCTTTATTGCCGCCATCTGCCATTGAGTAAGGCATAATAACCTTTCCGCTCGTTGGCCATAACCAGCAACGTTGCCCAACCGGCGGCCATGAAGATTTCGAAACGGCCGAAGACGGTGTCACTGACGCTGTTTTTGTCGTCGATTTGCCGGTGGATTTGCGCGTGCCGTTACTACTTTTTTTCGCCCCACCCAGTTTCAGCTTTTGGCCGATTTCTATGGTATAGGGGGGGGAGATGTCGTTGAGTCGGGCTAGCTCTTTTACGCTGGTTCCCGTGGTGCGTGAAATACGATAAAGCGTATCCCCCCGTTTCACGGTGTAAACGGAGCCGGAATACGTTCCTGTATCTGATGATTTGCTACCCGAGCAGCCAGCCAGAAGCAGCCCTACCGATAACAGCATCACGATACCCAGAGTTTTTTTATTCAGGCGTCCTGCGCTCAAAATCTTTCCTCGCTAAAAAACAAGACGCTATATCATAGCAGCCCCCCGTCAGATCCCCAATCCATTGCGTGGGAACGAGCATGTACGAATCAATAACTGTTAAAGAATCAATTAGCACCGTTGGCAAACATCGGAACCATCCTGATTGACCTCTAATACTCATTTATCACAATGATTTTTATCACGCTCATATTGATAAACTGCACTCACTTTCTTTGCTGATAAAAATGCATCATCCGTAGCGTTTTTTTAACGACATCACACTTCCCCTCTCCCCTCGTGTTTATAGTCGTTTCTGGCGTAATTCTTGCCTGCAAAGACTTAATCATTGCCATAAGAACCAAATGTTCAAATCAAGGGGATTTCTATGGAAGCGCGGGAAGCAACCGCTACAGGTGAATCATGCATGCGCGTCGATGCCATTGCGAAGGTCACCGGGCGGGCACGATATACTGACGATTATGTTATGGCGGGCATGTGTTACGCGAAATATGTACGTAGCCCAATTGCACATGGTTATGCGGTGAGCATTAACGATGAACAAGCCAGAAGTTTACCAGGCGTACTGGCCGTATTTACCTGGGAAGATGTTCCTGATATTTCCTTTGCCACGGCGGGCCATGCCTGGACTCTGGATGAGAATAAACGCGATACCGCCGATCGCGCCCTGTTAACACGCCACGTCCGCCATCATGGCGATGCGGTTGCTATTGTCGTTGCCCGTGATGAACTCACAGCGGAAAAAGCAGCGCAACTTGTTCACATCGAATGGCAAGAATTACCCGTCATTACCACGCCAGAAGCGGCACTGGCAGAAGACGCTGCGCCAATCCATAGCGGTGGCAATTTACTGAAACAAAGCACAATGTCGACAGGTAATGTCCAGCAAGCAATCGACGCTGCCGATTACCAGGTGCAGGGGCATTATCAGACGCCGGTCATTCAACATTGTCATATGGAAAGTGTGACCTCATTGGCGTGGATGGAAGACGATTCACGAATTACCATCGTTTCCAGCACCCAAATCCCGCACATTGTCCGCCGCGTTGTCGGTCAGGCGCTGGATATTCCCTGGTCGTGCGTGCGGGTTATCAAGCCCTTTGTCGGCGGTGGTTTTGGTAATAAACAAGATGTACTGGAAGAGCCGATGGCGGCATTTCTGACCAGTAAACTCGGCGGCATTCCGGTTAAAGTTTCCCTAAGCCGCGAAGAATGTTTTCTGGCGACCCGCACTCGCCACGCTTTTACCATTGACGGACAAATGGGCGTCAACCGCGATGGTACGCTAAAAGGCTATAGCCTGGATGTTCTGTCTAACACCGGCGCTTACGCTTCACACGGTCATTCCATCGCTTCTGCAGGCGGCAATAAAGTTGCTTATCTCTACCCGCGCTGTGCCTATTCTTATAGCTCAAAGACTTGCTATACCAATCTACCCTCAGCGGGTGCGATGCGTGGCTATGGCGCACCGCAGGTGGTTTTTGCTGTTGAATCTATGCTGGATGACGCTGCTGAAGCGCTGGGCATTGACCCGGTTGAAATTCGTTTACGCAATGCCGCCCGCGAAGGCGATACAAATCCACTCACAGGCAAACGCATATACAGTGCCGGATTGCCAGAGTGCCTGGAAAAAGGGCGGGAAATCTTTGAATGGGAAAAACGCCGTGCAGGGTGCCAGAACCAGCAAGGCAATTTACGCCGCGGCGTTGGCGTTGCCTGTTTTAGTTACACCTCGAATACCTGGCCTGTCGGTGTAGAAATCGCTGGCGCGCGCCTGTTGATGAATCAGGATGGAACCATCAACGTGCAGAGCGGCGCGACGGAAATCGGTCAGGGTGCCGACACGGTGTTCTCGCAAATGGTAGCTGAAACCGTGGGCGTTCCGGTCAGTGATGTACGCGTAATTTCGACGCAAGATACCGATATTACGCCATTCGATCCAGGCGCATTTGCCTCACGTCAGAGCTATGTTGCCGCACCTGCGCTGCGCAGTGCGGCACTGTTATTAAAAGAGAAAATCATCGCTCACGCCGCAGTAATGCTGCATCTGTCGGCGATGAATCTAACCCTGATAAAAGGCCATATCGTACTGGTTGAAAGACCGGAAGAGGCGTTACTGTCGTTAAAAGACCTGGCAATGGATGCGTTTTATCATCCTGAACGTGGCGGGCAACTTTCTGCCGAAAGCTCGATCAAAACCACCACGAACCCACCTGCGTTTGGCTGTACCTTTGTTGATCTGACAGTCGATATCGCGCTGTGTAAGGTCACCATCAACCGCATCCTCAACGTTCATGATTCGGGCCATATTCTTAATCCGCTGCTGGCTGAAGGTCAGGTACACGGCGGGATGGGGATGGGCATCGGCTGGGCGCTTTTTGAAGAGATGATCATCGACGCGAAAAGTGGCGTGGTGCGTAACCCAAATTTACTGGATTACAAAATGCCGACCATGCCGGATCTGCCACAACTGGAAAGTGCGTTTGTCGAAATTAATGAACCACAATCTGCATACGGACATAAGTCACTGGGTGAGCCGCCAATTATTCCTGTTGCCGCTGCAATTCGTAATGCGGTGAAGATGGCTACCGGTGTCGCAATCAATACGCTGCCGCTGACACCAAAACGGTTATATGAAGAGTTCCATCTGGCAGGATTGATTTGAGGATAACATCATGTTTGATTTTGCTTCTTACCATCGCGCAACGACCGTTGCCGATGCAACCAACCTGCTGGCTCAAAATCCGCAGGCCAAACTGCTCGCCGGTGGCACTGACGTACTGATTCAACTCCACCACCACAATGATCGCTATCGCCATATTGTTGATATCCACAATCTGGCGGAGCTTCGGGGTATTACGCTGTCGGAAGATGGTGCACTACGCATCGGCTCTGCGACGACCTTTACTCAGTTAATAGAAAATCAGTTAACGCAACATCATCTCCCGGCATTATGCGCTGCGGCTTCGTCTATTGCCGGCCCGCAAATCCGTAACGTCGCTACCTACGGCGGAAATATTTGCAACGGCGCCACCAGCGCAGATTCAGCAACACCAACACTGATTTATGATGCGAAGCTGGAAATTCATTCACCGCGAGGGGTCCGTTTCGTCTCGATTAATGGTTTTCATACCGGACCAGGTAAGGTTTCCCTTGAGCATGATGAAATTCTGGTCGCGTTTCATTTTCCTCCGCAGCCAAAAGAACACGCAGGTAGCGCACATTATAAATATGCCATGCGCGATGCGATGGATATTTCAACAATCGGGTGTGCCGCTCACTGTCGATTGAACAACGGCTACTTCAGCGAGTTGCGTCTGGCATTTGGTGTTGCCGCACCAACGCCGATTCGCTGCCAACATGCCGAACAGGCTGCACAAAATGCGCCATTAAACCAGCAAACACTGGAGGCCATCTGCGAATCTGTCCTACAGGATGTCGCACCGCGTTCTTCATGGCGAGCAAGTAAAGAGTTCCGTCTGCATCTCATTCAGACGATGACCAAAAAAGTGATTAGCGAAGCCGTCGCTGCGGCGGGGGGAAAATTGCAATGAATCACAGCGAAAGTATTACTATTGAATGCATCATTAACGATATGCCTTTTCAGCTTCACGCCGCGCCAGGTATGCCGCTTTCGGAACTGCTCCGCGAACAAGGGCTGCTTAGTGTCAAACAAGGATGCTGCGTTGGTGAATGCGGTGCCTGTACGGTGCTGGTTGACGGAACCGCGATAGACAGCTGCTTATACCTGGCCGCATGGGCTGAAGGAAAACAGATCCGCACGCTGGAAGGCGAAGCGAAAGGCGGCAAACTTTCTCATGTACAACAGGCTTATGCGAAATCTGGCGCTGTACAGTGTGGTTTTTGTACGCCGGGGCTGATTATGGCCACTACGGCAATGCTGGCAAAACCTCGAGAGAAACCGTTAACCATTACGGAAATTCGCCGTGGCTTGGCCGGGAATCTGTGTCGCTGTACCGGATATCAAATGATTGTGAATACTGTTCTGGACTGTGAAGAAACGAAGTAAAACGCAATCCGGCCTGAATTCAGGCCGGATTTTTTGATGACTATGCGCTTAACAATTCATATTTCTTAATTTTACGATAAAGCGTGGCGATGCCAATACCAAGCTCATCAGCGACTTGCTTCTTACTGTTATGCCGTGAGAGCGCTTCGCGAATCATCTGCTTTTCCATCTCCTCCAGCGCTGTGCCGCCAGCATCATCAAGAGCCAAATGTGCCTCGCTGGCTTCTGGCATCTCACTTTGCTCCGCCGTACCGTTATTAACCAGATTTGGTGGTAGTAGCGTACTGTCGATGACTTCGCCCGAAGGAACGACGTTGACCAGATACTCCATCAAATTACTTAACTCTCGCAGGTTTCCTGGCCAACGATGCTTACGCAGTAACTCAACAACATCGGGAGCAATACCCGGGTAAACCGATCCCAGACGACGGGTATGGAGATGTAAAAAGTAATGCACCAGCAGTTCAATATCTTCCTGACGCTCACGTAGCGGTGGCAGAGTGATAGGAATAACGTTAAGTCGGTAGAAAAGATCTTCGCGGAATTTACCTTCGGCTATGAACTGAGCCAGATTCTGGTTAGTTGCAGAAATGATGCGGATGTCGACCTGTATTGGGCTACTGGCGCCAATAGGCAGGATCTCACGCGCTTCAATCGCCCGCAGCAGTTTTGCCTGAAGCATTAAAGGCATATCGCCAATTTCATCAAGAAACAGCGTCCCCGTGTTTGCTGCCTGAATCAGCCCTGTTTTACCGTTGGCAGAAGCGCCAGTAAATGCGCCTTTAACATAACCAAACAGCTCACTCTCCAGAAGCTGTTCCGGAATCGCCGCGCAGTTGATAGCGATAAAGGGTTTGTTCCGTCGCCCACTCAACTTATGAATAGCACGGGCCACCACTTCTTTTCCGGTCCCGCTTTCACCAACAACCATGACGCTGGAGGGGCTAGGTGCGATGCGGCTAATCAGCCGTTTTAATTGCCGCATAACACGGCACTCGCCAACCAATTGTTCAATATGCGGTTCATCAGATGCATTTGCCACGGAAAAACTGGTATGAGATTGGTGAAACGCCATTAAAAATAGCTGTCGTCCCTGAATGTTATGCAACTGACCAATTATCAATTCACTTTTATCATCCCACGAGACAATATGTTGCATATGCCCATGAGTAAAATTACTCTCAAATGTTAATGGCCTGAAACGAATAAGTTTCCCAACCATATTATTTTGCACAACGCCAAGTGTTTTTAATGCAGTCTGATTAACGAACTGAACACGATTTTCCTCATCAATAACTAATACACCTTGATCCATATTATCGATCATGGTAGCAAATATTTTACTGATGTTATCTCCCGGCCCCTGATCTTCCAGGAGTTTCGAGACAAAAATAGTCGATATATGGCGAACGTAATCTGAAAATTCGCGTAAATTATCACTGATATGTTCTTGTTGCTCATGAGTAACAGCAATCAAACTTATCACTCCGACACAACGATCCTGCAGAATAACGGGCGTCCCCAGGAACGCCTTCTCACGACAACTCTCTTTACTGTCGCAGCCTTCACAAAGGGGATCGAAGCGAGAATGTGTCACGACCTTTTCGGTTTTCGTTTCGAGGACATAGCGGAGCAAGCGTGAGTTGCCACTCAACTGGCGACCAAGAAATTTCCCGTATGCGCCGGTTCCAGCGACGCGACACAAGTTTTCATCAACGATCTCAACCTCAAGCTGCAAAACGCTGGCTAGCATTCTGGCAAAACGCTGAATTGTTGGTTGAATTTGCATCAAAACTGACTGCGTATTAGCAAGCTCCATAGCTTTACCTTCCAGAATCACTTAAAAGTCGATCATTGAAGACGTTGATGGTTCACAGATCATAACGATATTAACTCAGGCAAAAATCGCTTTGCTAAAAACATAAGATTTTTATCACTTTCTAATGAAATTATGGAAGTGATATCACATTTCTATATCAATATGAGAATTACGGGAGTGAGTTTATCAAACTGACGAGCTTTCACCTGTCCCTTTATCTTATTTCTGATACTTAGCAGCAAATAAATAACTGCGTTAAAAAAGCCAAACGTTTCCGTATATTTTTAACTTCCGTAGTGTGGCGATAATTTGTGATCAATCCCACATATCCCCTGTCAGATTAGCGTTTCGTGACCGCGTAGATAATTCTGGCATGTTTATTGTTAGTCCCTGGTATAGCTGTGAAAACACCAATCACTTTGGCAAGTCACAGTGAAATAAACCACTTTGCCTGTCATTCCACTACCGGGACTTTATGATGAAAACTGTTAATGAGCTGATTAAGGATATCAATTCGCTGACCTCTCACCTGCACGAGAAAGATTTTTTGTTAACGTGGGAACAGACGCCAGATGAACTGAAACAAGTACTGGACGTTGCCGCAGCATTAAAAGCACTGCGTGCTGAAAACATCTCTACCAAAGTCTTTAATAGTGGATTAGGTATTTCCGTATTCCGCGACAACTCCACTCGTACCCGCTTCTCTTATGCTTCTGCGCTTAACCTGCTCGGCCTTGCACAGCAGGATCTTGATGAAGGTAAATCACAGATTGCGCACGGCGAAACTGTCCGTGAAACCGCTAATATGATCTCCTTCTGCGCTGACGCTATCGGTATTCGTGACGATATGTATCTGGGCGCGGGTAACGCCTATATGCGTGAAGTTGGCGCGGCACTCGACGATGGCTACAAGCAAGGCGTACTGCCGCAGCGCCCGGCTTTAGTTAACCTGCAATGCGATATTGACCATCCGACTCAATCAATGGCTGACCTGGCATGGTTACGTGAACACTTTGGTTCACTGGAAAACCTGAAAGGTAAAAAAATCGCCATGACCTGGGCCTACTCCCCAAGCTATGGCAAACCGCTGTCTGTACCACAAGGCATCATCGGTCTGATGACCCGCTTCGGTATGGATGTCACCCTTGCCCATCCAGAAGGTTATGACCTGATCCCGGATGTCGTTGAAGTCGCTAAAAACAATGCTAAAGCATCCGGCGGCAGCTTCCGTCAGGTAACAAGCATGGAAGAAGCATTCAAAGACGCTGACATCGTTTATCCGAAGTCCTGGGCACCTTACAAAGTGATGGAAGAGCGTACTGAACTGCTGCGCGCTAATGATCACGAAGGACTGAAAGCGCTGGAAAAACAGTGTCTGGCACAGAACGCACAGCACAAAGACTGGCATTGTACTGAAGAGATGATGGAGCTGACCCGTGATGGCGAAGCCCTGTATATGCACTGCCTGCCAGCCGATATCAGCGGCGTATCCTGCAAAGAAGGTGAAGTTACTGAAGGTGTATTCGAAAAATACCGTATCGCAACCTACAAAGAAGCCAGCTGGAAGCCATACATCATCGCAGCGATGATCCTGTCCCGTAAATATTCCAAACCAGGCGCACTGCTCGAACAACTGCTGAAAGAAGCACAAGAACGCGTGAAATAACCCCCTCGGGCCGATCGACAGGTCGGCTCTCTATTTTCAGAGGCCAAAAGGATAGGATATGTCCGTTTTCTCATTGAAGATTGATATCGCCGATAACAAATTTTTCAACGGCGAAACATCACCGCTCTTTTCGCAAAGCCAGGCAAAACTGGCGCGCCAGTTCCACCAGAAAATTGCTGGCTATCGCCCAACACCGCTTTGTGCGCTGGACGATCTCGCAAACCTTTTTGGTGTGAAGAAAATTCTCGTTAAGGACGAATCAAAACGATTCGGTCTGAACGCCTTCAAAATGCTCGGCGGTGCGTACGCCATCGCTCAATTATTGTGTGAAAAATATCATCTTGATATCGAAACGCTGTCATTCGAGCATCTGAAAAATGCCATCGGCGAAAAAATGATATTCGCTACAACGACCGACGGCAACCACGGGCGCGGTGTTGCCTGGGCAGCACAGCAACTCGGTCAGAACGCGGTAATTTACATGCCGAAAGGTTCCGCTCAAGAACGCGTTGACGCCATTCTGAACCTCGGAGCCGAGTGCATCGTCACTGATATGAACTATGACGATACCGTTCGCCTGACCATGCAACACGCGCAGCAACACGGCTGGGAAGTGGTGCAAGATACCGCCTGGGAAGGTTACACCAAAATTCCAACCTGGATCATGCAGGGCTACGCCACTCTGGCAGATGAAGCCGTCGAGCAAATGCGTGAAATGGGCGTAACACCAACTCACGTTCTGCTGCAAGCCGGTGTCGGCGCTATGGCCGGCGGCGTACTAGGTTATTTGGTGGATGTTTACACCCCGCAAAATCTGCACAGCATCATTGTTGAACCTGACAAAGCTGACTGTATTTATCGCTCCGGCGTCAAAGGTGACATCGTCAACGTTGGCGGCGATATGGCCACGATTATGGCGGGCCTGGCTTGCGGCGAACCTAACCCTCTGGGCTGGGAAATCTTACGTAACTGTGCCACCCAATTTATCTCCTGTCAGGACAGCGTTGCCGCATTAGGTATGCGTGTGCTGGGTAATCCGTACGGCAACGATCCACGCATCATTTCTGGTGAATCTGGCGCTGTCGGTTTGGGCGTTCTCGCGGCTGTTCATTATCACCCGCAACGTCAAAGCCTGATGGAAAAACTGGCTCTGAACAAAGATGCCGTCGTCCTGGTTATCAGCACCGAAGGCGACACCGACGTGAAGCACTACCGCGAAGTTGTCTGGGAAGGCAAACACTCTGTAGCACCTTAATCACCCTATTGGAACAACTCCCCGCCAAATGGGGAGTAAAAAATCTGGAGAAAAATAATGGCTAAGAATATTCCATTCAAACTGATTCTTGAAAAAGCAAAAGATTACCAGGCAGACATGACTCGCTTCCTGCGCGATATGGTTGCTATTCCCAGTGAAAGCTGCGACGAAAAACGTGTAGTACATCGTATTAAAGAAGAGATGGAAAAAGTCGGCTTCGATAAAGTTGAAATCGATCCAATGGGTAACGTTCTCGGCTATATCGGCCACGGTCCGCGTCTGGTTGCAATGGACGCTCATATCGACACCGTAGGCATTGGTAACATCAAAAACTGGGAATTCGACCCGTACGAAGGCATGGAAACCGACGAGCTGATCGGTGGCCGTGGTACTTCCGACCAGGAAGGCGGCATGGCATCAATGGTTTATGCCGGTAAGATCATTAAAGACCTCGGTCTGGAAGATGAATATACCCTGCTGGTCACCGGTACTGTGCAAGAAGAAGACTGCGACGGTCTGTGCTGGCAGTACATTATTGAACAATCCGGCATTCGCCCGGAATTTGTGGTCAGTACCGAACCAACCGACTGCCAGGTATATCGTGGTCAGCGCGGTCGTATGGAAATTCGCATTGATGTTCAGGGCGTTAGCTGCCATGGTTCAGCACCAGAACGCGGTGATAACGCCATTTTCAAAATGGGCCCGATTCTTGGCGAATTACAAGAACTGTCCCAACGTCTGGGCTATGACGAATTCCTCGGCAAAGGTACTCTGACTGTTTCCGAAATTTTCTTCACCTCACCAAGTCGTTGCGCAGTAGCAGACAGCTGTGCCGTTTCCATCGACCGTCGCCTGACCTGGGGCGAAACCTGGGAAGGCGCGCTGGATGAAATCCGCGCCCTGCCTGCGGTACAGAAAGCCAATGCTGTCGTTTCTATGTACAACTACGACCGTCCGTCCTGGACTGGCCTGGTTTACCCAACCGAATGCTACTTCCCGACCTGGAAAGTGGAAGAAGATCATTTCACCGTTAAAACGCTGGTGAATGCCTACGAAGGTCTGTTTGGCAAAGCACCGGTCGTTGATAAGTGGACGTTCTCAACTAACGGCGTATCCATTATGGGCCGTCACGGCATTCCGGTCATCGGCTTTGGACCGGGTAAAGAACCTGAAGCGCACGCGCCAAACGAAAAAACCTGGAAATCTCACCTGGTGACCTGTGCCGCTATGTACGCTGCAATCCCGTTAAGCTGGCTGGCAACAGAATAATTACTCTTCACCTATTTCCCTCCGGTTCGCCGGAGGGTTTTTTGGAGTTTGCTATGCGCGTATTGATCAAAAACGGCACTGTCGTTAACGCAGATGGACAAGCCAAACAGGACTTGCTGATTGAAAGCGGTATTGTCCGCCAGTTAGGCAAAGATATTTCGCCGCAACTCCCCTGTGAAGAAATTGATGCCACTGGCTGTTATGTTTTCCCTGGCGGCGTAGATGTCCATACACATTTCAATATTGATGTCGGCATCGCGCGCAGTTGTGATGATTTTTTTACCGGTACCCGCGCAGCCGCGTGTGGCGGTACAACAACCATTATTGATCATATGGGATTTGGCCCGAATGGCTGCCGATTACGCCATCAACTGGAAGTTTATCGTGGTTATGCCGCCCATAAAGCGGTCATCGACTACAGCTTTCACGGTGTTATCCAGCATATTAATCACGCCATACTCGACGAAATTCCGATGATGGTAGAAGAAGGGCTGAGCAGTTTTAAACTCTATTTAACCTATCAATACAAACTCAACGATGATGAAGTCCTACAGGCATTACGCCGCCTGCATGAATCCGGCGCGCTGACCACTGTACACCCAGAAAATGACGCCGCAATCGCCAGTAAGCGAGCTGAGTTTATCGCCGCTGGGTTAACCGCGCCGCGCTACCACGCCTTGAGCCGACCTCTGGAATGCGAAGCCGAAGCCATCGCCAGAATGATTAACCTGGCACAAATTGCCGGTAACGCCCCGCTCTATATCGTGCACTTGTCTAACGGCTTAGGTCTGGATTATCTGCGCCTTGCTCGCGCGAATCACCAGCCAGTCTGGGTTGAAACCTGCCCGCAATATCTCCTGCTGGACGAACGCAGTTACGATACAGAAGATGGCATGAAGTTCATTCTTAGCCCACCGCTGCGCAACGTTCGCGAGCAGGACAAGCTGTGGTGTGGCATCAGCGATGGTGCGATTGACGTGGTGGCGACCGATCACTGCACCTTCTCGATGGCCCAGCGCCAACAAATTTCTAAAGGCGATTTCAGCCGCTGCCCAAATGGCTTGCCCGGTGTGGAAAATCGCATGCAGTTGCTGTTCTCCAGTGGAGTAATGACGGGACGTATCACACCGGAGCGTTTTGTTGAATTAACCAGTGCGATGCCCGCAAGGCTGTTTGGCCTGTGGCCACAAAAAGGATTATTAGCACCCGGTTCCGATGGCGACGTGGTGATTATCGACCCACGCCAGAGCCAACAAATTCAGCATCGCCATCTCCACGACAACGCCGACTACTCTCCCTGGGAGGGCTTTACCTGTCAGGGCGCGATTGTCAGAACCTTATCCCGTGGTGAAACGATTTTCTGTGACGGCACCTTTACAGGCAAAGCCGGACGAGGACGTTTCCTGCGACGCAAACCGTTTGTCCCTCCCGTGCTCTAACCACTGCCAGGGATCTATACACAATCAAGAATGATGAGTGAGGAAAAATGAGTAAGAAAATTGTTCTCGCCCTCGGCGGGAATGCGCTGGGCGACGATCTGGCTGGACAAATGAAAGCGGTAAAAATTACGTCTCAGGCAATTGTTGATTTAATTGCCCAGGGACATGAAGTTATCGTCACTCATGGTAATGGACCACAGGTAGGCATGATTAACCAGGCATTCGAAGCCGCTGCAAAAACTGAAGCGCATTCACCGATGCTGCCAATGTCTGTCTGTGTTGCGTTGAGTCAGGGATATATTGGTTACGATCTGCAAAACGCCTTAAGAGAAGAACTGCTTTCTCGTGGCATTAATAAACCCGTTGCAACGCTGGTTACCCAGGTCGAAGTCGACGCTAACGATCCGGCCTTCCTCAACCCAACCAAACCGATCGGTTCGTTCTTTACCGAGCAGGAAGCAGAGCAACTGACAAAACAAGGCTATACCCTGAAAGAAGATGCGGGTCGCGGCTATCGTCGTGTCGTTGCTTCGCCTAAGCCGGTAGATATTGTTGAAAAAGAGACAGTTAAAGCGCTGGTAAATGCAGGACAGGTTGTGATCACCGTTGGCGGTGGCGGTATTCCTGTGATTCGAGAAGGTAACCATCTGCGCGGTGCCAGTGCGGTTATCGATAAAGACTGGGCCAGCGCCCGTTTAGCAGAAATGATCGATGCCGATATGCTGATCATTCTGACTGCTGTAGAAAAAGTGGCGATTAACTTCGGTAAAGAGAATGAGCAGTGGCTCGATCGCCTGTCATTGGCCGATGCAGAACGCTTTATCGAAGAAGGGCATTTTGCAAAAGGTTCTATGCTGCCGAAAGTGGAAGCCGCCGCATCATTTGCCCGCTCTCGCGCAGGTCGCGAAGCACTGATTACCGTGTTGAGCAAAGCGAAAGAAGGGATTGAAGGAAAAACCGGAACGGTGATTTCTCAGTAATTTATTGGCCGGGTGGAGATGCCATTCGGCCAAAGATTGTTAACAAAGTGCGCGTTATTGATGCCGGATGCGGCGTGAACGCCTTACCCACTCTACAAAACATCTAATATTCAATTGGTTGCAAAGCATTTGTAGGCCTGATAAGCACAGCACATCAGGCAATTTGGCGTTTGTCATCAGTCTCAGGCCGGGTGGGTAATACCATCCGGCCATTTGCATTTAAGCCACTTCCAGTACTTCTTTCGTCGCTTTAACGCCCTGATGCATCAACATCATTAACGCCTCAAGTACGCCACCACCAATCGCTCGGGCTTTGTCAGAAACGCTGGTGAAATCAGCCGTTTCACCACGAGGATCGATATCACCGATTTTAAAGCCACCGACCACCGCCAGCCCGTCATTAAGTAAACCACGCACCATTCCCGTCAGTGGCGCTTTTATTTCATGCTCGCCAATCCAGGCAATAACATCGCCCTCTTGTACCAGATCGCCTAACTTCACGTTGGACCGCATGATACCTGCCGCCGGAGCGCGAATAACTCGCCGGGTGGTATGCCCCATAATATTACCGGGAACGCCAGTGTTCTCCTGTGCGCAACCAGAGTAAATAACCTGTCCCAACCAATGCCCACGATTTGTTTCAATCACCGCATGACAATCTTTACCTGCGGTAAAGCCCGGCCCAAGCGCGATCGTCACTGGAGCCATGTCTGCACGCGTACCCAAATTCTGTTTCGCCAGAATAGCATCCACCACACAAAGTGGTTTCAGCTCATCAAGCAGTAAACAGTCGGGGTCAACTATCACGGGAATAAACCCACGCTCAGTCAGTTTCATCGCCTCTACAGCGCTGGTTGCCAGTCGGGCGGTGACGCCTTCAACCGTCATTTCGTCATCGAACACGGCCTGGGCAAACGCCACGGTACAACGAATCACCGTCGGTTTTTCCACTTCCAGCATGATCACTTTAAAACCAGCATGATACAGACGTAGCGCCACACCACTGGCGATATCCCCCGCACCGCGAATCACCACCAGCTGGTGTCCGGAAGGATGAGAAGGTTTCATCATCAGCCCACCCGGCGCGTTATTTTTCACCTGTAATATTTCTGCCAGAACGCTGATAGCGATCTCCTGCGGCGTTTCCGCACCTATGTTGTAGCCCACCGGTGCGTGCAAACGGGCAATATGTTCTTCAGCCACGCCTTTCTCACGCAATTGACGCAGGAAAAGCTGAACCTTGCGGCGACTTGCCAGCAACCCCAACCATGCAATGGGTTGTTCAATGAGTTTATCGAGGGCTTCACGATCCTGATTATTCGTGGCAATCAGGACAAAATTATCAGGGCGAATATCCAGTGCTTCCACTGCCGCGCCAAACGACTCAGCATGAACAAGCGCAGTTGATGGCGGGAAAAGTTCAGGATTCAGGCTTTCGCGATAAATATCGGCAACAGCAATATCAAACCCCAGCAGTGCTGCGCTTTGGGCTATCGCCCGGTTAACATGCCCCGCGCCGATCAACACCAGCCGGGGTCGCATACCATGTACGCTGATAAACACTGACATTGCGCCTCCGCAATCTGAGCCGACGGCATCCGTGCCGTTACGCGCCATGCGCCCATGGAATAATCGCGGCTTACGTTCCTGCAATGCCTGAAGCGACTCTTCAATCACCTTTCGCTCAACCATTCCCCCGCCAATTGTACCGACGATAGAACCATCGGCGCGCACTAACATTTGTGCAGAATGGCGGGGAGTAGAGCCTCGGCTATCTACAATTTGCGCTATTGCAAAAGGACAATTTTGCTCTTCGAGTTTTGCAGCCTCTGTGAAAATATTCATACCAACCTCAATCGATATCCATTCAGTAACCCGGAAGGCCCGGGCCGCTAATTCACAAATCTGCGCGCGATTGCAGGATGTTCTTGTATATCGCCCAGCCAGATTGCCTCTACGTCATGTTGTTGCAGCGGCTGAAGTAGCTCGCTTTGCGCAATCGCATTCTCACATTGAGAAAAACGGTTAATGAACCAGATTCGTCGACAGCCTTGTGGTACGTTTTTAAACGCGCCCTGAGGGTGACGAACCAGCGCAACGAGATCGCTCAGTTGCAAGGTTGCATCAGGTGTTAACCCGGTAATATCAGCAAACTGCGACCAGCGATGGACATTTTCCGTGCCAACTTGCGCGCCCAAAATATGCCCTCCCATCACAGCAATCACACAGCAACTGCTTTTGGGTATGCAAGGTTCGTGCTCATCAGGCGCTTTTAACGGCATTCCACGCGAGCCATCTGCCTCAATGAGAATTACGTCACACTCTGGTCGTTGCACCAGTGCATCAATCGCTTCTGGTGTAAATCCCTGCGCTTTTCCCTGGTTCGCTTTCCAGCGGTGAAAACAAAATGAAATGGGGAATTTGAGAGACGAGTGAGGAAGCATTGCGGGATCACGACAGAAAACCACGGGCCAGTGAGAATCTGGCATAAACATATGTGTGGTCGTAGTAATTAACACACGCCTGCCTATGGACTGAAATAACTGCGCCAGCCAAAAAAGCAGACTGGTTTTCCCCCCAGCGCCAACAACAGAAATCACAGTGGGGTGTTTCTGCGCGCCTAAATCAATGAATAACGCCGATGGGTCAATTATACTTTTCACGAGTCTTCATGGACCTCTCTGAGGTAAATACGCATTAATCAGGGAGTAACACATTTTCAGGCGTTATTAGCCCATATAATAATGGAACCACTATGTCAGCCATCGACTGTATAATTACCGCGGCCGGATTATCATCAAGAATGGGGCAATGGAAAATGATGTTACCCTGGCAACAGGGAACAATTCTTGACGCGAGTATCAAAAATGCGTTGCAGTTTTGTAGCCGAATTATTTTGGTCACTGGTTATCGCGGCAATGAACTGCATAATCGCTACGCTAGCCATAGCAACATTACTATTATCTACAATCCAGATTATGCGCAGGGGTTACTGACTTCGGTAAAAGCCGCAGCGCCAGCGGTACAAACAGAACATTGTTTTCTCACTCATGGTGATATGCCAACCATCAACAGAGATATCTTTCTAAAAATCTGGAAGTTACGAAACAACGGAGCCATACTCCCGCTCCATAATGGTACGCCTGGCCATCCGATTTTAGTGTCAAAATCCTGCCTGATGCAGGCGGTCAAACAACCTAATGTTACCCATATGCGCCAGGCATTACTCATGGGCGAACATTATTTCGTCGAAATGGAAAATGAAGAAATAATTTTAGATATTGATACTCCAAATGACTTTATTAATGCGCAAAAAAAGTATACTAAAATTTAGAAAAGCCAGTTAAACGATTGCGTTCAAATAATAAATCCACTCAGTACATCTTTATCATAATGATACAGAATCACTGATTTTGAGAAATGAGAAAAAGTGATAAAACGTCTGACAACAATAATACCCAGGAGTGATTTTAATTCTCATTTAATACCTGTGAGATCATTCACAAAAGCCCCTTAAGTTTCGAGGCACTTCACATTTTTTTATATTTCCTGGCGAACATGGCAAGAGTGGTGTGATTGTTGCTCTATCCCCCTAAACCACCGGATTTCTCAATACCGGTCACTCAATGATATCTGTGTAAGCTAAGGAGAGGGTTATGGGGGATATTATGCGTCCCATTCCGTTTGAGGAACTTTTGACGCGCATATTTGATGAATACCAACAACAACGCTCAATCTTTGGTATTCCCGAGCAACAGTTTTACTCACCCGCAAAAGGTAAATCTGTCGGTGTTTTCGGTGAAACCTGTGCGACACCAGTCGGCCCCGCCGCAGGTCCGCACACGCAACTCGCACAAAACATCGTCACTTCCTGGCTGACTGGCGGACGCTTCATCGAACTTAAAACAGTACAAATCCTCGATCGTCTGGAGCTGGAAAAGCCCTGTATCGACGCCGAAGACGAGTGTTTTAACACCGAATGGTCCACCGAATTTACCCTGCTTAAAGCGTGGGATGAATACCTCAAAGCCTGGTTCGCCCTGCATCTTCTCGAAGCTATGTTCCAGCCGTCCGAGTCCGGTAAATCATTCATCTTTAATATGAGCGTCGGTTACAACCTCGAAGGCATTAAACAACCACCCATGCAGCAGTTCATCGATAATATGATGGACGCGTCTGCACATCCGAAGTTTGCACAATACCGCGATACGCTTCATAAACTACTCCAGAATGACGCATTTTTAGCCCGCCACGGTTTGCAGGAAAAACGTGAAAGTTTGCAGGCCTTATCGGCACGTATCCCCACCAGCATGGTACAAGGCGTTACCCTCTCCACGATGCACGGCTGCCCTCCACATGAAATCGAAGCCATTTGCCGTTACATGCTGGAAGAAAAAGAGCTCAATACCTTCGTGAAACTCAACCCGACTTTATTGGGTTACGCGCGAGTACGCGAGATTCTCGATAGCTGTGGTTTCGATTACATTGGCTTAAAAGAAGAGTCATTTGATCACGATCTCAAGCTAACCCAGGCGCTGGAAATGCTGGAACGCCTGATGGCGCTGGCGAAAGAAAAATCGCTCGGCTTTGGCGTCAAACTGACTAACACCCTCGGCACCATCAACAATAAAGGCGCACTGCCTGGCGAAGAGATGTATATGTCCGGGCGTGCGCTGTTCCCGCTCTCCATCAATGTCGCTGCAGTTCTTTCCCGCGCCTTTGACGGCAAACTGCCTATCTCTTATTCCGGTGGCGCCAGCCAGTTAACTATCCGCGATATTTTCGATACCGGTATTCGCCCGATAACCATGGCAACTGACCTGCTGAAACCTGGTGGCTATCTGCGCTTAAGCGCTTGCATGCGCGAACTGGAAGGGTCAGACGCCTGGGAGCTTAACCGTGTTGACGTCGAACGGCTAAACAGGCTGGCAGCAGATGCGCTAACTATGGAATACACCCAGAAACACTGGAAGCCAGAAGAGCGTATTGAAGTGGCAGAAGACCTGCCACTGACCGACTGCTACGTTGCCCCCTGTGTTACTGCTTGTGCCATCAAACAGGATATTCCGGAATATATTCGCCTGCTGGGCGAACATCGCTATGCCGACGCGCTGGAACTTATCTACCAACGCAACGCCCTGCCCGCGATTACCGCCCATATTTGCGATCACCAGTGCCAGTACAACTGTACTCGTCTGGATTACGACAGTGCGTTGAATATCCGCGAACTGAAAAAAGTCGCCCTGGAAAAAGGCTGGGATGAATATAAGCAACGCTGGCACAAACCAGCCGGTTCTGGTTCTCGTCATCCGGTTGCTGTAATTGGCGCCGGTCCGGCGGGCCTGGCTGCAGGTTACTTCCTTGCCAGAGCAGGTCATCCGGTCACGCTGTTTGAACGCGAAGCTAACGCGGGCGGCGTGGTGAAAAATATCATTCCTCAGTTCCGTATCCCGGCTGAGTTAATTCAGCACGATATCGATTTTGTTGCCGATCACGGCGTGAAATTTGAGTACGGTTGCTCGCCGGACCTGACCGTCGAACAGTTAAAAAATCAGGGCTTCCACTACGTTCTGATTGCCACAGGTACTGATAAAAATAGCGGTGTGAAACTGGCGGGCGACAACCAGAATGTCTGGAAATCTCTCCCCTTCCTGCGCGAGTACAACAAGGGTACTGCGCTCAAGCTGGGTAAACATGTGGTGGTTGTCGGGGCGGGTAACACCGCAATGGACTGCGCCCGTGCGGCATTACGCGTGCCTGGCGTTGAAAAAGCAACCGTCGTTTACCGTCGTTCACTGCAAGAGATGCCAGCATGGCGCGAAGAGTATGAAGAAGCACTGCACGATGGCGTGGAGTTCCGTTTCCTGAACAATCCTGAACGCTTCGATGCTGATGGCACCTTAACGTTGCGCGTCATGTCACTTGGCGAACCTGATGAGAAAGGTCGTCGCCGCCCGGTAGAAACCAACGAAACGGTAACACTGCACGTAGACAGTTTGATTACCGCCATTGGCGAACAACAGGATACTGAAGCCCTGAATACGATGGGCGTGCCGCTGGACAACAACGGCTGGCCAGACGTCGACCATAACGGTGAAACCCGCCTGACTAATGTCTTTATGATCGGTGACGTACAGCGCGGACCGTCCTCCATTGTCGCGGCTGTCGGCACAGCTCGTCGGGCATCGGATGCCATTCTTAGCCGGGAAAATATCCGTTCACACCAAAGCGATAAATACTGGAACAACGTCAACCCGACGGAAATCTACCAACGCAAAGGCGATATCTCTGTCACCCTGGTGAACAGCGATGATCGTGACGCGTTTGTCGCTCAGGAAGCCGCACGTTGCCTTGAATGTAACTACGTTTGCAGCAAGTGTGTGGATGTCTGCCCGAACCGCGCCAACGTGTCAATTGCGGTCCCTGGATTCCAGAACCGTTTCCAGACACTGCACCTGGACGCCTACTGCAACGAATGCGGCAACTGCGCCCAGTTCTGCCCGTGGAACGGTAAACCGTACAAAGACAAAATCACCGTCTTTAGCCTGTCGCAAGATTTTGATAACAGCAGCAACCCAGGCTTCCTGGTGGAAGATTGCCGAGTACGCGTGCGTCTGAATAACCAAAGCTGGGTGTTAAACATCGACAGCGAAGGCCAGTTCAACAACGTACCGCCAGAGCTGAACGATATGTGCCGCATCATTAGCCATGTCCACCAGCATCATCATTATCTGCTGGGCCGCGTGGAGGTGTAATCATGTTGATTCTGAAGAATGTCACCGCAGTACAGCTACACCCGGCGAAAGTGCAGGAAGGCGTCGATATCGCCATCGAAAATGATGTGATTATCGCTATCGGCAACGCCCTGACACACCGCTACCCTGAAGCCAACTACAAAGAGATGCATGGTCGGATTGTAATGCCGGGGATTGTCTGCTCGCACAACCATTTTTACTCGGGGCTTTCCCGCGGAATTATGGCAAACATCGCCCCCTGCCCGGACTTCATCTCGACGCTGAAAAACCTGTGGTGGCGGCTCGATCGCGCCCTTGATGAAGAATCTCTCTACTACAGCGGACTGATTTGTTCACTGGAAGCAATCAAGAGCGGATGTACATCGGTTATCGATCACCATGCTTCTCCGGCGTATATCGGCGGGTCGCTCTCAACGCTGCGCAACGCATTTTTAAAAGTTGGCCTGCGCGCGATGACCTGTTTTGAAACCACTGACCGTAACAACGGCATTAAAGAGTTACAGGAAGGGGTAGAAGAAAATATCCGCTTCGCCCGTCAGATTGATGATGCGAAGAAAGCGGCAACCGAGCCGTATCTGGTAGAAGCACATATCGGCGCTCACGCTCCGTTTACCGTGCCGGATGCTGGGCTGGAAATGCTGCGCGAAGCAGTGAAAGCTACCGGGCGTGGTTTACACATTCACGCCGCTGAAGACCTTTACGACGTGTCTCACAGTCACCACTGGTACGGCAAAGACCTGCTGGTACGGCTGGCAGAATACGATCTCATCGACAGCAAAACGCTGGTTGCTCACGGTCTGTATTTGTCAAAAGAAGATATTGCTCTGCTCAATCAGCGCGATGCGTTCCTGGTGCATAACGCTCGTTCCAACATGAACAACCACGTCGGCTACAACCACCACCTTAGCGATATTCGCAATCTGGCGTTGGGAACCGACGGCATTGGTTCAGACATGTTTGAAGAGATGAAATTCGCCTTCTTTAAACATCGCGATGCGGGTGGTCCGCTATGGCCAGACAGTTTTGCCAAAGCCCTGACTAACGGCAACGAACTGATAAGCCGCAACTTTGGCGCGAAATTTGGCCTCCTGGAAGCCGGTTATAAAGCAGATTTAACCATTTGCGATTACAACTCGCCGACGCCGCTGCTGGCAGACAATATCGCTGGACATATCGCCTTTGGTATGGGGTCAGGCAGCGTTCACAGCGTGATGGTCAACGGCGTGATGGTCTATGAAGATCGTCAGTTTAACTTCGATTGCGATTCCATTTATGCGCAAGCCAGAAAAGCCGCTGCCAGTATGTGGCGTCGTATGGATGCATTGGCATAAATGACAAAAACCCTCTTCCTTCAGGGAAGAGGGTTAAATAAGGAAAGAAGATGATTGAACAATTTTTCAGGCCCGACTCTGTCGAACAGGCGCTGGAACTGAAGCGCCGCTACCAGGATGAAGCCGTCTGGTTTGCCGGCGGCAGCAAACTCAACGCCACGCCAACCCGCACCGATAAAAAGATTGCCATTTCCTTACAGGATCTGGAACTGGACTGGGTTGACTGGGATAACGGCGCACTGCGTATTGGTGCAATGTCTCGCTTACAGCCACTGCGTGATGCGCGCTTTATTCCTGCGGCACTGCGCGAAGCACTCGGTTTTGTTTACTCTCGCCATGTTCGTAATCAGTCGACTATTGGTGGCGAAATCGCCGCCCAGCAGGAAGAATCAGTGTTGCTTCCCGTTCTGCTGGCTCTGGATGCTGAACTGGTTTTTGGCAATGGTGAAACACTGTCAATCGAAGAGTACCTGGCCTGCCCATGCGATCGCCTGCTAACCGAAATCATCATTAAAGATCCGTACCGCACCTGTGCGACTCGCAAAATTAGCCGTTCCCAGGCTGGATTAACGGTAGTGACAGCAGCCGTAGCGTTAACCGACCACGACGGTATGCGAATTGCGCTGGATGGCGTCACCAGTAAAGCACTGCGTCTTCACGATGTCGAAAAACAAAATTTGGAAGGCTATGCACTTGAACAGGCTGTCGCCAACGCCATTTTCCCGCAGGAAGATTTGCGGGGCAGCGTGGCCTATAAACGCTATATCACGGGAGTTCTGGTAGCCGACCTGTATGCCGACTGCCAACAGGCTGGGGAGGAAGCCGTATGAATATCCACTTTACTTTAAATGGCGCGCCCCAGGAGCTAAAGGCCAATCCTGGTGAGAACGTGCAAAAGCTGTTGTTTGGCATGGGTATGCACTCTGTGCGCAACAGTGATGATGGCTTCGGTTTTGCCGGTTCTGACGCGATTCTTTTTAACGGTAATATCCTTAACGCCTCCCTGTTGATAGCAGCACAGTTAGAAAACGCAGACATTCTCACCACTGAATCCTTAGGCAAATGGAATGAATTAAGTCTGGTTCAACAGGCAATGGTTGATGTCGGCGTGGTGCAGTCCGGTTATAACGATCCGGCTGCGGCTCTGATTATCACCGATCTTCTCGATCGCATCGCCACACCAACCCGCGAAGAGATCGACGACGCGCTTTCTGGTCTGTTCAGCCGCGATGCTGGCTGGCAGCAATACTACCAGGTCATTGAACTGGCGGTTGCACGTAAAAATAACCCACAGGCTACGATTGATATCGCCCCAACTTTCCGCGATGACCTTGAAGTTATTGGTAAACATTACCCGAAAACCGACGCTGCCAAAATGGTGCAGGCGAAACCCTGCTATGTTGAAGACCGCGTAACCGCTGACGCCTGCGTCATTAAAATGTTACGTAGCCCACACGCTCACGCACTGATTACCCATCTGGATGTCAGTAAAGCCGAGGCTTTACCGGGCGTTGTTCACGTTATTACTCACCTGAATTGCCCGGATATCTACTACACACCTGGTGGTCAGAGCGCACCGGAACCGTCACCGCTTGACCGCCGTATGTTCGGCAAGAAAATGCGCCACGTCGGCGATCGCGTGGCTGCGGTCGTAGCTGAAAATGAAGAAATTGCGCTCGAAGCACTGAAGCTCATCGACGTTGAATATGAGGTGCTTAAGCCAGTAATGTCGATTGACGAGGCAATGGCGGAAGATGCGCCTGTCGTACACGATGAACCGGTGGTGTATGTTGCTGGTGCGCCAGATACTCTGGAAGACGATAACAGCCATGCAGCCCAGCGCGGCGAGCATATGATCATCAACTTCCCTATCGGTTCTCGCCCTCGCAAAAATATCGCCGCCAGTATTCATGGTCATATTGGTGATATGGACAAAGGCTTTGCCGACGCCGATGTGATCATTGAACGAACCTATAATTCAACTCAGGCACAACAGTGCCCGACTGAAACACACATCTGCTTTACCCGCATGGACGGCGATCGTCTGGTTATCCACGCGTCCACTCAAGTACCGTGGCACCTGCGTCGCCAGGTTGCGCGTCTCGTGGGCATGAAACAGCATAAAGTTCATGTCATTAAAGAACGCGTAGGCGGCGGTTTTGGGTCTAAACAGGACATCCTGCTGGAAGAAGTGTGCGCCTGGGCAACCTGCGTGACCGGGCGTCCGGTACTGTTCCGCTACACCCGTGAAGAAGAGTTTATTGCTAACACCTCTCGTCACGTCGCGAAAGTTACCGTAAAACTGGGGGCCAAAAAAAATGGTCGCCTGACGGCAGTGAAGATGGATTTCCGCGCCAACACAGGACCTTACGGCAACCACTCACTCACCGTACCGTGTAACGGACCGGCGCTATCACTGCCGTTATATCCGTGCGATAACGTCGATTTCCAGGTCACCACCTACTACAGCAACATCTGCCCAAATGGTGCTTATCAGGGTTATGGCGCACCGAAAGGTAACTTCGCTATTACTATGGCATTAGCGGAACTGGCTGAACAGTTGCAGATCGACCAGCTGGAAATTATCGAACGTAACCGGGTACACGAAGGGCAAGAGCTGAAGATTCTCGGCGCAATTGGTGAAGGTAAAGCGCCAACCTCCGTTCCTTCTGCTGCCAGCTGCGCACTGGAAGAGATCCTGCGTCAGGGGCGTGAGATGATCCAATGGTCTTCACCTAAAGCGCAGGAAGGTGACTGGTGCGTGGGTCGTGGCGTCGCCATTATTATGCAGAAATCAGGTATCCCTGATATCGATCAGGCTAACTGCATGATCAAACTGGAATCAGACGGTACATTTATCGTCCATTCTGGTGGTGCTGACATCGGTACGGGTCTGGATACTGTAGTCACTAAACTGACGGCCGAAGTGCTGCATTGTCCACCGCAGGACGTGCATGTTATCTCCGGTGATACCGATCATGCGTTGTTTGATAAAGGCGCGTATGCCTCGTCCGGCACTTGCTTCTCAGGCAACGCCGCACGTATGGCAGCGGAAAATTTACGCGACAAAATCCTTTTCCACAGCGCGCAAATGTTGGGTGAGCCACTGGAAGATGTTCAACTGGCAACGCCGGGTGTCGTTCGCGGCAAGAAAGGCGAAGTCAGTTTCGGGGATATTGCCCATAAAGGCGAAACTGGTACTGGCTTTGGTTCACTGGTGGGAACAGCCAGTTACATCACGCCTGATTTCGCCTTCCCGTATGGGGCAAACTTCGCTGAAGTGGCCGTCAATACACGTACCGGTGAAATCCGCCTGGATAAATTCTACGCCTTGCTGGATTGCGGTACTCCGGTCAACCCGGAGTTAGCGTTGGGGCAGATCTACGGCGCTACCCTCCGAGCTATCGGCCACAGCATGAGCGAAGAGATCATTTATGACGCCAAAGGACACCCATTAACGCGTGATTTACGCAGCTATGGCGCGCCGAAAATTGGCGACATTCCGCGTGATTTCCGCGCTGTGCTGGTGCCGAGTGACGATAAAGTCGGCCCATTCGGGGCGAAATCAATCTCGGAGATCGGCGTGAACGGTGCAGCACCGGCAATTGCTACCGCAATTCACGATGCTTGCGGCATTTGGTTACGCGAATGGCATTTCACACCGGAGAAAATACTCACCGCACTGAAAAAAATATAAATAATAAATGGCCGCTTCGGCGGCCAGTTTCCCTTGTATTAAAGATAACTAATTAGTAACTGCGAAAATGAGATAAGCCGTTCTCAAGGCGTCCTGCGCCCCAAATTCGTGGGAATTTATTTTACTGATTCAGATGATCAAATTTACTTTATAAAGGAGTGAAGGGATGTCTGATATAAACCATGCAGGTTCTGACCTTATATTTGAACTGGAGGATCGCCCTCCTTTTCATCAGGCTATCGTTGGTGCCATTACCCATCTATTGGCAATTTTCGTCCCAATGGTAACACCCGCGCTAATTGTGGGGGCGGCCCTACAACTTTCCGCAGAAACCACAGCCTACCTGGTTTCCATGGCGATGATCGCTTCTGGCATTGGTACCTGGTTGCAGGTAAATCGCTATGGAATTATAGGTTCAGGTTTACTCTCTATTCAGTCAGTCAATTTTTCATTTGTGACAGTCATGATTGCGCTGGGTAGCAGCATGAAAAGCGACGGTTTTCATGAAGAATTAATCATGTCGTCACTCCTCGGCGTCTCCTTCGTTGGTGCCTTTCTGGTGGTCGGAGCCTCTTTTATTCTTCCTTATTTACGCAGAGTAATTACTCCCACTGTCAGTGGTATTGTTGTACTGATGATCGGCTTAAGCCTGATTAAAGTTGGCATTATTGATTTTGGCGGTGGTTTTGCCGCCAAGAGCAGTGGCACGTTCGGCAACTACGAGCACCTTGGCGTTGGTTTACTGGTGCTGATTGTGGTTATTGGCTTTAACTGTTGTCGCAGTCCGCTACTACGTATGGGCGGAATCGCCATTGGTCTGTGCGTGGGTTATGCGGTTTCATTATGCCTTGGCATGGTGGACTTCAGCAGTTTACGCAATCTCCCCCTCATTACTATTCCCCATCCTTTCAAATACGGATTTAATTTCAACCTCCATCAGTTCCTGGTGGTCGGCACCATTTATCTGCTTAGTGTGCTGGAAGCGGTAGGGGATATCACCGCCACAGCAATGGTTTCCCGCCGCCCTATCCAGGGAGAAGAATATCAGTCACGCCTGAAAGGCGGCGTGCTGGCAGATGGTCTGGTTTCGGTTATCGCCTCCGCCGTCGGTTCATTACCATTAACCACTTTTGCACAAAATAATGGCGTAATACAGATGACTGGCGTCGCTTCACGTTATATCGGGCGCACCATTGCGGTAATGCTGGTTATCCTTGGATTATTTCCGATGATCGGCGGCTTCTTCACCACTATTCCCTCGGCAGTTCTGGGTGGTGCAATGACGTTGATGTTTTCCATGATTGCCATTGCGGGTATCCGCATCATTATTACCAACGGATTAAAGCGCCGTGAAACACTTATTGTCGCCACTTCTTTAGGTTTAGGACTTGGTGTTTCTTATGACCCCGAAATTTTTAAAATATTGCCCGCCTCAATATATGTATTAGTTGAAAATCCTATTTGTGCCGGAGGCCTAACTGCGATTTTATTAAATATTATCCTCCCTGGTGGCTACCGACAGGAAAACGTTCTGCCGGGTATTACCTCTGCGGAAGAGATGGATTAACAGTAAAGGAGTCAATGATGTCAGGGGAACACACGTTAAAAGCAGTACGAGGCAGTTTTATTGATGTCATCCGTACGGTCGATAATCCAGAAGAGATCGCTTCTGCGCTGCGATTTATTGAGGATGGTTTATTACTCATTAAACAGGGGAAAGTGGAATGGTTTGGTGAATGGGAACAGGGCAAGCATCAAATCCCGGACACCATTCGCGTCCGTGATTATCGCGGCAAACTGATAGTACCGGGCTTTGTCGATACGCATATCCATTATCCGCAGAGTGAAATGGTCGGTGCCTATGGCGAGCAGTTACTGGAATGGCTGAATAAACACACCTTCCCTACTGAGCGCCGTTATGAGGATTTAGAGTACGCCCGCGAAATGTCGGCGTTCTTCATCAAGCAGCTTTTACGTAACGGAACCACCACGGCGCTGGTGTTTGGTACCGTCCATCCGCAATCCGTTGATGCGCTGTTTGAAGCCGCCAGTCATATCAATATGCGCATGATTGCCGGTAAGGTGATGATGGACCGCAACGCACCGGATTATCTGCTCGATACTGCCGAAAGCAGCTATCACCAAAGCAAAGAACTGATCGAACGCTGGCACAAAAATGGTCGTCTGTTATATGCCATTACACCACGCTTCGCCCCAACATCTTCACCTGAACAGATGGCGATGGCGCAACGCCTGAAAGAAGAGTATCCAGATACGTGGGTACATACCCATCTCTGTGAAAACAAAGATGAAATTGCCTGGGTGAAATCACTCTATCCTGAACATGATGGTTATCTGGATGTTTACCACCAGTACGGGCTGACAGGGAAAAACTGCGTCTTTGCTCACTGCGTCCATCTCGAAGAAAAAGAGTGGGATCGTCTTAGCGAAACCAAATCCAGCATCGCTTTCTGCCCAACTTCAAACCTCTACCTGGGCAGTGGTCTATTCAACCTACAAAAAGCCTGGAAGAAAAAAGTCAAAGTGGGCATGGGAACTGACATTGGTGCCGGAACCACCTTCAACATGCTGCAAACGTTGAACGAAGCCTACAAAGTATTGCAGTTACAGGGATACCGCCTCTCCGCGTATGAAGCGTTTTACCTTGCCACCCTTGGTGGCGCGAAATCTCTGGGCCTTGATGACCTTATCGGCAACTTTTTACCCGGCAAAGAGGCTGATTTTGTGGTGATGGAACCCACTGCCACACCACTACAGCAGCTGCGCTATGACAACTCTGTTTCTTTAGTCGACAAATTGTTCGTGATGATGACGTTGGGCGATGACCGTTCGATCTACCGCACCTACGTTGATGGTCGTCTGGTGTACGAACGCAACTAATAATAAAACCTTAACATCCTCGTGAGGACATCATTATGTCTGGAGACATCCTACAAACACCGGTCGCACCAAAGCCACAGGGCGCGCTGGATAGTTATTTTAAAATAACCGCTCGTGGCAGTACCGTTCGCCAGGAAGTACTGGCAGGCTTAACCACCTTTCTGGCCATGGTTTATTCTGTAATCGTGGTTCCCGGCATGTTGGGCAAAGCTGGTTTTCCCCCTGCTGCAGTCTTTGTTGCTACTTGTCTGGTCGCGGGCTTCGGTTCGCTGCTAATGGGGCTGTGGGCCAATTTGCCAATGGCGATCGGCTGCGCCATCTCCTTGACGGCATTTACCGCATTCAGTCTGGTACTCGGGCAACAAATTAGCGTTCCCGTCGCGCTGGGCGCGGTCTTCCTGATGGGCCTCATCTTCACCGCCATCTCGGTAACCGGTATACGAACCTGGATCTTACGCAATTTACCGATGGGTATTGCCCACGGAACAGGCATTGGTATCGGCCTGTTCCTGCTGCTGATTGCAGCTAACGGCGTTGGTATGGTTATCAAAAACCCGATTGAAGGTTTACCGGTAGCGCTCGGGGCATTTACCTCTTTCCCTGTGACGATGAGCTTGCTGGGATTAGCGGTAATTTTTGGTCTGGAGAAGTGCCGCGTACCAGGAGGGATCTTACTGGTAATTATCGCCATCTCGATAATCGGCTTAATCTTTGACCCCGCGGTGGAATACCACGGTCTGGTGGCGATGCCGAGCCTGACAGGAGAAGATGGTAAGTCGCTAATTTTCAGCCTCGACATTATGGGTGCACTCCAGCCAACCGTTCTCCCGAGTGTACTGGCACTGGTGATGACCGCCGTATTTGATGCCACCGGTACCATCCGCGCAGTAGCCGGTCAGGCGAATCTCCTGGATAAAGACAACCAGATAATCAACGGTGGTAAAGCCCTGACCAGCGATTCCGTCAGCTCGATATTTTCTGGGCTGGTAGGTGCTGCGCCTGCGGCGGTCTATATCGAATCTGCTGCAGGAACAGCTGCGGGTGGCAAAACAGGTCTGACAGCGACGATTGTTGGCTTACTGTTCCTGTTGATTCTGTTTTTATCACCGTTATCGTTTCTGATCCCCGGTTATGCCACAGCGCCCGCACTGATGTACGTGGGTCTGCTGATGCTAAGTAACGTCTCAAAACTGGACTTCAATGACTTTATTGATGCGATGGCGGGCCTGGTTTGCGCTGTCTTTATCGTCCTGACCTGTAATATCGTCACCGGCATTATGCTGGGCTTTGTAACTCTCGTAGTGGGTCGTGTTTTTGCTCGCGAATGGAACAAACTCAATATTGGTACTGTCATCATAACTGTCGCCTTGGTCGCGTTTTACGCGGGTGGCTGGGCTATCTAGAAGAACCTCCGCGCCATACAGCGCGGAGTTTTGTCAGAGTGGATTCTTGCCGCTGGCAGCAATACGCTGCTGGCGGACTCGCCTGAGTTCTCCTTCGGTTAACAACTGCAACGCCTGCGTCGGGCAAGATGCAACGCAAGCCGGTCCCTCTTCCCGCTGTTCGCAAAGGTCACATTTCACGATTTCTGGCCGAACATTTCCCGGCAACATTTGAATTGTGATCATCCCAAACGGACACGCGCTGACGCAACTCTGGCAGCCGATACAACGGGCAGAATTTGCCTGCACCACCTGCTCACCCATCGTCAGCGCCTGCACGGGGCAGGCCCCAACGCAAGGCGCATTTTCGCACTGGTGACACATCACCGGAGCACTAATTCGATCCAAACGCTGCACCTTTAAGCGAGGCAAAAAGAAGCTGGCATTTAAAGTCTGCTCTGACGGATGGGCGACAACACAGGCTACTTCACAAGTGCGACAGCCAATACAGTCAGCCGGATTAACGATAATTAACGATTTCATCACGATGCCTTCGTATCAAACATAGTTAACATATCGCGCGCCGCCTGCCGTCCTGCCGCCATTGCAGTGACAACGAGATCCGCACCATGAACCGCGTCCCCCCCGGCAAAGACCTTTTTCAGATGCGTCTGAGTAGCGAAATATCCCGCGTCACCGGTTTTAATCAGTCCCCATTTATCGAGTTTTATTCCACTCCCCTGTAACCACGGCATTGCATGTGCCTGAAAACCAAACGCCATAATCAGAACATCGGCGGGCAGTTCAAACTCAGAGCCCGCCACCGGACGTGGACGACGGCGCCCATCTGGTCCCGGCTCGCCCATTGCGGTACGAATCAGGCCCACCGCAGTTAAACGCCCATCATCGTCACAAGCAATATATTGCGGCTGAACATTGAACTGAAACTCAACGCCTTCCTCGCGCGCGTTGACTACCTCTTTACGCGAACCGGGCATACTGACTTCATCACGGCGATACGCGCAGGTCACACTGGCAGCATTGAGGCGGATGGAAGTACGCAAACAATCCATTGTCGTATCGCCGCCACCCAAAACCACGACGCGTTTACCTTCAACATCCGTCAGCGGATACTCTTCAGACTCCGGCAGTCCCATAAGCTGGCGGGTATGGGCAGTCAGGAACGGTAGCGCCTGAATGACGCCCGGCGCATCTTCATGCGGCAGATCTGCACGCATCATGCCGTAAGTCCCCACGCCGAGGAAAACAGCATCATATTCCGCCGTTAATTCGTTGAAAGAGATATCGCGGCCAATTTCACAATTGAGATGAAAGTCGATTCCCATTGCGGTGAATATCTCCCGCCGCTGGCTTAATACCATTTTATCGAGCTTGAACGGAGGAATGCCAAAAGTCAGCATACCGCCAATTTCTGGATGGCGATCAAAGACATCAACATGAACACCCGCCCTCGCCAGAATGTCGGCACATCCCAGCCCCGCGGGTCCTGCGCCAATCACCGCCACTTTTTCTATGCGGGGAACAACCTGGCTGACATCAGGACGCCAGCCCATCGCCAGCGCAGTATCAGTAATATAGCGTTCCAGATTACCGATAGAGACTGCGCCAGAGTGATCTTTTAAAGTACATGCGCCTTCACAAAGCCGGTCCTGCGGACACACCCTACCGCAAATTTCCGGTAATGAACTGGTCTGGTGGCAGAGTTCTGCCGCTTCAATAATCTTCCCTTCCTGCACCAGGCGGACGTAATCAGGGATAGCGTTATGCAGCGGGCAATGCCAGTTACAGTTGGCTTTTTCGGCGCAATAGACACAACGGTCGCTTTCATACGCCGCTTGTTTTTGATCAAGGCCGCAATAAATTTCGCCAAAGTGGGTCTTCCGCTCGCTTGCTGTAACTTTATCTGCCCCTTTGCGTGGAGTGACAGGGAGCAATGCCTCGCGACGCGATGATTGTGGTTTTTCCGATGCTTTTCCCTCCGCCGTCCTGCGCTGTCGCAGCGTTTTCATCTGCTGCAAGCCGCTCTCATCCATCAGCCGCAGCGCCTGGGTTGGGCAGACTTCAATACAGGCTTGCGCGCCGGAATTGCGCTGGTTACAAAGGTCACATTTCTGCGCAATAGCATCGACCATCTCAATTACCCCAAAGGGGCAAGCGATTGCGCATCTTTTACAACCAATGCATTTTTGTTCGTCCAGTTGCACGCTATCGGGCTCGAAAGTCAGAGCATTTACCGGGCAAGCCGTAACGCAGGGGGCATTGTTGCAATGATGGCAAGCCACTGGATTTGCAGCCAGACCTTTCCCAACAACGTGGATACGGGGTCGAAAATCACCATGACTCTGCGGCCAGTTTTCTTGATTATGAGCCACCGCACAGGCAATTTCACAGGCATGACAGCCTATACATTCCGCAGCATCAGCAGCGATAAACTTGTTCATTTGCATCCCTTTCATTTGATGAGTTATGTCTTCTCAAATGTCGCAATGCAATAAACGGGCATATATGAGGAAACGAGTCAGTTTTAATTATAATTTTGTGAGCGATATCAAATTATCGCCCCTCAATCTGTGCCGTTTTCAATATTTAAACATCGCCGTTCAAAAAAATGCCATCCGGATAAAAAGTATTAAATACGAGAGTGCGACATGCCAGAATGATTAATGAAATATCAATATGAGAAAATTAAAGATAATTTCATTGTCTATTTTTATTCTCATTTTCTCGGTTTAACCCCGATTATGTGATTGCCCCCGCATTTCCATCTTGTAACGTCCCCTCCTTGTGAAAACTGGCATCCCACGAGCATGTCATTAAAGAGTTTTAGTGAACGTAAACGGTTGCTTTTTACTCTGGCGAGCGAAAGGAGAAAGACTGATGAGCGCCATAGATTCTCAAATTCCCTCATCTTCAGGGCAAGACCGCCCAACGGATGAGGTGGACCGCATATTATCACCAGGAAAGCTGATCATACTCGGTCTGCAACACGTCCTTGTTATGTACGCAGGCGCAGTCGCCGTCCCACTTATGATTGGTGACAGACTCGGACTCTCGAAAGAAGCTATCGCAATGCTGATTAGCTCCGATCTCTTTTGCTGCGGTATCGTCACATTATTGCAATGTATCGGCATTGGTCGCTTTATGGGAATTCGCCTGCCGGTGATTATGTCGGTGACCTTTGCGGCTGTAACGCCAATGATTGCCATTGGGATGAACCCGGATATCGGTCTGCTGGGGATTTTTGGCGCGACCATTGCGGCCGGTTTTATCACCACGCTATTAGCACCACTTATTGGTCGCTTAATGCCTTTATTCCCACCGTTAGTTACCGGTGTGGTTATTACCTCTATCGGCCTGAGTATTATTCAGGTAGGCATTGACTGGGCTGCTGGCGGTAAAGGAAATCCACAATATGGCAATCCGGTTTATTTAACCATTTCCTTCGCCGTCTTAATTTTCATCTTGCTTATCACCCGTTACGCCAAAGGATTTATGTCCAATGTCGCCGTATTACTGGGGATTGTATTTGGCTTCTTGTTGTCGTGGATGATGAATGAAGTGAATCTGTCTGGGCTGAATGATGCTTCGTGGTTCGCCATTGTCACGCCAATGTCGTTTGGTACGCCAGTTTTCGATCCGGTTTCCATTCTGACCATGACCGCAGTGTTAATCATCGTATTTATTGAGTCGATGGGGATGTTCCTGGCCTTGGGGGAAATTGTCGGTAGAAAACTTTCTTCACAAGACATTATTCGCGGGCTACGCGTAGATGGCATAGGGACAATGATTGGCGGCACGTTTAACAGCTTCCCGCATACTTCCTTTTCGCAAAACGTTGGCCTGGTCAGCGTGACGCGCGTTCACAGTCGCTGGGTGTGTATCTCTTCCGGGATTATATTAATCATGTTCGGGATGGTACCCAAAATGGCGGTGCTGGTGGCTTCCATTCCGCAATTTGTACTAGGCGGTGCAGGATTAGTAATGTTCGGTATGGTGCTGGCGACGGGGATCCGCATTCTGTCGCGCTGTAACTACACCACCAACCGCTACAACCTTTATATCGTGGCTATTAGCCTTGGCGTGGGTATGACCCCGACGCTTTCTCATGATTTCTTTTCTAAGTTACCGGCTGTACTGCAACCGTTGTTACATAGCGGCATTATGTTGGCGACTATCAGTGCGGTGGTGCTGAACGTCTTTTTCAATGGTTATCAGCATCATGCCGATCTGGTGAAGGAATCTGTTTCTGATAAAGATTTAAAAGTCAGAACAGTGCGTATGTGGCTTTTGATGCGCAAGCTAAAGAAAAATGAGCATGGTGAATGATATGAACCTATTAATACGCACTATATTCAGTCTGTTATTACTCTTAATGATCTCCATTCCTGTCATTTCTGACTGCGTGGCAATGGCTATTGAAAGTCGCTTCAAATATATGATGCTGCTTTTTTAAATGACCTTTCTCTGTCAGCATCCGCTCAAAACGGGCGGATGCCGATAAACACTCACTTAGTTAATCATTTGACTCTTCAGTTATCTATAATGACGAGTGATTAGAATTACATGTGAGAAATTATGCAAACGGAACACGTCATTTTACTGAATGCACAGGGAGTCCCCTCGGGTACGCTGGAAAAATATGCCGCACACACGGCAGACACCCCCTTACATCTCGCGTTCTCCTGCTGGCTGTTTAATGCTAAGGGACAACTGCTGGTTACCCGCCGCGCACTTAGCAAAAAAGCGTGGCCAGGCGTGTGGACTAACTCGGTGTGCGGTCATCCACAACTGGGCGAAAGCAATGAAGAGGCGGTAATCCGCCGTTGCCGCTATGAACTGGGCGTGGAAATAACGTCACCCGAATCGGTTTATCCAGACTTCCACTATCGCGCCACTGACCCGAATGGCATTGTCGAAAATGAAATGTGTCCAGTCTTTGCCGCACGAATTACCAGCGCGTTACAGCCCAACGGTGATGAAGTGATGGATTATCAATGGTGTGATTTATCAGATGTTTTGCGCGCTATTGATGCTACGCCGTGGGCGTTTAGTCCGTGGATGGTGATGCAGGCAGCCAATAGCAAAGCCAGAAATATATTATCTGTTTTCGCAAAGCGGGAATAAAAAACCCCGACAAATGCCGGGGTTATGTGAATACGCGTAACGCTTATTTTACCGGACGCATTGCCGGGAACAGAATAACGTCGCGGATGGTATGGCTGTTGGTGAACAGCATAACCATACGGTCGATACCAATACCCAGACCAGCTGTCGGCGGCAAACCATGTTCCAGTGCGGTGACGTAATCTTCGTCGTAGAACATTGCTTCGTCGTCGCCTGCATCTTTCGCTGCAACCTGATCCAGGAAGCGCTGCGCCTGATCTTCGGCATCGTTCAGCTCGCTAAAGCCGTTACCGATTTCACGACCGCCAATGAAGAACTCAAAGCGGTCAGTGATTTCCGGGTTAACGTCGTTACGACGCGCCAGCGGGGAAACTTCTGCCGGATATTCAGTAATGAAGGTCGGCTGAATCAGATGTGCTTCTGCCACTTCTTCGAAGATCTCGGTAACGATACGGCCCAGACCCCAGCTCTTCTCAACGTGGATGCCGATAGATTCAGCAATCGCTTTCGCAGAGTCGAAGTTGTCCAGATCTGCCATGTCGGTTTCCGGGCGATATTTCTTGATAGCTTCACGCATGGTCAGTTTTTCGAACGGTTTACCGAAGTCCAGCGTTACGTCGCCGTAGGTCACTTCGGTCTTACCGAGAATATTCTGTGCCAGAGTACGGAACAGCGATTCAGTCAGTTCGATCAGATCTTTGTAATCTGCGTAAGCCATGTAGAGTTCCATCATGGTGAACTCTGGGTTATGACGTACGGAGATACCTTCGTTACGGAAGTTACGGTTGATTTCGAACACACGTTCAAAGCCGCCAACCACCAGACGTTTGAGGTACAGTTCCGGCGCAATACGCAGGTACATGTCGAGATCCAGCGCGTTGTGATGGGTGATGAACGGACGCGCAGCCGCACCGCCAGGGATCACCTGCATCATCGGAGTTTCAACTTCCATAAAGCCGCGATTCACCATGAACTGGCGAATACCGGACAGAATTTGCGAACGCACTTTAAAGGTGTTGCGGGATTCATCGTTAGAGATGAGATCCAAATAACGCTGACGATAGCGCGCTTCCTGATCCTGCAAGCCGTGGAATTTGTCCGGCAGCGGACGCAGAGCTTTGGTCAGCAGACGCAGCTCGGTACAGTGGATAGACAGTTCGCCGGTTTTGGTTTTGAACAGTTTACCTTTCGCGCCGAGGATGTCGCCGAGGTCCCATTTTTTGAACTGCTCGTTGTAAACACCTTCCGGCAGATCGTCACGGGCAACGTACAGCTGAATGCGGCCACCCACATCCTGCAGGGTAACGAAAGACGCTTTACCCATAATACGGCGGGTCATCATGCGGCCAGCAACGGCAACTTCGATGTTCAGCGCTTCCAGTTCTTCGTTCTCTTTACCGTCGAATTCTGCGTGCAATTGGTCAGAGGTATGATCGCGACGGAAATCGTTCGGGAAGGCAATCCCCTGCTCGCGCAGGTTCGCCAGCTTCTCACGACGCGTTTTCAGTTCATTGTTAAGATCGACTACCGCGTCAGCGCCCTGTGCGTGTTGTTCAGACATGTTGGTTCCTCATAACCCTGCTTTCAAACTTGCTTCGATAAATTGATCCAGGCTGCCGTCCAGCACGGCCTGCGTGTTGCGGGTTTCTACCCCGGTACGCAGATCTTTAATGCGGGAGTCATCAAGGACATAAGAACGAATCTGGCTGCCCCAGCCGATGTCGGACTTGGTGTCTTCCATCGCCTGTTTCTCGGCATTCTTCTTCTGCATCTCCAGTTCATAAAGCTTCGCTTTCATCTGCTTCATGGCCTGGTCTTTGTTCTTGTGCTGGGAACGGTCGTTCTGGCACTGGGTCACGATCCCGGTTGGGATGTGAGTAATACGCACCGCAGATTCGGTACGGTTAACGTGCTGCCCACCCGCGCCGGACGCGCGATAAACGTCAATGCGCAGATCCGCCGGATTGATTTCGATATCAATATCATCATCAACTTCCGGGTAAACAAACGCGGAGCTGAACGACGTGTGGCGACGACCGCCGGAGTCAAACGGACTCTTACGCACCAGGCGGTGAACACCTGTTTCTGTACGCAGCCAGCCGTAAGCGTAATCGCCGGAGATTTTGATCGTCACGGATTTAATACCCGCCACTTCACCTTCCGACTCTTCGATGATTTCAGTTTTGAAACCACGCGATTCTGCCCAGCGCAGATACATACGCTCAAGCATGCTCGCCCAGTCCTGTGCTTCCGTACCGCCAGACCCCGCCTGAATATCGAGGTAGCAGTCGGCGCTGTCATATTCGCCAGAGAACATACGGCGGAATTCAAGCTGCGCCAGTTTTTCTTCCAGGGCGTCGAGTTCAGCAACGGCTTCGTTAAAGGTTTCTTCGTCGTCAGCTTCTACAGCCAGTTCCAGCAGACCAGAAACATCTTCCAGCCCCTGTTTCATTTGGTCGAGGGTGTCGACAACGGCTTCGAGGGAGGAACGCTCTTTACCCAGCGCCTGTGCGCGTTCGGGTTCGTTCCAGACATCCGGCTGTTCCAGCTCGGCGTTTACTTCTTCCAGACGCTCTTTCTTGGCGTCGTAGTCAAAGATACCCCCTAAGAACGTCGGAGCGTTCCGTGAGGTCCTGAATGCGATTATTTACCGGATTAATTTCAAACATGGTCTGATTTCTTTTATTGAGCTAGTCAAAATGCGGTGATAAGAGCGGGATTGTACCGGATCCCGGCTCAATTTTATACATACTAAATTCGTCAGACAGGCCAGATATTGTCGATGATAATTTGCAGGCTGCGGTTGCCGCGAAACTCGTTGATATCCAGTTTGTAGGCTAGTTGCACTTCACGCACACCGTTATCCGGCCAGAGGGCCGTATCAACGTTAAACGCAATACCATCCAGCAACGGGCCACCACCGACCGGTTCGACCATCACTTTCAGATGACGATCGCCTACCAACCGCTGTTGCAACAGGCGGAAATGGCCATCAAACAGTGGTTCCGGGAACATCTGCCCCCACGGGCCAGCATCACGTAGCAGCTGCGCCACTTCCATGGTCATCTCTTCAGCGCTTAACGGGCCGTCGGAGACAACTTCACCCTGTAATAATGCGGGGTCCAGCCACTCGGTAACCAGTTCGCCAAAGCGTTGCTGAAAAAGTTCGAATTTATCCTCTTCCAGCGACAGGCCTGCCGCCATCGCATGGCCGCCAAACTTGAGCATCATGCCCGGATAGAGCGTGTCTAAGCGCTCCAGCGCATCGCGCATATGCAGCCCCTGAATGGAGCGTCCAGAACCTTTTAACGTACCGTCTCCCGCTGGCGCAAACGCAATAACCGGACGGTGAAAACGCTCTTTAATACGCGAAGCCAGAATACCGACAACCCCCTGATGCCATTCAGGATGATACATTGCCAGCCCGCCGGGCAGCGTGTCGCGACTTCGCTCCAGTTTCTCGCACAGAGTTAGCGCCTCAACCTGCATTCCCTGTTCAATCTCTTTGCGCGTCTGGTTTAGGGCGTCGAGTTCATTTGCCAGCACACGCGCTTCGCCGATGTTGTCACACAGTAACAGCGCCACTCCGACGGACATATCATCCAGTCGCCCGGCAGCATTGAGACGTGGCCCCAGCGCAAAACCTAAATCGCTGGCGGCGAGTTTTTGCGGATCGCGGTTTGCCACTTCCAGCAGCGCTTTAATCCCTGGGCGGCACTTCCCGGCGCGGATTCGGCTCATGCCCTGCCAGGTCAGGATACGGTTATTCGCATCCAGCGGCACCACGTCCGCCACCGTCCCGAGCGCCACCAGATCCAGCAATTCCGCCAGATTAGGGATTGCAATGCCACGGTCATCAAACCAGCCCTGATCGCGCAAAAAGGTGCGCAGCGCCAGCATCAGATAAAATGCGACGCCTACGCCTGCCAGTGACTTCGATGGAAAGTCACAGTCACGCAAGTTAGGGTTAATAATGGCTTCCGCCGCGGGTAACGTATCGCCCGGCAAATGGTGATCGGTAACAATAACCGGAATGCCCAGCGTGCGAGCGTGTTCAACGCCCGCGTGAGAGGAAATGCCGTTATCCACCGTCACAATCAACTGCGCGCCACGGGCATGCGCCTGCTCAACCACTTCCGGGCTTAAGCCGTAACCGTCTTCAAAACGGTTCGGCACCAGGAAGTCGATGTTGGCGCAGCCAAGCGAACGCATCGCCAGCACGCTAAGGGCGGTACTGGTGGCGCCGTCGGCGTCGAAATCTCCGACCACAATTATCCGCGTTCCTTCGCGAAAAGCGTTGTAAAGGATCTCAACGGCCTTTTCGACGCCGCTCAGTTGCTGCCAGGGCAGCATCCCTTTAACACCGCGTTCCAGTTCCTGCGCGCTACGCACGCCCCGGCTGGCGTATAAACGACGCAGCAAGGGCGGCAGATCAGCAGGCAGGTCTGCCGTTTCATCGATTTCACGGCGACGAAGTTTTATCTGTTGTTTCACGCGAATTATTTACCGCTGGTCATTTTTTGGTGTTCGTCGAGGAATTCTTTCATGTCTTTCGGCGGCTGGTAGCCTGGCACCAGAGTACCGTTGCTCAGCACAATCGCCGGAGTACCGCTGACGCCAAGCTGGACGCCAAGCGCGTAATGGTTGGCAATATCCACGTCGCAACTGGCTGGCGCGACGCCTTTACCCGCCATCACATCATCAAACGCTTTGTTTTTATCTTTCGCACACCAGATAGCTTTCATTTGTTGCTCAGCCTGGCTCTCCAACCCCTGGCGCGGGAAAGCGAGATAACGCACGGTGATCCCCAGCGCGTTGTAGTCTGCCATCTGCTCATGCAGCTTGTGGCAGTAGCCACAAGTAATATCGGTGAACACGGTGATGACGTGTTTTTCCTGCGGCGCTTTATAAACAATCATATCTTTTTCAAGCGCGTTCAGTTGCTTTAACAGCATCTTATTGGTGACATTGACCGGAGCCGTGCCGCTAACGTCATACATTGGCCCCTGAATGATATGTTTACCATCATCGGTGATGTACAACACACCGCTGTTAGTCAGAACTGTCTTCATGCCAGCCACGGGCGCGGGCTGAATATCGCTGCTTTTGATGCCCATTTTGGCTAACGTTTGTTGAATTGCCGCGTCATCCGCTTGAACAAAGCCTGAAAACGCCGCCAACAAAGTAAATAACATAAAACCTTTCTTCATAAATCTTCCCGTTCTTTTCAGACATCACGCCCGTGGGTGATGCTGTTGATGAAGTTGCCGCAGACGCTCGGTAGCGACATGCGTATAAATTTGCGTGGTGGAGAGATCGCTATGGCCCAACAACATCTGCACCACGCGTAAGTCCGCACCATGATTTAACAAATGAGTGGCAAAGGCATGACGCAACACATGCGGTGACAGCTTTTCGCTATCGATACCCGCCAGCACGGCATAATGTTTAATGCGGTGCCAAAAGGTCTGGCGCGTCATCTGCTGCGCGCGCTGGCTGGGAAACAGCACATCAATCGACACACCGTTCAATAGCCATGGCCGCCCGTGTTCCAGATAGTTTTCCAGCCAGTAGACCGCCTCTTCACCTAATGGCACCAGGCGTTCTTTGTTGCCTTTACCAATGACCCGTACCACGCCCTGGCGCAGGCTGATATCACTCATTGTCAGCCCGACCAGTTCCGAGACACGCAGCCCGGTAGCATACAACACTTCAAGCATGGCTTTGTCGCGAAGCTCCAGAGGCTGATCGACTAAAGGTGCCTGTAATAATCTTTCAACCTGCGCTTCGCTTAAATCTTTCGGCAAACGCTGGGGCAATTTCGGCGAAGCCAGATGCGCACTGGGATCGTCTTCACGAAACTTTTCGCGATAAAGATACTGGAACAATCGGCGCACCGCACTCAGCAAACGTGCTGAACTGGTGGCTTTATACCCGCCCTCCAGCCGTTCTGCCAGTAATGCCTGCAAATCGTCACTTTGTGCCGTTGCCAGCGTCAGCCCACGATGATGCAACCACTCCACCATCATTGACAGATCGCGACGGTATGCGTTCAACGTATTTTCGGCGAGATTTTTTTCCAGCCACAGGGCATCCAGAAACTGCTCGATGCGTGCCAGATCTTGTTTCACTTGCGCCCCTTATCGTTACTCGTTTGATCCATTATGCCTTATTGTGCCGTGACTAAAGCGATTCTGATACACTAGCCGCAAAAGCCACAGCAGAATCGAGAAGCTTACGTTATGAATATGGGTCTTTTTTACGGTTCCAGCACCTGTTACACCGAAATGGCGGCGGAAAAAATCCGCGATATTATCGGCCCAGAACTGGTGACCTTACATAACCTCAAGGACGACTCCCCGAAATTAATGGAGCAGTACGATGTGCTCATTCTGGGTATCCCGACCTGGGATTTTGGCGAAATCCAGGAAGACTGGGAAGCCGTCTGGGATCAGCTCGACGACCTGAACCTCGAAGGTAAAATTGTTGCGTTATATGGGCTTGGCGATCAGCTGGGATACGGCGAGTGGTTCCTTGATGCGCTCGGCATGCTGCATGACAAACTCTCGACCAAAGGCGTGAAGTTCGTCGGCTACTGGCCAACGGAAGGATATGAGTTTACCAGCCCGAAACCGGTGATTGCTGACGGACAGCTGTTCGTGGGTCTGGCGCTGGATGAAACTAACCAGTATGACCTTAGCGACGAGCGTATTCAGAGCTGGTGTGAGCAAATCCTTAACGAAATGGCAGAGTATTACGCCTGATGTGACTGACGGCTTTGCGCATTAGCGTTGCCGTCATGTTTACCTTTGCGTCTCTTGTTGCAACAAAATTCGCCGTAAATCCCGCCATTCGGCTTCGTCCATGCTGTCTGCTGCCAGCCATAAATGTTGACGTTTGCCACTATCAGCGCGTAAACGCAACATCATACCGCTTTTAATCATCCATGGCGCTTTGACGATGCTCCACTCCTGTCCTTGCCAACGCAAACGCCCGTCCATCAACAGGCGAATTTCCCCCTGACGAGCATTAATGCGCCGCTGGCTGCGAACGCAATCAAACACCACCAGCGAAAGCAACACCATCCATAACGGGGTGTAACTGAGCGGCCAGGGCATGAGTAAAATAACAGCGGCAACCAGCCCATGAATCAGCAAGGAAAGCCACTGTGCGCGCCAGGAGACGCGCAGATCAGATTGCCACAGGACCACGTTCCCGGTTCCGTGTCTGGATGAGTCGGACCATCATTTCCAGTTCTGCATCGGCCGGTTTACCGTGATTCATCAGCCAGTTGAACAGGTCCGGGTCGTCGCATTCCAGCAGACGAATAAAGATGCGTTTTTCGTCATCACTTAAGCTGTCGTACTCATGTTCGAAAAACGGCATGATTGAAATATCGAGTTCGCGCATACCACGGCGGCATGCCCAATGAATGCGGGCTTTGTTGTTAATGTCCATCTTCTTCCTGTCTCACGAAAATCCAGTACCAGGCTATTGTAACGTGTTTTTCGACTTCTTTTGCGGGAATATCGGTAAACACAATCGCGATCGCGAAATTAATCCGCAACAATTCAATGGCTTCATTTTTTTGGATGTCGCCTCGCAAAGCATATCAGAAGGCACAGATCGCGTAGTGAAAGCACTTGCATTGCCTCATAGCTCTTTTACCATTAGTCATTAATACGCCGTTTGTTACACAGGACTCCATTATGGCTTTTACACCTTTTCCTCCCCGTCAGCCTACGGCTTCTGCCCGTTTACCACTGACGCTGATGACGCTTGATGACTGGGCGCTTGCCACCATTACTGGCGCGGACAGCGAAAAATATATGCAGGGCCAGGTGACAGCAGACGTCAGCCAGATGTCAGAAGACCAGCATTTGCTCGCCGCGCATTGCGACGCCAAAGGTAAAATGTGGAGCAATTTACGTCTGTTCCGCGACGGCGATGGCTTTGCGTGGATTGAACGCCGCAGCGTGCGTGATTCGCAGCTGACTGAACTGAAAAAATATGCGGTGTTTTCTAAAGTGACCATCGTGCCGGACGATGAACGTGTGCTGCTCGGTGTTGCCGGTTTTCAGGCACGCGCCGCGCTGGAAAATCTCTTCAGCGAAATGCCTTCGAAGGAAAAACAGGTAGTCAGAGAAGGTGCGACCACACTGCTATGGTTTGAACACCCGGCAGAACGTTTTCTGATCGTAACCGATGAAGCTACCGCTAATACTTTGACCGATAAACTGCGCGGTGAGGCGGAACTGAACAATAGCCAACAGTGGCTGGCATTAAACATTGAAGCGGGTTTCCCTGTTATTGACGCTGCTAACAGTGGGCAGTTTATCCCGCAGGCGACTAACCTTCAGGCGCTGGGCGGTATCAGCTTTAAGAAAGGCTGCTATACCGGGCAAGAGATGGTGGCACGAGCTAAGTTCCGCGGAGCCAACAAACGCGCGCTCTGGTTGCTGGCGGGTAGCGCCAGCCGTTTGCCGGCAGCTGGTGAAGACTTAGAGCTGAAAATGGGCGAAAACTGGCGTCGTACCGGTACGGTGCTGGCTGCGGTAAAACTGGAAGATGGTCAGGTAGTGGTTCAGGTCGTCATGAATAACGATATGGAACCGGACAGCATCTTCCGCGTTCGTGATGATGCGAATACATTGCGTATCGAGCCGCTGCCGTATTCGCTGGAAGAGTAAATCGCTGTATCGCTTCGGGCATCTATTGCCTGATGCGACGCTGGCGCGTCTTATCAGGCATGGGATTTGGTGCCTTTTTCACAAATGGGAAGCGGCCCGTAGGCCGGATAAGGCGTTCACACCACATCCGGCAGTTGCGCTCCGATGCCTGATGCGACGCTGGCGCGTCTTATCAGGCCTGGGATTTGGTGCCTTTTTCACAAGTGGGAAGCGGCCCGTAGGCCGGATAAGGCGTTCACGCCGCATCCGGCAGTTGTACTCCGATGCCTGATGCGGCGCTGGCGTGTCTTTTCATGCCGACAAAGACACAGCCATTACGGCTGTCCAATATACAAATAGATCGCCAGGAAATGGCACACACTGCCGCCGAGCACAAAGCCGTGCCAGATGGCGTGGTTGTAGGGGATGCGTTTGCAGACGTAGAAAATCACCCCAAGCGAGTAAACCACACCGCCTACTGCCAGTAAGGTAACGCTGCCCGCCGCGAGTTTAACTGCCATTTCATAAATCACCACCAGTGACAGCCAACCCATCGCCAGATAAGTCACCAGAGATAAAATTTTGAATCGGTGCGCGATGGTCAGTTTGAACAGAATCCCCAGCAATGCCAGGCTCCAGATAACAATCATCAACCCGCGCGCTAACGGAGAATCCAGCCCCACCAGCAAAAACGGCGTGTAGGTTCCGGCAATCAACAGGTAAATGGCGCAATGGTCAAATTTCTTCAGCCACATTTTTGCCCGTTGATGGGGAATGGCGTGATAAAGCGTCGAAGCGAGAAACAGCAGGATCATACTGCCGCCATAAAGGCTGTAACTGGTTATCGCCGTGGCGCTGGCATTAAGATCCACCGCCTGAACCAGTAGCAATACCAACCCGACGATACCAAACACCAGCCCAATACCGTGACTGATGCTGTTGGCAATTTCCTCTGCCAGCGAATATCCCTGCTTAATGAGAGGCTTCTGAACCATAACTTACTCCGGAGAAACGTACACGCACGTGAACACTTCTCCAGCGTAACTGAGAATAGTTCCAGTGAACACCTGTTAGCTAAAATAAATTCTGATTTGAGAGTAATATCCGAAAAATCATGAAATTAAATGTGAAATTTCAACTAACAGGCGTGAGTTCAACTTAAAGGCATTTAAATTCAATTACATAAAACTGTGTCTGACCAGGATAGATGTCGGCAATGACTTTTTTCAGTTCAGGCAGGGTCATATTTTCCTGTTGTGCATGTTTTTCTGTGAGAGTATCCAGCGTTACGGTTGAAGTTGCGGTAACTTCAATGGTGCAAAAATAGCCGTCATCTTCAAAGCGCCCGACGCGGAGCACATCGCCCGGTTTAAAGTGCGATTCAGACTCGTCGCGAATAGTGATGGTTTTACGCCCAGCCAGAATGTCATCCTGGAAACGTTGAAAAAAAGTGATGTCGTTTGGCTGCATGGTACTATTTCCTGTAAGAATTGACTCATTTGGAGCTTATGATAGTGAAAAAACTCACCTTACCGAAAGATTTCTTATGGGGTGGCGCAGTTGCCGCTCATCAGGTCGAAGGCGGTTGGAACAAAGGCGGCAAAGGGCCGAGTATTTGTGACGTACTGACCGGTGGCGCACACGGCGTGCCGCGCGAAATCACCAAAGAAGTCTTGCCGGGCAAATACTATCCGAACCATGAAGCCGTTGATTTTTATGGCCACTACAAAGAAGACATCAAGCTGTTTGCCGAAATGGGCTTCAAATGTTTTCGTACATCCATCGCCTGGACGCGCATTTTTCCAAAAGGTGATGAAGCTCAGCCAAACGAAGAAGGGCTGAAGTTCTACGATGATATGTTCGATGAACTGCTGAAATACAACATCGAACCGGTGATTACCCTCTCCCACTTTGAAATGCCGCTGCATCTGGTGCAGCAATACGGCAGCTGGACCAACCGTAAAGTGGTTGACTTCTTTGTGCGTTTCGCGGAAGTGGTATTTGAACGCTATAAGCACAAAGTCAAATACTGGATGACCTTCAACGAAATTAACAACCAGCGTAACTGGCGTGCGCCGCTGTTCGGTTACTGCTGCTCCGGCGTGGTGTATACCGAGCATGAAAACCCGGAAGAGACGATGTATCAGGTGCTGCATCATCAGTTTGTCGCCAGCGCCCTGGCGGTGAAAGCCGCGCATCGCATCAACCCGGAGATGAAAGTCGGTTGTATGCTGGCGATGGTGCCGCTCTATCCTTACTCCTGTAACCCGGACGATGTGATGTTCGCTCAGGAGTCGATGCGCGAGCGCTACGTCTTTACCGATGTGCAGCTGCGTGGCTATTACCCGTCCTATGTATTGAACGAGTGGGAGCGTCGCGGATTTAACATCAAGATGGAAGATGGCGATCTGGATATACTGCGCGAAGGCACCTGCGATTATCTTGGCTTCAGTTATTACATGACCAACGCGGTGAAGGCCGAAGGCGGCACCGGCGATGCGATCTCTGGTTTTGAAGGCAGTGTACCGAACCCATTTGTTAAAGCGTCGGACTGGGGATGGCAGATTGATCCGGTGGGTCTGCGCTACGCACTATGCGAATTGTATGAGCGTTATCAGAAGCCGCTGTTTATTGTCGAAAACGGTTTTGGCGCTTACGACAAAGTAGAAGAAGATGGCAGCATCATCGATGACTACCGTATTGACTACCTGCGCGCCCATATTGAAGAGATGAAAAAAGCGGTGACTTACGATGGCGTGGATCTGATGGGCTACACGCCGTGGGGCTGCATCGACTGCGTGTCGTTCACTACCGGGCAGTACAGCAAACGCTACGGCTTTATCTATGTGAATAAACATGACGACGGTACTGGCGATATGTCGCGTTCACGTAAGAAGAGCTTTAACTGGTACAAAGAGGTGATTGCCAGCAACGGCGAGAAGCTTTAAGTAGATAAAGTACCGGATGCAATACTTGCTGCGTTGCATCCGGTCAGACAACTTTCCTGTTTTATTTCCCACCTGCCAAATCGATAAAACTTCCCGTGACATAAGATGCTTTATCACTAATCAGCCAGACAATGGCCTGCGCGACCTCTTCCGCCTGTCCGCCACGCTGCATCGGAATGTTCGATTTCACGCGATCGACGCGTCCGGGTTCACCACCGCTGACGTGCATTTCGGTATAGATAAAACCGGGTCGCACGCCATTGACGCGAATTCCCTGCGCGGCAACTTCCAGCGATAGTCCGGTGGTTAACGTATCAATCGCCCCTTTCGATGCCGCATAATCAACGTATTCCCCCGGCGATCCCAGCCGTGAGGCTACCGAAGAGACATTGACGATAGCGCCGCCATTGCCGCCGTTTTTAAACGCCATGCGTTTTACCGCCTCGCGTGAGCAGAGAAAATATCCCGTTACGTTGGTGGAAAATACTCGGTTGATTCGCTCTGCGGTAAGGTTTTCTACGGTGCACTGGGTAAACAAGATCCCGGCATTGTTGACCAGCACGGCTAGCGGTTCATCACGCTGGTCGATTGCTGTAAACATTGCGACGATCTGGTTTTCGTCGCTGATATCCGCCTGGAGTGCAAATGCCTTGCCACCGGCTTTCGTTATTAAGTTCACCACTTCCTGCGCCGCGTGGAGGTTTTGCTGATAATTAAGCGCAACCGTATACCCTTCTTGCGCCAACAGTAACGCAGTTGCCCGCCCAATACCACGACTGCCGCCGGTCACAAGTGCTATAGCCATTTGTTTTCCCCATAAATTAAGACTGATGACAAAGCCAAAAGAACGCACGATCAGTTCCCTCGCCCTAAAAGGGCGAGGGGGAAAACCGTACCATCATTTACGCTTGAGCAAATTGTCAGCAAGTAAAAAGGCGCCGAAGCGCCTTTAGAAGATAGTCGAATCAGTGAATTACTGGTATTCGCTAATCGGTACGCAGGAGCAGAACAGGTTACGGTCGCCGTAAACATCATCCAGACGTTTCACCGTCGGCCAGTATTTGTCTGCCACGCCTGCCGGGAATACTGCAACTTCACGGCTGTACGGATGCGCCCACTCGGCGACCAGTTCGCTCTGAATGTGCGGAGCGTTCACCAGCGGGTTATCTTCCAGCGGCCAGACACCGGCTTTCACCTGGTCGATTTCTGCGCGGATAGCCAGCATCGCGTCAATAAAGCGATCCAGTTCCACTTTGCTTTCAGATTCAGTCGGTTCAACCATCAGCGTACCCGCCACCGGGAACGACATCGTCGGCGCGTGGAAACCGTAGTCGATCAGGCGCTTGGCAATATCCAGCTCGCTGATGCCGGTTTCTTCTTTCAGCGGGCGAATATCGAGAATACATTCGTGCGCCACGCGACCGTCGCGACCGGTATACAGCACCGGGAAAGCATCCTGCAGGCGGCTGGCAATATAGTTGGCGTTGAGGATTGCCACCTGGCTTGCTTTTTTCAGCCCTTCTGCGCCCATCATGCGGATGTACATCCAGCTGATTGGCAGAATGGATGCGCTACCGAACGGTGCCGCAGAAACCGCGCCCTGACGGGTTAACATGCCTTCGATTTGCACCACGCTATGGCCCGGCACAAACGGCGCCAGATGCGCTTTCACGCCGATCGGTCCCATACCCGGACCACCACCGCCGTGCGGGATGCAGAAAGTTTTATGTAGGTTAAGGTGCGAAACGTCCGCGCCAATAAAGCCCGGCGAGGTGATGCCAACCTGGGCGTTCATGTTCGCGCCATCAAGGTAAACCTGACCGCCGAACTGATGCACGACTTCACACACCTCACGGATCGTTTCTTCGTACACGCCGTGGGTGGAAGGATAGGTCACCATGATACAGGAGAGGTTATCGCCCGCCTGTTCCGCTTTCGCGCGCAGATCAGTCAGATCGATGTTGCCGTTTTTATCACACGCCACAACTACCACCTGCATTCCTGCCATATGTGCAGAAGCAGGGTTAGTTCCGTGCGCAGAAGCCGGGATCAGGCAGATATCGCGATGCCCTTCGTTGCGGCTTTCATGATAATGACGAATCGCCAGCAGGCCCGCGTATTCGCCCTGTGCGCCAGAGTTCGGCTGCATACAAACGGCGTCGTAACCGGTCAGTTTCACCAGCCAGTCAGCCAGCTGCGCGATCATCTGCTGATAACCTTCGGCCTGTTCCGGCGGGCAGAACGGGTGCAGTTCGGCAAATTCCGGCCAGGTGATCGGGATCATCTCGGCGGCGGCGTTCAGTTTCATGGTACAGGAACCCAGCGGAATCATCGCCTGATTCAGCGCCAGATCTTTACGCTCCAGCGAGTGCATATAGCGCATCATTTCGGTTTCGCTGTGGTAGCGATTAAACACCGGATGGGTGAGGATTTCGTCATCACGCAGCATCGCAGGTTGAATAGAGCGACTGTCGTGAGCCACGTCTTTATCCAGCGTGTCGATCTCCAGCCCGTGGTTATCGCCCAACAGCACGCTGAAAAGCTGCATCACGTTTTCGCGCGTGGTTGTTTCATCAAGGGTGATCCCAACCGCGTTCAGAATATCGCTGCGCAGGTTGATTTCAGCCGCTTCGGCACGCGCCAGTACGCCCGCTTTGTCGGTCACTTCCACACACAAAGTATCGAAATAGTGCGCATGGCGCAGCTTCAGACCTTTTTGTTGCAGGCCCGCCGCCAAAATATCGGTCAGGCGGTGGATGCGGTTAGCGATACGTTTCAGGCCAACCGGACCGTGATAAACGGCGTACAGGCTGGCGATGTTTGCCAGCAGTACCTGGGAAGTACAAATGTTGGAGTTCGCTTTCTCACGGCGAATATGTTGCTCGCGAGTCTGCATCGCCATGCGTAGCGCAGTATTACCCGCGGCATCTTTCGATACGCCAATAATACGACCCGGCATTGAGCGTTTGTATTCATCTTTCGCCGCAAAGAATGCTGCGTGCGGGCCACCGTAGCCCATCGGTACGCCAAAGCGTTGCGCCGAACCAAAAACAATATCCGCGCCCTGTTTACCCGGCGCGGTTAACAGCACCAGCGCCATAATATCGGCGGCGACGCTGACCACAATTTTGCGTGATTTCAGTTCGCTGATAAGCGCAGTGTAGTCGTGAATTTCACCAGTAGTGCCGACCTGCTGTAACAGCACGCCGAACACATCCTGATGCTCAAGCACTTTTTGCGCGTCATCGACAATCACTTCAAAACCAAAGGTTTCGGCACGAGTACGTACCACATCCAGCGTTTGCGGATGAACGTCAGAAGCAACAAAGAAGCGGTTGGCATTTTTCAGTTTGCTGACGCGTTTCGCCATCGCCATTGCTTCGGCGGCAGCGGTGGCTTCGTCCAGAAGAGAAGCCGAAGCCATATCCAGCCCGGTTAAATCCAGCGTTACCTGCTGGAAGTTGAGCAGTGCTTCGAGGCGGCCCTGGGAGACTTCAGGTTGATACGGAGTATACGCGGTATACCAGCCCGGATTTTCCAGCATGTTACGCAGAATAACCGGCGGCAACTGCACGGCGGTGTAACCCATGCCAATGTAAGACGTGAAGCGTTTATTGCGACTGGCAATAGCCTTGAGTTCAGCCAGCGCGGCGTATTCGGTCGCCGGTGCGCCAACCTGCGGCGGGGTCGCAAGCTGAATATCTTTCGGCACAATCTGGCCGGTCAGCGCGTTTAACGATTGTGCGCCAACGGCATTCAGCATTTCTTGCTGTTGCGCGGCGTCCGGTCCGATATGGCGTTCAATAAAAGCGCCGCTGTTTTCAAGCTGGCTTAACGTCTGTGTCATGAGCGATGGTTCCTGAAACGTGCAGTGAATTGTGAACCTCTCTCCTTGCGAAGAGAGTGAGGGTGAGGCGTAAATTTTCCTCACCCTGATCCTCTCCCGCAGAAGAGGATTAAAGCCGTTACTCGTCTTCTAACAATGCTTCGTATGCGGTCGCATCCAGCAGTGATTCCAGTTCGCTTTCATCACTGGCTTTGATTTTAAAGATCCAGCCGCCTGCATACGGTTCGCTGTTCACCAGTTCCGGGGAATCGCTCAGTGCGTCGTTTACCGCCACAATTTCACCGCTTACTGGCGCATAAATGTCTGACGCCGCTTTTACTGATTCGGCAACCGCGCAGTCATCACCCGCGCTAACCGTTGCGCCGACTTCCGGCAGGTCAACAAACACCATATCGCCTAACAGCTCCTGAGCGTGTTCGGTGATGCCAACGGTGTAAGTGCCGTCGGCTTCTTTACGCAGCCATTCGTGTTCTTTGCTGTATTTCAGTTCTGCTGGTACGTTGCTCATCAATCAATCTCCAAAAAAGTAAATCACGCGACGGCTTTGCCGTTACGCACAAAAACAGGTTTCGTCACTTTTACCGGCATTTCACGGTTGCGAATTTGCACAATCGCTGTTTCGCCAATGCCTTCCGGCACACGCGCCAGCGCAATGCTGTAGCCCAGCGTCGGGGAAAAAGTACCGCTGGTGATAATGCCTTCTTGCTGGTTGCCCTGTGCGTCGGTAAAACGTACCGGCAGTTCATTACGCAGCACGCCTTTTTCGGTCATCACCAGGCCAACTAATTTTTCTGTGCCATGTTCACGCTGCACTTCCAGGGCTTCACGACCGATAAAGTCACGATCTGCCGGTTCCCAGGCGATAGTCCAGCCCATGTTGGCGGCTAAAGGAGAGATGGTTTCGTCCATCTCCTGACTATAAAGATTCATACCCGCTTCCAGACGCAGCGTGTCACGCGCGCCCAGGCCACATGGCTTAACACCCGCTTCCACCAGCGCGCGCCAGAAATCGGCCGCTTTTTCATTGGGCAGCGCAATTTCGTAGCCCGCTTCACCGGTGTAACCGGTGGTGGCAATAAACAGATCGCCCGCCTGCACGCCAAAGAACGGTTTCATCCCTTCCACCGCCTGACGCTGGGCGTCATTAAACAGTGTGGCAGCTTTTGCCTGAGCATTCGGCCCTTGTACGGCAATCATGGAAAGGTCATCACGAACGGTAATTTCGATACCGAAAGGTTCAGCGTGTTGGGTAATCCAGGAGAGGTCTTTTTCGCGGGTGGCGGAGTTAACAACGAGGCGGAAGAAATCTTCAGTAAAGTAGTAGACGATGAGGTCATCTATCACACCGCCAGAGGCATTCAACATCCCCGAGTAAAGGGCTTTGCCGCTTTTGGTGAGCTTCGCCACATCGTTCGCCAGCAGATAACGCAGAAACTCCCGGGTGCGGCTGCCGCGGAGATCGACGATGGTCATATGCGACACATCAAACATTCCGGCATCGGTACGTACCGCATGATGTTCGTCGATTTGCGAACCGTAATGCAGCGGCATCATCCAGCCGTGGAAATCCACCATGCGAGCGCCGCAAAGCGTGTGTTGTTCGTACAAAGGAGTCTGTTGTGCCATCTTGTCCTCATTGAATAAGCGGGGCTGACAACTTTTCGTGGTGAAATTGTCACCACGAAACCCAGCACTGGAGCCACTCCCGGTCCCCAACGCAATCGTTCTCTTTTCCCTGAACTTACCACCGAAACAGACGGTTAACCATAAGGAAAAATTGATCATCACATTAGCTTATGGTTAAAAATCTCAAAAATGACAACAGGACAAAAAACCAAATAACGCGACACACGCAAACAAACATAACGAGTTAATAAAACAGTTTTGAATAAAGCGATATTAAGAACTAAAAAATTGTCAAAAATCGCTAAATCAAAAATTCACGACATTAGAAAATATAATGCGAAATTACGGGTGAAATTAGTTTATTTCAAATGAGGAAAATCTCCCGGCGAAAAACCGGGAGATGAAAGTGTGATGGGTATCAAATAAACAAAAGAGGAGAAATTTTTAACGCAGCCATTCAGGCAAATCGTTTAATCCCATTGCCTGACGAATAAGTTGCGGTTTAACGCCAGGAAGCGTGTCGGCCAGTTTCAGACCAATATCACGCAGCAGTTTTTTCGCTGGATTAGCTCCAGAAAACAGATCGCGGAATCCTTGCATACCTGCCAGCATCAGCGCCGCGCTGTGCTTGCGGCTACGCTCATAGCGACGCAGGTAAATGTACTGCCCGATGTCTTTACCCTGACGATGCAGTCGTTTCAGTTCAGCAATCAGCTCTGCAGCATCCATAAAGCCGAGATTTACCCCCTGCCCCGCCAGCGGGTGGATGGTATGCGCGGCGTCGCCCACCAGCACCAGACGGTGCGCGGCAAACTGGCGCGCATAACGCCCCGTCAGCGGGAACACCTGACGCTCGCTCTCAACCTTGCATAAGCCCAGTCGATTATCAAAAGCGATATTTAACGCGCGATTAAATTCGTCTTCCCCTGCCTGCTGCATCCGCTGCGCTTCCTCTGGCGACAGTGACCAGACAATCGAGCAAAGATGCGGATCGCTAAGTGGTAAAAAGGCCAGAATGCCTTCGCCATGGAAAACCTGCCGCGCCACCGCATCATGCGGTTCTTCCGTGCGAATGGTCGCCACCAGCGCGTGATGCTGATAATCCCAGAAAGTCAGCGGAATATCGGCCTTGTTGCGCAACCAGGAATTAGCGCCGTCCGCACCAATTACCAGACGCGCCGTTAACATGCTGCCATCTTTCAGCGTCAGGAAGGTTTCGTTTTCCCCCCAGGCGACCTGTTGTAATTCTGCGGGGGCCAGCAGGGTGATATCTGACGACTGCAGCGCTTTGTTCCACAGCGCGTAGTGAATCACTGAGTTTTCAACGATATGCCCAAGATGGCTATAACCCATGCTTTGATCGTCAAACGAAATGTGACCAAAACTGTCTTTATCCCACACTTCCATACCGTGATAACAGCTGGCTCTGCGAGAGAGGATGTCCTGCCAGACGCCAAGACGGGTGAGTAATTTTTCGCTGGCGGCATTGATAGCCGAAACGCGCAGTTGTGGTGGTGCATCCGCCGCCAGAGGTTCCGGTATGCGCTGCTCCAGTACGGCAACGCGTAAGCCGCTCCCCTGTAAGCCGCAGGCAACCGCCAGCCCCACCATGCCGCCGCCAACAATGGCTACATCAACACTTTGCATTGTTTATTCCTTAAAACCGCCTTCAACGCGCCCCCCAACCGAGGGTGCGCTGCGCCAGCACATCGCGTGCCGGGGTGAATAATTCCATCGTCATCAGCCCGATGTTGCGCCCGACAACCAACGGCGCCCAACGGTTGGCAAAAAGATGTACCAGACTGTCCGTGACGCCGATGGTTGCTTCACGATCGCTCTGTCGACGCTGCTGATAACGGCATAATACACCGTAATCACCCATGTCTTCTGCGCGCTCCTGCGCCTGAGTCAGGGTTTCCGCAAGGCTCATGACATCACGCATACCGAGGTTAAATCCTTGCCCGGCAATCGGGTGCAGGGTTTGTGCCGCATTGCCCACCAGCACGGTGCGATGGGTAATCGGTCTGGCGGCGCGGGTTAACGCCAGCGGATAAGCACTGCGTTTACCGGCGTGGGTAATTTGCCCCAGTCGCCAGCCAAAGGCCGACTGGAGTTCACGGCAAAACTTCTCGTCGCTCCACGCCAACACTTCTTCGCGCCGTTCCAGTGGATGACACCAGACCAGCGAACAGCGTCCTTCAGACATCGGCAACATCGCCAGCGGGCCATGTTGCGTAAAGCGTTCAAAAGCGCGCCCTTCATGCGCAATGGAAGTTGCAACGTTCGCAATCACAGCCAGTTGTTCGTAGGGCTCCTGCTGCCAGTCAACGCCACAGGTAGTAGCTAACGAGGAATGCGTACCGTCAGCCGCCACCAGCACGCGGCCCGTCAGCGTCTCGCCACTCTCCAGCGTCACTTCAACGTTAGCTGGGGTACGAACAACATTAGCAATGCGATCCGGGCAATGCAGCGTTACGCCAGGCGCTTTGCGCAACAGCGCAAACAGCCGTTGCCCGACATTGTGCAATTCGACAACCTGCCCCAGCGCCGCCAGTTGGTAATCTTCTGCGGCGAGGGTGACGAATCCGGCATGACCACGATCGCTGACATGCACGGTGGTGATGGCGGTTGCGCAATCAGCCAGAGATTGCCAGACGCCGATGCGCGCCAGTTGCTGACAGGTGCCCGCCGCCAGCGCAATAGCCCGTCCATCAAAGCCCGGATGAGCATGAGACTCTGGCGCGGTCGCTTCAATTAAATGTACCGACAGCGTCCCGTGACTTAACCGGGAAATAGCCAGCGCCAGCGTCGCGCCAGCCATGCCGCCACCGACGATGATTACGCTCATTGCTTTCTCGCAGCTGCCATCAATGCTTCGATTTCTTCCGGCTTTTTCACCACGCTGGCGGTGAGGTTTTCGTTGCCGTTTTCGGTAATCACAATGTCGTCTTCAATACGAATGCCGATACCGCGATACTGTTCTGGCACTTCTGCATCCGGCGCAATATACAGCCCTGGCTCTACGGTCAGTACCATGCCCGGTTCCAGAATGCGCGAGCGATCCTGGCCATAAACGCCAACGTCATGGACATCCAGACCTAACCAGTGGCTCAGGCCATGCATAAAGAAAGGACGATGGGCGTTCTGAGCGATCAGTTCATCAACATCACCTTTCAGAATACCGAGTTTTACCAGGCCGCTAATCATGATGCGCACAACTTCACCGGTGACTTCCTGAATGGAAGTTCCCGGACGATACAGGCGCAGGCTGGTTTCAAGAGATTCCAGCACAATGTCGTAGATTTCACGCTGGGCCTGGGTGAATTTGCCATTGACCGGGAAGGTACGGGTGATGTCGCCCGCGTAACCTTTATATTCACAACCTGCGTCAATCAACACCAGGTCGCCGTCACGCAGTTCACACTCGTTTTCGGTGTAGTGCAAAATGCAGCCATTTTCACCGCTACCGACAATGGTGTTATAGGAAGGATAGCGCGCACCGTGACGGTTGAATTCATGGTGAATTTCGCCTTCCAGATGGTACTCGAACATCCCCGGACGGCATTTTTCCATCGCCCGGGTATGCGCCAGTGCGGTGATTTCACCCGCGCGGCGAAGTACGGCAATCTCTTCCGGCGATTTGAACAGGCGCATTTCATGAACAATGGGACGCCAGTCGATCATCGTTGCTGGCGCGGTGAGATTTTGCCGCGAGCCTTTACGCAGTTTTTCCAGCGCACTATTCACGATTTCATCAGCATATGCATATTCGCCCTGGGCGTGGTAAACCACATCCAGACCATTAAGCAGTTGATAAAGTTGCTGATTAATTTCACTGAACGCCAGAGCGCGATCAACGCCCAGTTTCTCTGGCGCGGCATCCTGACCTAAACGACGGCCAAACCAGATCTCCGCCGTCAGGTCGCGCACGCGGTTAAACAAAACGCTGTGGTTATGAGTGTCATCGCTTTTAATCAGCACCAGCACCGCTTCCGGTTCATTAAAGCCGGTGAAGTACCAGAAGTCGCTGTTCTGACGATAGGGGTATTCGCTGTCGGCGCTTCGGGTCACTTCTGGTGCCGCAAATATCAGCGCGGCGCTGCCGGGTTGCATTTGCTCCACCAGGGCCTGACGGCGGCGCTGAAATTCCTGCTGAGATATCTCACTCATAACACTCTCCTTACGTTTTTTGTTTTTAGTGTAGAGTTGGTTTTTGTACTTCTGGTGCGGTCGGTTGCGGATGAGTAAAGGTGTCGTGGCATAACAGCGCGGCAACACGGACGTACTCGATGATCTCTTCAAGCGACATTTCCAGCTCTTCTTGATCTTCGTCTTCGTCGTAGCCCAGTTGCGCGATGTTACGCAGATCGTCAATGGCTTCACCAGTTTCGCCAGTCACTTTATCCAGCTTCGGCTGAGTGACGCCAAGACCGAGCAGGAAGTGATTTACCCAGCCTGCCAACGCATCAGCGCGATCGAAAACGCTAACGCCATCGCCATCAGGCAGATAAAGCTGAAAAAGGAAGCCGTCATCTTGCAAGGCATCACTGGTGGCAGAGTGCATTTTGCGCAATGCCTGGGCAAGTTCATGCCCGAAAGCCATACCTTCGTTCGTCAGGTCGTGAAGCAGCGGCAGCCAGGAGCTGTCATCATTACCGCCACATATCATCCCACTGATTAAACCATGCATCTCAGCAGGGGTCAGACCTGTCCCTTGTTGGTTCAGATACTGGTTCATTTCATTGTAACCAGGCATTTCGTTCTGTATTGACATAAGCATTCGGCATCAAAGGGAGGAAGATTCATGATATGCTATCACTTTGGACCCTGGTGGACCAGAAAAGGGCTTGTCTCATTGCACCAGGGTAGCTATAGTTTCGCCCCTTCGCAGACCAAAGGTCTGAAGGCGAAGGCAGCGCAGTCAATCAGCAGGAAGGTGGCATGTCTGCACAACCCGTCGATATCCAAATTTTTGGCCGTTCACTGCGTGTGAACTGCCCGCCTGACCAAAGGGATGCGTTGAATCAGGCTGCGGACGATCTGAACCAACGGTTGCAAGATCTGAAAGAACGCACTAGAGTCACAAATACTGAACAGTTGGTTTTCATTGCCGCATTGAATATCAGCTACGAGTTAGCGCAAGAAAAAGCGAAGACTCGTGACTACGCGGCAAGTATGGAACAGCGTATTCGGATGCTGCAACAGACCATCGAACAAGCGTTACTTGAACAAGGTCGCATCACCGAAAAAACGAACCAAAACTTTGAATGACACTTTCCGGTTTACTGTGGTAGAGTAACCGTGAAGACAAAATTTCTCTGAGATGTTCGCAAGCGGGCCAGTCCCCTGAGCCGATATTTCATACCACAAGAATGTGGCGCTCCGTGGTTGGTGAGCATGCTCGGTCCGTCCGAGAAGCCTTAAAACTGCGACGACACATTCACCTTGAACCAAGGGTTCAAGGGTTACAGCCTGCGGCGGCATCTCGGAGATTCCCTTCTTATCTGGCACCAGCCATGACGCAACTACCAGAGCTCCCACTGACATTATCCCGACAAGAAATCCGCAAAATGATTCGGCAACGTCGTCGTGCGTTAACGCCGGAACAACAACGTGAAATGGGCCAGCAGGCTGCCATGCGGATGATGAGTTATCCCCCTGTTGTGATGGCGCATACGGTCGCTGTATTCCTCTCTTTTGATGGTGAACTCGACACCCAGCCGCTCATAGAGCAACTCTGGCGCGCAGGTAAGCGCGTGTATCTTCCCGTTTTGCATCCCTTTAGTGCCGGTAATTTACTGTTCCTGAATTACCATCCTAAGAGTGAACTGGTGATGAACAGGTTGAAGATCCACGAGCCAAAACTGGACGTGCGTGACGTGCTACCCCTTTCCCGATTAGACGTCCTGATAACGCCGCTGGTCGCCTTTGATGAGTTCAGTCAACGGCTGGGAATGGGCGGTGGATTTTATGATCGGACATTGCAAAACTGGCAGCACTACAACATGCAGCCAATAGGTTATGCCCATGATTGCCAGTTGGTGGAAAAACTCCCCGTAGAAGAATGGGACGTCCCGCTGCCTGCAGTGGTTACGCCATCGAAAATCTGGGAGTGGTGAGAGCGACACACCTGCATCGCCCTGATTGACATCGTTGATTCTTTAACCTAATTTAGTGAGTAAGGGTAAGGGAGGATTGCTCCTCCCCTGAGACTGACTGTTAATAAGCTGGCAAACTTATCAGTAACAGTACAATCAGTATGATGACAAGTCGCATCATAACCCTTCTCCTTTAAGCCCTCGCTTCGGTGAGGGCTTTACCGTTACAGCCCTGTGCTGCCCCGTCATCGTAAATCCTCTTTGAATAAACACAACGCATTGATCTGGCTTTAATTTATTTCTTCGAGCAGGCTCGCAAAGGCGATTACACAGCGATGCAAATGCCGTAATTAGCGCGGTAAAAGGGATAAAAAAACGGGCAAGTCAGTGACCTGCCCGTTGATTGTCAAAGAAGGGGAATTAGTACAGCAGACGGGCGCGAATGGTACCCGGAATAGCTTTCATAGCCTGCAGAGCTTTTTCGGCAACGTCTTCGTCAGCTTCAATATCAATAACGACGTAACCCATCTGGGCAGAAGTTTGCAGATATTGCGCGGCAATGTTGACGCCCTGCTCGGCAAATATTTTGTTCAGCGCAGTCAGCACGCCCGGACGGTTTTCGTGGATGTGCATCAGACGACGCCCACCGTGCAGTGGCAGAGAGACTTCCGGGAAGTTCACCGCAGAGAGCGTTGAGCCATTGTCAGAGTACTTGATTAATTTGCCCGCAACTTCCAGGCCGATATTCTCCTGTGCTTCCTGAGTCGAACCGCCAATGTGTGGCGTCAGCAGAACATTGTCGAATTCGCACAGCGGAGAGGTAAATGGATCGCTGTTAGTCGCCGGTTCCGTCGGGAACACGTCGATTGCGGCCCCTGCCAGATGTTTGCTCGCCAGCGCGTCACACAGCGCCGGAATATCAACCACCGTTCCGCGCGAAGCGTTAATCAGTAGCGAGCCCGGCTTCATCAGCGAGATCTCTTTCGCGCCCATCATATTTTTGGTAGACGCATTCTCTGGCACATGCAGACTCACTACATCGCTCATATTCAGCAGGTCGGAAAGATGTTGCACCTGAGTGGCGTTGCCCAACGGCAGTTTGTTTTCAATATCATAGAAGTAAACATACATCCCCAGCGATTCTGCCAGAATGCCCAGTTGCGTACCAATATGACCATAACCAATAATGCCCAGCTTTTTGCCGCGCGCTTCAAAAGAACCTGCGGCCAGCTTGTTCCATACGCCACGGTGCGCTTTGGCGTTGGCTTCCGGCACTCCGCGTAATAGCAGCAGAAGTTCGCCAATCACCAGCTCAGCAACGGAACGCGTATTTGAAAACGGGGCATTAAATACCGGGATCCCGCGTTTTGCCGCAGCATTCAAATCAACCTGGTTGGTCCCAATGCAGAAACAGCCAATAGCGACCAGTTTTTCAGCAGCGTTGATCACGTCTTCGGTCAGATGGGTACGGGATCGCAAGCCGATGAAGTGGGCATCGCGGATGGATTCTTTTAATTGTTCATCATCCAGCGCGCCTTTGTGAAATTCGATGTTGGTGTAACCTGCCGCGCGAAGGCTTTCGAGCGCCTTTTGATGCACGCCTTCTACCAGCAGAAACTTAATCTTGTCTTTCTCCAGCGATACCTTTGCCATTTACCCAATCCTGTTTTTGAAATGTTGTGTGCGGATTTGCGTCCGCCTTTCAACATATCAAAAAAAAATATTGCGGCAATATGAACGTTTGCGTCGCGATGTTGAGGAAATATCACGCAAAGGTATTTCTTGGATGAATATGCTGGTTTAGAGGATTTATTTAGAGCAATCAGCAACAGCCAAGTAAAAACGTGACACATGTCACCAAATTTAATGAAGAGAATTTTTTTAACGGGGGAGGTTCCCCCGTCAGATCATTTCACAATGGTTTTGACACCGTCAGGTGTGCCAATCAGCGCAACGTCCGCGCCACGGTTAGCAAACAAGCCAACAGTCACCACGCCAGGAATCGCATTTATGGCGTTTTCCATCGCTATCGGGTCAAGGATTTCCATGCCGTGGACGTCGAGGATCACGTTGCCATTATCGGTCACCACGCCCTGACGGTATTCCGGACGACCGCCCAGTTTCACCAGCTGGCGCGCCACTGCACTACGTGCCATCGGGATAACTTCTACTGGCAGCGGGAATTTACCCAGAATATCAACCTGCTTGGAAGCGTCTGCAATACAGATAAATTTTTCTGCAACCGAAGCAATGATTTTTTCACGGGTCAGCGCCGCGCCGCCGCCTTTGATCATTTGCATGTGGCCATTGATTTCATCTGCGCCATCAACGTAGATGCCGAGGCTGTCTACTTCATTGAGATCAAAAACGTGAATGCCGAGGCTCTTCAGTTTTTCAGTGGATGCATCCGAGCTGGAAACTGCCCCTTCAATCTGATCTTTCATCGTGCCGAGCGCATCAATAAAGTGTGCGGCGGTGGAACCTGTACCTACGCCAACAATGGTACCGGGCTGAACATACTGAAGTGCCGCCCATCCTACTGCTTTTTTCAATTCATCCTGCGTCATGATCGTTTCGCCTGTGGTATGAAATTTCACACGCATTATATACAAAAAAAGCGACCCGGACCCCGTCAGCAAGTCGGCGACGCATTTATCCATGAAATAACAGGTAACACCGGACATCCTCTTTTGCCCTGGTAAGCCAGGGGCTTGATAATATGACGAATATGAATAATATCCATTGCGGGTTTCGCGCCTCACAAAGACTAAAAAAGCACGATAAAGCCAACCAAAATTTCCATTATGACTGCTTTTGCATACGTTAAATGCTCTGTACCCAAAGCAAAATTATGTCATAGTTCGGCATAAGAAAATTTGAGGAGCAGGTTAAAGCAATGAAACGCCCGGACTACAGGACATTACAGGCACTGGATGCGGTGATACGTGAACGAGGATTTGAGCGCGCGGCACAGAAATTGTGCATTACGCAATCAGCCGTCTCACAGCGCATTAAGCAGCTGGAAAATATGTTCGGGCAGCCGCTGTTAGTGCGAACGGTTCCCCCGCGCCCGACAGAACAAGGGCAAAAATTACTGGCACTGCTTCGCCAGGTCGAGCTGCTGGAAGAAGAGTGGCTGGGCGATGAACAAACCGGTTCCACCCCACTACTGCTCTCGCTGGCAGTCAACGCCGACAGTCTGGCAACCTGGTTGCTTCCGGCACTGGCTCCTGTACTGGCTGATTCGCCTATTCGCCTGAACTTACAGGTGGAAGATGAAACTCGCACCCAGGAGCGTCTGCGTCGAGGTGAAGTGGTCGGCGCGGTGAGTATTCAACATCAGGCGCTGCCCAGTTGCCTGGTCGATAAACTTGGCGCGCTCGACTATCTGTTCGTCAGCTCCAAACCGTTTGCCGAGAAATACTTCCCCAACGGAGTAAGTCGTTCTGCGCTGCTCAAAGCACCAGTAGTCGCGTTTGACCATCTTGACGATATGCACCAGGCATTTTTGCAGCAAAACTTCGATCTGCCGCCAGGTAGCGTACCGTGCCATATCGTTAACTCGTCCGAAGCCTTCGTGCAGCTCGCTCGCCAGGGTACAACCTGCTGTATGATCCCACACCTGCAAATTGAAAAAGAATTGGCCAGCGGAGAGTTGATTGATCTGACGCCCGGGCTGTTCCAACGGCGAATGCTTTACTGGCATCGCTTTGCCCCAGAAAGCCGCATGATGCGTAAAGTCACTGATGCTTTGCTCGACTATGGTCACAAAGTGCTTCGTCAGGATTAATCAATCAGTTAACGCCTGATAGCACATATCAGGCGTTTTTCTTTTTTTCTTTTTTATTCTTTGAATAACGTCGCAAAACAGACAAATCTCACACGGCAAAAAACGACGCCCCATTCCATTTTTTTTGCTGGCGACAAACCCGTATAAAAAGCTCACCGTAAGCGCAAACACCCTCATTTTTATTGCGTTTTATGGAGCAAATAATGTCAAACGTGCAAGAGTGGCAACAGCTTGCCAACAAGGAGTTGAGCCGTCGGGAGAAAACCGTCGACTCACTGGTTCAGCAAACGGCGGAAGGGATCGCCATCAAGCCACTGTATACCGAAGCCGATCTCGACAATCTGGAAGTGACCGGTACCCTTCCTGGCTTGCCGCCTTACGTTCGTGGTCCCCGCGCCACCATGTATACCGCCCAACCGTGGACCATCCGTCAGTATGCCGGTTTCTCGACCGCCAAAGAGTCCAACGCTTTTTATCGCCGTAACCTGGCTGCCGGGCAAAAAGGTCTTTCCGTGGCGTTTGACCTTGCCACCCACCGTGGCTACGACTCCGATAACCCGCGCGTGGCGGGCGATGTTGGCAAAGCGGGCGTCGCTATCGACACCGTAGAAGATATGAAAGTGCTCTTCGACCAAATCCCGCTGGATAAAATGTCGGTTTCGATGACCATGAACGGCGCAGTCCTGCCAGTGCTGGCCTTTTATATCGTGGCGGCAGAAGAGCAAGGCGTTCCCCCCGATAAACTGACGGGTACAATTCAGAACGATATCCTCAAAGAGTACCTCTGCCGCAATACCTATATTTACCCACCGAAACCTTCTATGCGCATTATCGCTGACATTATCGCCTGGTGTTCCGGCAATATGCCGCGCTTCAATACCATTAGCATCAGCGGCTACCACATGGGCGAAGCCGGTGCGAACTGTGTGCAACAGGTGGCGTTTACTCTCGCCGATGGGATTGAGTACATCAAAGCAGCTCTCTCTGCTGGCTTAAAAATTGATGACTTCGCCCCGCGCCTGTCGTTCTTCTTTGGTATCGGCATGGACCTGTTTATGAACGTCGCCATGCTGCGCGCCGCACGCTATCTCTGGAGCGAAGCAGTAAGCGGGTTTGGTGCTAAAGATCCGAAATCGCTGGCGCTACGCACCCACTGTCAAACCTCCGGCTGGAGTCTCACCGAACAGGATCCGTATAACAACGTTATCCGCACCACCATTGAAGCATTGGCAGCTACCCTTGGCGGAACCCAGTCGCTGCATACAAATGCCTTTGATGAAGCGCTTGGTTTGCCGACCGATTTTTCGGCACGTATTGCCCGTAACACCCAGATCATTATTCAGGAAGAGTCAGAACTCTGTCGCACCGTCGATCCGCTGGCCGGTTCTTATTACGTTGAGTCACTAACCGATCAGATCGTGAAACAGGCCAGAGCCATCATTGATCAGATCGACGAAGCCGGAGGCATGGCGAAGGCGATCGAAGCAGGTCTGCCAAAAAGGATGATCGAAGAAGCGTCTGCTCGTGAACAGTCGTTGATCGACCAGGGCAAACGCGTGATCGTCGGCGTCAACAAGTACAAACTGGATCACGAAGATGAAACTGATGTCCTTGAAATCGACAACGTGATGGTGCGTAACGAGCAAATTGCTTCGCTGGAACGCATTCGCGCCACCCGTGATGATACCGCCGTAACCGCCGCGTTGAACGCTCTGACTCACGCTGCACAGCATAACGAAAACCTGCTGGCTGCCGCTGTTAATGCGGCTCGCGTTCGCGCGACGCTGGGTGAAATATCCGATGCGCTGGAAGCCGCTTTTGACCGTTATCTGGTACCGAGCCAGTGTGTTACCGGCGTCATTGCGCAAAGCTATCATCAGTCGGAAAAATCAGCCTTCGAGTTTGATGCCATTGTTGCGCAAACGGAGCTGTTCCTTGCCGACAATGGTCGTCGCCCGCGCATTCTGATCGCCAAAATGGGACAAGATGGACACGATCGCGGAGCGAAAGTCATTGCCAGCGCCTATTCCGATCTTGGTTTCGACGTTGATTTGAGTCCCATGTTCTCCACGCCGGAAGAGATCGCCCGCCTGGCAGTGGAAAACGACGTTCATGTGGTGGGCGCATCCTCGCTTGCAGCAGGACATAAAACGCTGATCCCGGAACTGGTTGAAGCCCTGAAAAAATGGGGGCGCGAAGATATTTGCGTGGTCGCCGGTGGCGTTATTCCGCCGCAAGATTATGCCTTCCTGCAAGAGCGTGGCGTGGCGGCGATTTACGGTCCTGGTACTCCCATGCTCGACAGCGTGCGTGATGTGCTGAACCGGATTAGCCAACATCATGATTAACGAAGCCACGCTGGCAGACAGCATTCGACGCCTACGTCTGGGTGAGCGAGCCACGCTCGCCCAGGCCATGACGCTGGTTGAGAGCCGTCACCCTCGCCATCAGGCACTCAGCACTCAACTGCTTGATGCCATCATGCCGTTTTGTGGTAACGCCCTGCGACTGGGCGTTACCGGCACGCCAGGAGCAGGAAAAAGTACCTTTCTTGAAGCCTTCGGTATGTTGCTGATCCGCCAGGGGCTGAAAGTCGCGGTGATTGCCGTCGATCCCAGCAGCCCAGTGACCGGTGGCAGCATCCTTGGGGATAAGACTCGCATGACCGAACTGGCGCGTGCCGATGCAGCGTTTATTCGCCCGGTTCCGTCATCTGGTCACCTTGGCGGCGCCAGCCAGCGGGCGCGGGAGTTAATGCTGTTATGTGAAGCGGCGGGTTATGACGTGGTGATCGTTGAAACCGTCGGCGTCGGGCAGTCAGAAACGGAAGTCGCCCGCATGGTGGACTGCTTTATCTCGCTGCAAATTGCCGGTGGTGGCGATGATCTCCAGGGCATTAAAAAGGGTTTGATGGAGATGGCGGATCTGATTGTCATCAACAAAGATGATGGTGATAACCACACCAATGTCGCCATTACCCGCCATATGTACGAAAGCGCTCTGCATATTTTGCGCCGCAAATATGACGAATGGCAGCCCCAGGTCCTCACCTGTAGTGCACTGGAAAAATGCGGCATCGATGAAATTTGGCGCGCAATTATCGATTTCAAAACCGCACTGACTACCAGCGGTCGTTTACAACAGGTGCGGCAACAACAATCGGTGGAATGGCTGCGTAAACAGACCGAAGAAGAAGTGCTACGCCACCTGTTCACTAATGAAGATTTCGATCGCTATTACAGCCAAACGCTACTAGCGGTCAAAAATAATATGCTCTCGCCACGCACAGGTTTGCGGCAGCTCAGTGATTTTATCCAGACTCAATATTTTAATTAAGGGAATTTTTATGTCTTATCAGTATGTTAATGTAGCCATCATCAACAAAGTGGCGGTCATTGAGTTTAACTATGCCCGCAAACTCAATGCGTTAAGTAAAGTCTTTATTGATGACCTGATTCAGGCATTAAACGATCTCAATCGTCCAGAAATCCGCTGCATCATTCTGCGTGCCCCAAGTGGTTCCAAAGTCTTTTCCGCAGGTCACGACATTCATGAGTTGCCGTCAGGAGGTCGCGATCCGCTCTCTTACGATGATCCGCTACGTCAAATTACCCGCGTGATCCAAAAATGCCCTAAACCAGTAATTTCGATGGTCGAAGGTAGCGTCTGGGGTGGCGCATTTGAAATGATCATGAGCTCTGATCTGATCATCGCCGCCAGTACCTCTACCTTCTCAATGACGCCAGTCAACCTGGGCGTACCGTATAACCTGGTGGGGATCCACAACCTGACTCGCGACGCGGGCTTCCACATTGTCAAAGAGCTGATTTTTACCGCTTCGCCAATCACCGCCCAACGCGCGCTGGCTGTTGGCATTCTTAACCACGTTGTTGAGGCCGATGAACTTGAAGATTTCACCTTACAAACGGCTCACCACATTTCCGAAAAAGCACCGTTAGCCATTGCAGTAATCAAGGAAGAGCTGCGCGTGTTGGGTGAAGCGCACACTATGAATTCAGATGAATTTGAGCGTATTCAAGGGATGCGCCGGGCGGTTTATGACAGCGAAGATTATCAGGAAGGTATGAACGCCTTCCTGGAAAAACGTAAACCTAATTTCGTCGGTCATTAATGATCCACGAACTAAGGAGCAAAGGATGAATATTACCCGGACAAGGATGACCGCCGATGAAGCGGCGGAAATTATCCAGCACAACGATATGGTGGCATTCAGTGGTTTTACCCCTGCGGGTTCGCCCAAGGCTCTTCCTGTTGCCATTGCCCGTCGCGCCAATGAACAACATGAGGCGAAAAAACCGTATCAAATTCGCCTGCTGACCGGAGCGTCGATTAGCGCCGCCGCCGATGACATACTCTCTGAAGCTGACGCCGTTTCATGGCGCGCGCCATACCAGACATCATTGGGATTGCGTAAAAAGATCAATCAGGGATCGGTTAGTTTTGTTGATCTGCATTTGAGCGAAGTTGCGCAAATGGTCAACTACGGCTTTTTCGGCGACATCGATGTTGCGGTAATTGAAGCCTCAGCCCTCGCTCCGGATGGTCGCGTCTGGTTAACCAGTGGGATCGGTAATGCCCCGACCTGGTTGCTGCACGCAAAGAAAGTGATCATTGAACTCAATCATTATCACGATCCGCGCGTTGCAGAACTGGCAGATATTGTGACTCCTGGCGCACCACCGCGGCGCAATAGCGTGTCGATCTTCCATGCGATGGATCGCGTCGGTACCCGCTATGTACAAATCGATCCGAAAAAAATTGTCGCCGTCGTGGAAACTAACTTACCTGATGCAGGTAACTCGCTGGATAAACAAAATCCTGTGTGCCAGCAAATCGCCGACAATGTGGTCACCTTCTTGTTGCGTGAAATGGCGCAGGGGCGTATTCCACGGGAATTTCTGCCACTGCAAAGCGGGGTAGGCAACATCAATAATGCGGTAATGGCGCGTCTGGGGGAAAACCCGGAAATTCCTCCGTTTATGATGTATTCGGAAGTGCTACAGGAGTCTGTGGTTCATCTTCTGGAAACCGGCAAAATTACCGGGGCCAGCGCCTCCAGTCTGACAATTTCTGCCGATTCACTGCGCAAGATTTACGCCAATATGGATTACTTCGCCAGTCGCATTGTGTTACGTCCGCAAGAAATTTCCAATAACCCAGAAATTATCCGCCGCCTTGGTGTTATCGCTCTGAATGTCGGCCTCGAGTTTGATATTTACGGACACGCCAACTCCACGCACGTCGTCGGCGTTAATTTAATGAATGGTATCGGCGGTAGCGGTGATTTTGAACGCAACGCGTATCTGTCGATCTTTATGGCACCGTCGATTGCTAAAGAAGGCAAGATCTCAACCATCGTGCCTATGTGCAGCCATGTTGATCACAGCGAACACAGCGTGAAAGTGATCATCACAGAACAAGGGATCGCCGACTTACGTGGCCTCTCCCCACTTCAGCGCGCGCGCACTATCATCGATAACTGCGCACATCCGATGTACCGTGACTATCTGCATCGCTATCTGGAGAATGCACCCGGCGGGCATATTCACCACGATCTTAGCCACGTTTTCGATCTGCATCGCAATTTGATCGAAACGGGCTCAATGCTAGGTTAATCGCTCGTACCGTCACGATCTTCAGCAATTTGCTGTAGCAGCGTGGCGGTATAGCGATGATTTTTCAGTGAATAAAGGTATTCCTGCATATACATTGGCGTATGCGGTGCATCAAAATATTTCAACGTAGCTGGGTTCACCAGCCGCCATGCAAAATGTGGGATCACCGTAAGAAAATGTCCGTGCTCAACGGCGCTGATTTTGGCCATAAAACTGTATGGGCGATAAATAATTGTTGGATTGATCCCACAAGGGCGCATGTTCGCATCAATCATCGCTTCATAATTAGCACGGTTTTGAAAGCGCATCTGTAACCAGGGCAACTCCTGTAACAACTCCTGCTCCTGACGCTCTTCATAACGGCGAGAAACGAGAAACCCCAGTCGCAGCGGCGGCAGTTCACTCATTGTTAGATTATCCAACCCGTGTACACGAGCGGAAACATGCTGCGGAGAGATAATAAAATCAAGCTGACGATAGAAGAGATTGTCGATAACCTCATTTTCGCTGAATTCAACCGGCTGGGCCGTCACGCCTTCATACTTATCACCCAGGCTAATTAACTGATCAAAAATAATCGTCGGATAGGTATTATCGATACCTATCACAATTTCACGAGAACGACGTCCAGAATTATGAATTTCATTATCGATCGCAGAAAGCCGTTGGTAAACCGGGAAAAGCTTTTGATAAAGCTCCTGCCCGGCTTTATTAAGGCTGATGTTATTATCTTTACGGGTAAATAATGTATAACCAATTTGCTCCTCTAGCGCGGCAATACTTTTGCCGAACGGTGAAGCAGTCATATGTAACTTTTCTGCCGCTCGGGCAATATTATTGGTTTGCGCTAATAAAATAAAATTGCGCATCTTTTTCGAAATAAAAATATCCATCGCCGCTTCCTCCAAACATCCCTGTCCGCTTAACCGTTTCAGTAAGTTAATCCTTAATGAAATCGCAAGCAAAGATAGGTGTCTACGTCATGGTTTTACAGAAAATTACAGAAAAAAGAGGCGATATCAGATAAAGACATTAGCCCGACAAATGAGTCGGGCTACAGGTATTATTGTGCGGCAGGTGTTTTAGCGGGTTGTTGATCCACTGGTTCTAACTGGAAGACCACATCGACCTGATCATCAAACTGAATAGCAGCCTGCTCGTAAGTTTCCTGGGCGGAAACCGGCGCGGCATCGGCTTTCATCATGCGTACCATTGGGCTGGGCTGATAATTGGAAACATGGTAGCGCACGCTATATACCGGCCCCAGTTTGCGATTAAAGCCGTTCGCCAGCTCCTGAGCCTGATGAATCGCGTTATCAATCGCAGCCTTACGCGCTTTGTCTTTATAGGCATCTGGCTGTGCCACGCCCAACGACACAGAACGAATTTCGTTGAGTCCGGCCTTCAGCGCGCCATCCAGCAAGGAATTCAGTTTGTCTAACTGACGAAGCGTGACTTCCACCGTTCTCACGGCACGATAGCCTTTCAGGATACTTTTACCATCCTGGTAATCGTAGTCTGGCTGGGTACGCAAATTCGCGGAACTGATATCTTTTTTCGCGATCTGATTGAGTTCAAGGAAAGAGATATATTGCGCGACACGCTCATCCGCCTGCTTCTTGGCAGAAGCGGCATCCTTCGCCGTCACGTTAACTTCAATAGCAAGAATAGCGATATCTGGCACCGCATCAACGCTTGCCGTTCCTGAAGTGACAATGTGCGGACCATCCGGTAGTTCATTGGCCTGCACAGCCATCCCGCTGAAACCCATCAATGCCGCCAGGGCGATAACTTTGAACTTCACGTTAGTCTCTCCGTGTTAATTGACTTGCCCAAAACTCAGGACCTCTGGAGGCAAGCTTAGCGTCTCTGTTTTATTTTTCCATCAGATAGCGCCTAACTGAACAAGGCTTGTGCATGAGCAACACCCTCTTTCGCCAGTTGTAGGGCGATAATCCACATAACGCAGCCCACCACGAGATTGATAATGCGCTGCGCTTTGGCGGTACGCAAACGCGGCGCCAGCCAGGCGGCTAATAACGCCAGACCAAAAAACCACAGGAAAGAGGCACTGATCGTCCCGAGCGCAAACCAGCGTTTTGGTTCGACATCAAGCTGTCCGCCCAGGCTGCCTAATACCACAAAGGTATCCAGGTAAACATGTGGATTCAGCCAGGTTACTGCCAGCATAGTGGCAATAATTTTCCAACGTCCCTGCTTCATCACTTCAGCACTAACCAGCTCAATATTGCTGCTCATCGCCGTTTTAAAAGCACCAAAGCCATACCACAGCAAGAAGGCCACACCGCCCCAGGTCACCAGCGCCAGCAACCACGGTGACTGCATCAATAACGCGCTACCACCAAAAATCCCGGCGCAAATCAGGACCAAATCGCTTATCGCGCAGAGCAAAGCAATCATAATGTGGTACTGACGACGAATGCCCTGATTCATCACAAAAGCATTTTGCGGACCAAGCGGCAGAATCATAGCAGCACCAAGTGCAAGGCCTTGAAAATAATAAGAAAACACGTTTAACATTCCGAACTAATTATCTGATAAAGAGACTATAGCGCGGGATTGTTATTAGATAAAATTTATAATGCTAATAGCATATAAATAATTTTAATAAAAAAATAAATAATTCTATTCGGTAACTGATTTTAGGATAAAGATCTCATCATTCCCCATAACATAAACGGCGTTATGGCTCTCTTTCCTGCTAGCGTTGTAAAGGACTAACACTATGCAAGCCTATGATCTCACTCTTCTCCCCTACCCTATCCACGAAAATATACCGCGCCAACAAGGTTGGTGCTTTGGCCTACCGCCAGGCATAACGCCCGAACAGTGGCCGCTGGATCCAAATAATGGTTTCCCATTGAATCATGGATTTACCCTGCTGTTGCCGGAAGATTATCGGATTTATGGGCCAGAGATTGTCGCGTTATCTTTCTTTGCTGTTGCGCCCGAGCACAACGATGGCGGAACACCATGTACAGAAGAAATATTGGATGTGTTTGAGAATTTTGAATCCTGCCCCCCACCTGAAGATCCAGACCTTTATGTTTTCTGGCAGGCAGAAAAGCAACGACATCCACGGCTATTTCGGATGGAAGATATATTAGGCTGTTCTTATGCGGTGATTTTACTCACCCAGCACGAGTTCAACGGCCCATTTTGTGAGCCGCCTGAACTTATACCTAACCACTATCGCGACCAGCAAGATACGCCAGAATGGCTGACTATCGGCAGTGCTTTTAGTTATTTTCAGGCTAACGTCAGGCCAAAAGATACGCCTGAAAGCAATTTTGTATACCGTAAAATGGGCACCATTCCTGAGCAGTCGCTGGCTTTCAATCTGGCGATTTCATGCGAGCCGCGCGCTTTTGATCCTAATGCGGGAATTAGCCCCACAGAAAGAAATAATACGGAATATCAGTCCATTCGTTATTTTTCTAAAGATGCAGAGGGAAAAAGTAAATGTGAAACTCACCAGTGGCATAGTGCACATCTACCCAATCATCTCGGTGGTTCAATGGCGCCCGTGCAGTCTATACCAAACGGAATGTCGCCTTATTATATTGAGTTTGAAGAGTATTTCGGTGGGTATAATTTCGGTGCAGGTAATGCCTGGCTGGACTTTAAAAATATGAAGTTTGATTTTAGTTGTTAAAAATGAGGGCTTATCACCTTGATAAGCCCTCATTACATAATTAACTATTGCTCTCTTTCACCCGCTTGAAGTTCACATCCATTTGCGGATACGGGAAGCTGATACCAGCAGCATCAAATTCACGTTTAATACGTTCCAGCACATCCCAGTACACGTTTTGCAGATCGCCACTGTTGCTCCAGGCACGCACGACGAAATTAATCGACGATGCGCCAAGTTCGTTCAGGCGTACTGTAATTTCACGATCTTTTAAAATACGATCTTCGGACTGAATAATATCGGTCAGGATCTGCTTAACCTGATCGATATCAGAATCATACGCTACGCCAATAATAAATTCGTTACGGCGCGCCGGCTCACGAGAGAAGTTAATAATATTACCGGCAATAATTTTACCGTTCGGAATAACAATAATTTTACCGTCTGCGGTACGCATGGTGGTGGAGAAAATCTGCACACTCTGTACAGTACCGGCAACGCCGCCGAGGTCAACATATTCTCCTGCACGGAACGGGCGGAACATAACCAGCAAAACGCCAGCAGCCAGGTTAGATAGTGACCCCTGCAAGGCCAGACCTACAGCTAAACCTGCGGCACCGAGTACGGCAATGACCGATGCGGTTTGTACGCCCACGCGGCCCAGTGCTGCAATTAACGTAAAGGCGATAATTGCGTAACGGATTAATGCAGAAAGAAAATCAGCAACGGTGGCATCTATGTTACGGGAGATCATCAGGCGATTCACCGCGTTGGAAATCATCCGCGCGATAATCAAACCAACGATGATGATCGCGAGTGCCGCCACGATGTTTACAGCATAACTCAGCAACAGCGCCTGGTTGTTTACCAACCAGGATCCTGCGCCGTTTATGCTATCGACAACTTTCAAATCTTCCATTCAATATTCCTTTTCAACTGACTTAAATTGGAGAAACATACTCCGCCGCCTCACGACGGGCAGTCTGACAAGGGTAAACAATAAAGCATAATTTTGCCAAATAGATCACAGATTTCTTAAGTACATCACCTTGCTTTTGGCGAAAAAAAGGTCCGCAGAGCGGGCCTCAGACAGATGACAACGTGCGCTTTGTCATGCCGGATGCGGCGTGAACGCCTTATCCGACCTACAAAAACCTGCAAATTCAATATATTGCAGGATACGTGTAGGCCTGATAAGCGTAGCGCATCAGGCAATTTTGCTTTTGGCGAAAAAAAGGTCCGCAGAGCGGGCCTCAGACAGATGACAATGTGCACTTTGTCATGCCGGATGCGGCGTGAACGCCTTATCCGACCTACAAAAACCTGCAAATTCAATATATTGCAGGACACTTGTAGGCCTGATAAGCGTAGCGCATCAGGCAATTTTGCTTTTGGCGAAAAAAAGACCCGCAGAGCGGGCCTTGAGATAAGCAGAGAGGAATATCTTACAGAACGTCGATCGCGTTCAGTTCCTGGAATGCTTTTTCCAGACGAGCGATCATCGAAGTCTGACCGGCACGCAGCCATACGCGCGGATCGTAGTATTTCTTGTTCGGCTGATCTTCGCCTTTCGGGTTGCCCAGCTGGCCCTGCAGGTAAGCTTCGTTCGCTTTGTAGTAGTTCAGAACGCCTTCCCAGGTTGCCCATTGGGTATCGGTATCGATGTTCATTTTAACTACACCGTAGCTTACGGAGTCTTTGATTTCCTGAGCAGTAGAACCGGAACCGCCGTGGAATACGAAGTTCAGGCTGTTGTGCGGCAGGTTGTGTTTCTTAGAAACATATTCCTGAGAGTCGCGCAGGATGGTCGGGGTCAGAACAACGTTACCCGGCTTGTAAACACCGTGTACGTTACCGAAGGACGCTGCGATGGTGAAGCGCGGGCTGATTTTGCTCAGCTCGGTGTATGCGTAATCAACGTCTTCCGGCTGGGTGTACAGTGCAGAAGCGTCCATGTGGCTGTTGTCCACGCCGTCTTCTTCACCACCGGTGCAACCCAGTTCGATTTCCAGAGTCATGCCGATTTTGGACATGCGCTCCAGGTATTTAGAGCAGATTTCGATGTTCTCTTGCAGAGATTCTTCAGACAGGTCGATCATGTGAGAAGAGAACAGCGGCTTACCGGTAGCAGCGAAGTGTTTTTCACCCGCGTCCAGCAGACCGTCGATCCACGGCAGCAGTTTCTTCGCGCAGTGGTCGGTATGCAGGATCACCGGAACACCATAGTGTTCAGCCATCTGGTGAACGTGATGCGCACCAGAGATCGCACCCAGGATAGCAGCACCCTGCGGAACGTCAGATTTCACGCCTTTACCAGCGATAAAGGAAGCACCACCGTTGGAGAACTGAACGATAACCGGCGCTTTAACTTTAGCAGCGGTTTCCAGTACGGCGTTGATGGAGTCAGTACCGACGCAGTTTACTGCTGGCAGTGCGAAGTTGTTTTCTTTTGCTACCTGGAAAACTTTCTGTACGTCATCACCAGTGATTACGCCAGGTTTTACGAAATCAAAAATCTTAGACATGTCTCTTGTCCTGTATCGTCGGGCCTTATACTCGCCATACCTCAAGTTGCTGTGCTGCAACTCGAATTATTTAGAGTATGAAAAAGTGCGTGCTTTAAAAGCGCGCTGCAACAAGGGCAGGTTTCCCTGCCCTGTGATTTTTTACTTCTTAGCGCGCTCTTCGAGCATCGCTACTGCAGGCAGTACTTTACCTTCCACGAATTCGAGGAATGCGCCGCCGCCAGTGGAGATGTAGGAGATTTTGTCAGCAATGCCGAACAGGTCGATTGCTGCCAGAGTGTCGCCGCCGCCAGCGATGGAGAACGCTTCGCTGTCTGCGATAGCGTTAGCCACGATTTCAGTACCTTTGCGGAAGTTCGGGAATTCGAACACGCCAACCGGACCGTTCCACAGAATGGTTTTCGCATTCTTCAGGATTTCAGCCAGTTCCTGAGCGGAAGCATCACCGATATCCAGGATCTGCTCGTCAGCTTTCACATCGTTAACAGATTTCAGAGTAGCCGGAGCGGTTTCAGAGAACTCAGTCGCTACGCGAACATCAGACGGAACCGGGATGTTGCAGGTGGTCAGCAGACGTTTTGCTTCGTCAACCAGGTCAGCTTCGTACAGGGATTTACCCACATCGTGGCCTTGTGCCGCGATAAAGGTGTTAGCGATACCACCACCTACGATCAACTGGTCAGCGATTTTAGACAGGGAGTCCAGAACGGTCAGTTTGGTAGATACTTTAGAACCACCAACGATAGCCACCATCGGGCGAGCAGGTTCTTTCAGTGCTTTACCCAGCGCGTCCAGTTCAGCTGCCAGCAGCGGGCCTGCGCACGCAACGTCAGCGAATTTGGCGATACCGTGAGTAGAAGCCTGCGCGCGGTGAGCAGTACCGAATGCGTCCATTACGAACACGTCACACAGTGCAGCGTATTTTTTGGACAGGGTTTCGTCGTCTTTCTTCTCGCCTTTGTTGAAGCGAACGTTTTCCAGAACAACCAGTTCACCTTCAGCAACGTCAACGCCGTCGAGGTAATCTTTAACCAGACGAACCGGGTTAGACAGTTTGTCTTTCAGGTAGTTAACAACCGGCAGCAGAGAGAATTCTTCGTTGTACTCGCCTTCGGTAGGACGACCCAAGTGGGAAGTTACCATCACTTTCGCGCCTTGTTTCAGGGCCAGTTCGATGGTCGGCAGAGAAGCACGGATACGCGCGTCGCTGGTTACTTTCCCGTCTTTTACTGGTACGTTCAGATCCGCACGGATAAATACACGTTTCCCAGCAAGATCCAGATCGGTCATCTTAATTACAGACATGGTGAATCCTCTCGTTGATTCTAAAAGTTTTGCAGACGCTGCTTGCGTCTTACCTGAAAGCAACAGTAGCCATAGCTAACGTCGTGTCGAGCATTCGGTTAGCAAAGCCCCATTCGTTATCGCACCAGACCAACGTTTTGATCAGGTGTGCGCCACTGACCCGGGTTTGGGTGCCATCGACAATGGCACTGTGCGGATCGTGGTTAAAATCTACAGAGACCAACGGTAATTCCGTATAGTCAACTATACCATGAAATGCATCTTGTGCTGCTTTTTGCAGCAACAGGTTGACTTCATTGGCTTTTACAGGTTTCTTCACCGTCACGCTTAAATCGATTGCCGTCACATTTATGGTTGGCACACGCACCGCAATCGCTTCAAAACGATCGTTAAACTGCGGGAAAAATCGCGTGATACCCGCGGCCAGTTTGGTATCGACCGGAATAATCGATTGGCTGGCTGCCCGGGTGCGGCGCAGGTCAGGATGGTATGCATCGATAACCTGTTGATCGTGCATGGCGGAGTGAATTGTAGTCACAGTGCCGGACTCAATACCGTACGCATCATCCAACAATTTGATGACAGGAATTATGCAATTCGTGGTACAGGAAGCGTTAGAAACGATGCGGTGTTCCGCACGAAGTTGATCCTGATTGACGCCGTAAACAACGGTCGCGTCGAGATCGTTACTGCCAGGATGTGAAAAGAGCACTTTTTTGGCCCCGGCGGCAAGGTGCGCTTCGCCATGCTCGCGGGTGCCATATACGCCGGTGCAGTCGAGAACCACATCAACGCCTAGTTCACGCCAGGGAAGCGATTGCAGTGAACGTTCATGCAATACGCGGATGACATCATCACCAACAAAAAGTTGATCACGTTCCTCACGGACTTCCCATGCAAAACGGCCATGACTGGTGTCATATTTCAACAAATGCGCCATGCCCGCAGCATCCGCCAGTTCGTTGATTGCCACCACGGTAATTTCCGCCCGGCGTCCTGATTCATACAAAGCACGAACCACATTACGCCCGATGCGACCGAAGCCATTTATCGCTACGCGTACGGTCATAGATCTCCTGCAAGGCTTTCCCTGAGCAAATTTGCCAGACAGAGTAATCCAGCAAATCGTTCGGGGAAACCTTACCTGTCGCAAACTGCGACTGATTGGTTAATTGTCGAACATTTAATCGACTGAAACGCTTCAGCTAGGATAAGCGAAACATGGAATAAAAGGAATGATTGTCCAGTCAAAGAAGACAATTATCTGACTTGCGTCACGTTTTCCGGCCTGATGCGTTGGAATTTATTCCACTTTGCAGAATCACGAATAAGCGTAGCAAAATCTTTTCGTTGTGCCGTCATAAACCCTGACTTATATCAGAATATGACTGATGCAGCGTCGATATTCACCCGTAGCGGTCATCATTAAGGTCAAATTTGCAGGCAGACTCTCTTCAAGCACCCGGCGAACATTCGGACCGTCGGTACGTTCATAAAAGGCTTCTGCGTCTGCCAGCGATAACCCCCCCGCCAGCTTGCGCCCCACCAGCCGTTCACGCAATGCAGCTGCGGGCGCGTTGATAAAGATCGAAAAATCACAAAATTGCGCAAGCTGGCGCCACTTCTCATCATCCAGCAACAACCAGTTTCCTTCGACGATGATTATTGGTGCGGTAACGTGCAACGCATCTTCTACCGGATCATGTTTTTGTCGATCGTACTGCGGCCACGTACAATCCCCTTCCACGACCTGGCACAGATTTTCCGCCAGTTTCGCCACATCGAACGTCTCTGGTGCACCTTTGAAGGGGCGTAATTGATGCGCATCCAGCCAGCTATTGTAATGGTGAAAACCATCCATCGGCAGCGTCTGGATAGTGGGTAATTCAGGGTCTTGTTGCGCGAGATATTCCCAGAAGGTAGTTAATGTAGATTTACCCGTCCCCGGCGGAGCGCAAAGAAAAACCACCGTACGTCGCTGCGGATTTACCGCCTGTAAGGCCGCCAGCATACGCAGTAGCGGTTTATGTACATTCTCAATTTCATCATCAGAGTACTGCGCCTGTACCTTTAGTCCATTCACCGTCAGTTCGATTTTCACGGCGTTAATTCCTTTAAAGTTGTCGTTACTGCCAGCGTCAGCGCCGTTTTGACCATCCCGCTAAAACGCGCCTCTGACCAGACGGCGAAATCGGCGAACTTCATCGCTTTTAACGCATCGTAGAGCGTCGCATTTCGGGTTATGCTATTGACATTGCTGATAAAATCCCAGGTTATATCATCGGTAAATCCGGGCGTTTCATCCTGTTCGTTCAGGTAATGCCAGAACTGGGAAAAGTGCGTGATATCGGCATACAGCCATTTATCCATTTTCCCCAGCGCATAAATCAAACGCAGCGCAACATCAATATCGTCAAGCGGGCCGCTTTGGGCGAGTAACGGCTTCACTGCATATTCCACGATCTCTTCATCGTTATCGACAAACAGCGACGGCAGAAACTGGCGTATCCCCAGGAGCAAAATAGAATGCGCAGTTTTCATAAATGACAATAAATTGTCCTGTGCGTCCAGTTGCTCAAGCACATCATCTTCTGTCAGCGTCGCCATTCGTCTTCCGATAGATCACCATCAATGCAGGGAGTCTATTATATTACACGTTTGGTCCGCGCCGCCGATCAGTAATGTCTGCGTCCGCACCCCATTCGCCGTCTGTTGGATACCGTTCACCAGCTCGCCGCCCGTCACGCCCGTAGCGCTAAAGAGGATATCGTTCCCCCTCACCAGTTCGTCGAGCGAGTACACACGGTTGACTTCAACACCCATCTCCTTACAACGCTTACGCTCCTGTTCTGCGATTTGCCGATTTTCGGTGTAGTCACCTTTGGCCTGGCAAAAATCGATTAATTCCGCCTGCATATCCCCACCCAATGCTTTAACAGCACAGGCAGAAATAACGCCTTCCGGTGCGCCACCGATGGTGTACATCACATCGTAAGGATTATCCTGCCAGCAGGTCAGCACGCTGGCGGCGACATCGCCATCCGGCAGGGCAAAAACCTTCACGCCCAGCTGTGTTGCTTCCTCAATTGCGGCTCTCAGGCGCGGTTTATCCAGCGTAACCATGCGCAGCTTGTCCAGCGGTTTGCCTAACGCTTTCGCCACGTTGCGCAGGTTGTCCGCCAGGGGCAAAGACAGATCAATCACCCCGGCAGCCAGTCGATTAACAACCAGCTTTTTCATATACATATCGGGCGCATGTAACAGGCTATCTCGAGGGGCGAAAGCCATGACCGCCAGCGCATTGCTCTGCCCCATCGCCACCATCCGCGTGCCTTCAATGGGATCAACCGCGATATCGACTTCTGGCCCATCGCCTTTGCCCACCTCTTCGCCAATCCACAGCATCGGCGCATGGTCAATTTCTCCCTCGCCGATAACCACTCGCCCACGAAAAGCGACGTCGTTCAACGCCTGGCGCATCGCGGTGACCGCCAGGCCATCAATTTTATTTTTGTCGCCACATCCGGTTTGCGGCCAGGCAGCCAACGCTGCCTGTTCCGTAACGCGAAATAATGGCCACGCCAGGGACATCATTGCGCGGCCTCCCCAATATCAACGCCAAATTGCGCCAGCAGATATTTCTCGGCCTGTTCATTCCAGATGCCGTGCGTTTCCTCAACCAGCCGCGCCAGCTCTTTAAACAGCGGATCGGTTTTGCCTTTTTCGGCAAAATCGTCAATGGCAGTGAGCGGCATGGTCACGCCGTTATAAATGAGTTTTTTGCCGCCTGGGATATCCGGCAGATTGAGCACGGTTTCTGGCACCGCATCCAGGCCACCGATATGGGTCACCATAAACGACGGCTGCAACTGCCCCGTGGCACTAAGGGCAATCGCCTCTTTCATGTCATCCGTTGAACCACCGGATGTACCGACGACGTGCGTGCTGTTGTAATGGACGTTGTAGAAATTAAACGGCACTTTGAAGTTTTTATCCGTCGGACCGGCAAAGAAGTTCAGGCAGCCATCTTCCGCCAGTAATTCATCCGCCATTTCAACAACAGCAGGCACCGCCGCATAAACAAAAATGTCATCGAACCCGGCATCATCCGTCAGCGCCCGTAGCATCTGGACAGGATCACTCATCCCTTTGGTATTCACATACACCAGCTCAATGCCTTTACTGGCCGCCAGCTCCACTGGCAGCAACTTCTGCACCTGCGCCAGACGTTTGTCGTCGATATCGACCACCACCACCCGCGACGGTTGTATGCCGCCGTTAATGGCATAATCGATAGCGCCAATTCCCATCGGACCTGCACACGCCAGCAGTGCAATATTGCCGCCAGGTTTGACGCCCATGCGATGCTCATAAACATATTGCGTGGTGTGATAATTGGCATGATAAGCGCCAATAATGCAGCACATAGGCTCTGCCAGCGACGCCGCTGCAAAATAAGAGCCGTGATACGGTAATACGCAGCCCAAATTAATGGCTACCTCTGGAATAATCATATAGGTGGCGTTACCGCCAAAATATTCGTAGCTGTAGCCCGCTGAATATCCGCTTGGTAACCCCATCGCCGGTTGCAATACAAAACGCTGACCTTTTTTATATTTGTCGGTGAGATTTTTACCCACTTCGACAATAACCCCGGCACATTCATGCCCGGTAATGACCGGATGATTTTCTAAATCGTCGGGTACGCGCTTATGTTCACTACCGAGTAACGCCGCTTTCCAGGTCGATAAACAGACGCTGTCAGAAATTACACTCACCAAAAGTTCGTTATCAGTAATTTCTGGCAATTCAAATTCGCGCAGACGGACATCCCGCTTGCCATAAATAGCAGCAACTTTGGTTTTCATTTTTACCTCTGCAATCAGTTTTTATGTTCGGCGGTTAATTGATTAAATAAAGTGTCGAGTTTTGGATCGCCAATATAGTTATTAATCAATATCAGCGTTTTATCCGTCACACGTTTCACGCGCCCTTCCAGACTGGCATGAGTAACGACGATATCCGCATCCGCAGGCGCGTTTTCTATGGCGTAATGTTTTACTTCCATTGTCAGCCCTGCTTTTTCCAGGCGTTTACGGAAGGTGGTTGCGCCCATCGCGCTGGAGCCCATCCCTGCATCGCAAACAAAGGCAATACGCTTAACACGGCTTAACGAGAATGCGCCTTCCTGCTTCATTGCTTTAACCGCATTGGCTGACTCGGTAAATTCATCTTCGCTCTCAGTCTCCACTGTTTTTTCCATCTTCAGTATCAGGGAAGTGATGACAAAGGACACCAGCGTGCCTACCGTAACTCCGGCAATTGTCGCCAGGAACGAGCCTTTCGGCGTCAGCGCCAGGTAAGCAAAGATAGAACCTGGGCTTGGGCCTGCAACCAGACCACCGTCCAGCAAATTAAACATCCAGGTGCCAGACATACCGCCCGCAATCATGGCGATAATGGTCAACGGCTTCATCAGCACATACGGGAAATACAGTTCGTGGATCCCACCGAGGAAGTGAATAATCATCGCACCAGGTGCAGAGCGCTTACTCATCCCTTTACCAAACAGAGTGAATGCCAGCAGCAGCCCTAAGCCAGGCCCAGGGTTGGATGCCACCATAAAGAAGATGGATTTGCCATTAACTGATGCCTGTTGCATCCCCAGCGGATAATAGACGCCCTGATCTATCGCGTTATTGAGGAAAAGCACTTTCGCCGGTTCATTGATGACTGACAGCAAAGGCAGATAGCCTGCATGTACCAGTGCTTCAATACACTCTTTGACGAAAGTATTGGCAATTAACACCGCCGGGCCGATGACTTCAAAACCCAGCAGACAGAGAATCATCCCCGCGATACCTAATGAGAAGTTATTGATAACCATCTCAAAACCAGCAGGTATGCGTTTTTCCAGTGCTTTATCGACATATTTTATGACCAGCCCACCTAACGGTCCCATGATCATTGAGCCAAGGAACATCGGAATTTCAGCACCGACAATAACGCCAATCGTCCCTATTCCGCCCATGACCGCACCGCGTTTACCACCGACCAGATGACCACCTGTAGAACCAATCATCACGGGCAATAAATAGGTAATCATCGGGCCGACAATTTTGGCGAAATGTTCGTTAGGCAGCCAACCAGTAGGAATAAATAATGCAGTAATAAAACCCCAGGCAATAAAAGCACCAATATTGGGGATGACCATTGCCGTCAAAAAGCCCCCAAAAGCCTGGACCTTTGCACGAGCAGACTTGTTTTCCATAATATTATCCTGTAGAGGAGAGAGTAATTATCCGCGGTTGATTAAGTCCGCTAATTGTTTTTCTGATATTGCTGTTAATAGTTGTTCGAGTATTTCTTCTTCGCACAGTAATTCACTTAACGCCTGAATAGCGCCAATGTGCGAATCAGCATCGGCAGCCGAAAGCCCGATGAGTAATTTAATCGGTTCGTCATTCCCCGGGAAATACACTGGTCGTTCGAGTAATGTCAGTGACATCCCGGTTTTAAGCGCCCCACATTCCGGTCGCGCATGAGGCATCGCCACGCCTGGTGCGAGAATATAATAAGGGCCATTGTTGATAGTTGAATCTTTAATTGCCTGAATGTAATTCTCGCTGATATAGTTTTTATCCAGCAATGATACCATCGAGAAATCGATAGCTTCCTGCCAGTCTTTTGCTGAATGTATAACTGAGATTGATGATTCTGGAAAATAATCAATAAGCCGCATAAATTATCCTTATTTTATTTTTAGGGTATCGTCCGGCGGTAAAAATAAAATACTCGTGCGGTTTAATGAAAGCAATTGGGTACGCGAGAAGAAAAACCCCATAAACCAAAATAATAAAACCTTAAATAACAATAATATGAAATTGATATTTTTAAAGTCAACTTTGTATTTGTTATGTTTGTCACAAAATCAATATTTTGTTTGTTATTGTATTTGTGATGCATATCTCTATTTGTTTATTGAATGTTCGAAAACATACTTTTCTAATGCAATGTTTTTTCGCTATACCCCTTTATAGATTCTGAATTCTCACCTGTCGGCTGTTTTCTCCTCACCTCATGTGACATATTCCCATACTTTACTCAAGGAAGATTGTCATGAAAGCACCTGTTTCTATAACCTCATTTCGCCCACAAAAATCTATTGCTATCGCCATTGGCGTGCTTGCCGTGGTTGTGCTGCCATTTCTCTCGTATTACACCGTTAATGAAGGTGAACGCGGCATTTTGCTGCGCTACGGAAAAATCGTAAAAGTTGCCGAGCCGGGTCTGGGTTTTAAGATCCCTTTTATGGAAAGCGTGGAGAAAATTTCCACGCGTAATCAGGCTGTGGTCTATCAGGGATTACAGGCCTACAGCCGCGACCAGCAACCGGCACAAATGACAGTATCAGTCAGCTTCCACATAAAACCTTCGGAAGCAGGCGCGGTTTATACCACTTACAACACCATTGAAGCATTAAAAGATCGCCTGATTGTTCGCCAGTTGCCAACCCAACTGGAGAACGTTTTCGGTCAATATACCGCCATCAGCGCGGTACAGGATCGTACAAAACTGGTTCAGGATCTGCAAAATGCCATGCGCAAAGCCGTTGTTGGCCCGGTAGTGATTGACGGGGTTCAGATTGAGAATATTGATTTTTCTGACGCTTATGAAAAGTCGATTGAAGATCGAATGAAAGCGGAAGTCGCCATTGCCACACGTAAGCAAAATCTGGAAACAGAGAAAATCCAGGCGCAAATTGCGGTAACTCAGGCCCAGGCAGAAGCAGACAGTAAACTGGCGGCAGCCAAAGCAGAAGCGGAAACTATTCGCGTAAGAGGCGCAGCAGAGGCTGAAACCATTCGTTTAAAAAGTGCGGCTGAAGCAGAAGCTATCCGCCTGCGCGGGGAAGCCCTGCGAGATAATCCCGGACTTGTTGCCCTCACCACTGCTGAGCGCTGGGACGGCAAGCTGCCCGATACCATGATTCCAGGTAGCACAGTTCCGTTTATCTCTACTAAGTAAAAAAAGGGCCGCTTTCGCGGCCCTTCTCACAAAGCATCTTACCGATTACAGCAACGCTTTTGCTTTCGCAACAACGTTATCAACGGTGAAGCCGAACTCTTCAAACAGCAGTTCAGCCGGAGCAGATTCACCGAAGGTGGTCATACCGACGATAGCGCCATTCAGGCCAACATACTTGTACCAGTAGTCAGCAATGCCAGCTTCCACCGCAACACGAGCGGTAACCGCTTTCGGCAGTACGGATTCACGGTAAGCCGCATCCTGCTTGTCGAATGCGTCGGTAGACGGCATGGAAACCACGCGCGCTTTCACGCCTTCAGCAGTCAGTTTTTCGTAGGCAGCGACAGCCAGTTCAACTTCAGAACCGGTAGCGATGAAAATCAGTTCCGGCTGACCGGCACAGTCTTTCAGCACATAACCACCGCGCGCGATGTTTGCCAGCTGCTCTTCAGTACGTTCCTGCTGCGCCAGGTTCTGACGGGAGAGGATAAGCGCAGTCGGGCCGTCCTGACGCTCAACGCCGTATTTCCACGCGACCGCGGATTCAACCTGGTCACACGGACGCCATGTAGACATGTTCGGGGTTACGCGCAGAGAAGCGACCTGCTCTACCGGCTGGTGAGTCGGGCCATCTTCGCCCAGACCGATGGAGTCGTGGGTGTAAACCATCACCTGGCGCTGTTTCATCAGCGCAGCCATACGTACGGCATTACGTGCGTATTCCACGAACATCAGGAAGGTGGAGGTGTACGGCAGGAAACCACCGTGCAGGGAGATACCGTTAGCAATCGCGGTCATACCGAACTCGCGAACACCGTAGTGGATGTAGTTACCCGCAGCATCTTCGTTGATTGCTTTAGAACCAGACCACAGGGTCAGGTTAGACGGTGCCAGGTCAGCGGAGCCGCCGAGGAATTCCGGCAACAGCGGACCGAACGCTTCGATAGCATTCTGAGACGCTTTACGGCTGGCGATTTTCGCCGGATTAGCCTGCAGTTTAGCGATGAATTCTTTCGCTTTGGCGTCGAAGTCAGACGGCATTTCGCCTTTCATACGGCGGGTAAATTCAGCGGCTTCCTGCGGATAAGCTTTCGCGTAAGCAGCGAATTTCTCGTTCCATGCGGATTCTTTCGCCTGGCCTGCTTCTTTCGCATCCCACTGAGCATAGATTTCAGACGGGATTTCGAACGGCGCATATTTCCAGCCCAGCTGTTCGCGGGTCAGGGCAATTTCAGCGTCGCCCAGCGGCGCACCGTGGGAGTCGTGCGTACCGGCTTTGTTCGGGGAACCGAAACCGATGATGGTTTTGCACATCAGCAGGGACGGTTTGTCGGTCACTGCGCGCGCTTCTTCTACTGCGCGTTTGATGGATGCTGCGTCATGACCGTCGATGTCGCGAATAACGTGCCAGCCGTAGGCTTCGAAACGCATTGCGGTGTCGTCGGTAAACCAGCCTTCAACGTGACCATCGATAGAAATACCGTTGTCATCGTAGAACGCAATCAGTTTACCCAGCTTCAGCGTACCCGCCAGAGAGCAAACTTCGTGGGAGATGCCTTCCATCATGCAGCCGTCACCCATGAAGGCGTAGGTGTAGTGGTCGACAATGTCGTGACCCGGACGGTTAAACTGCGCCGCCAGCGTTTTTTCTGCAATCGCCATACCGACTGCGTTGGCAATACCCTGACCCAGCGGACCGGTGGTGGTTTCCACACCAGCGGTGTAACCCACTTCCGGGTGACCCGGAGTTTTGGAGTGCAGCTGACGGAAGTTTTTCAGTTCTTCCATCGGCAGATCGTAACCGGTGAGGTGCAGCAAGCTGTAGATCAGCATGGAGCCGTGGCCGTTGGACAGCACGAAGCGGTCACGGTCAGCCCAGGACGGATTCTGCGGGTTGTGTTTCAGGAAATCACGCCACAGGACTTCGGCAATGTCAGCCATACCCATCGGGGCGCCCGGGTGACCGGATTTGGCTTTCTGTACTGCGTCCATGCTCAGCGCACGAATAGCATTGGCAAGCTCTTTACGTGAGGACATTTTGACTCCAGATCGGATGATGAAGGGCACGCCCTTAACGACTTGACGACAGCGCGTTTTGGGCTACGCCGGAAAATTTGCCAACAATTTACCGCAAGCCGCGCGTCATGTACATGGAACATCCTTTTGCCGTTTCAGAAATCTCTGGATCATGCTCGCATGTTGCGCAATCTGCTCGCCCGTCCGCTGCGCTTTTTCTTATACTTAGGACGAGCGTCGATTCACCTGCAAACGGCGCATTTTTAGAATAATCCTGACCTTGTGCGGAAGAGAAAACATGAAAATTCGCGCCTTATTGGTAGCAATGAGCATGGCAACGGTACTGACCGGTTGCCAGAATATGGACTCCAGTGGACTGCTCTCATCAGGAGCGGAAGCTTTTCAGGCTTACAGTTTGAGCGATGCGCAGGTAAAAGCCCTGAGCGATCAGGCGTGCCAGGAGATGGACAGCAAGGCGACGATTGCGCCAGACGGTAGCGAATACGCTAAACGTCTGACCACTATTGCTAATGCGCTGGGAAATAACATCAACGGCCAGCCGGTAAATTACAAAGTGTATATGGCGAAGGATGTGAATGCCTTTGCGATGGCAAACGGCTGTATCCGCGTCTATAGCGGCCTGATGGATATGATGACCGATAACGAAGTCGAAGCGGTGATCGGTCATGAAATGGGCCATGTGGCGTTAGGCCATGTGAAGAAAGGGATGCAGGTAGCACTTGGTACAAATGCCGTGCGAGTAGCTGCGGCCTCTGCGGGCGGGATTGTCGGCAGTTTATCGCAATCACAACTCGGTGACTTGGGCGAAAAATTAGTCAATTCGCAATTCTCCCAGCGCCAGGAAGCAGAGGCGGATGATTATTCCTACGATTTGCTGCGTCAACGCGGCATCAGCCCGGCAGGCCTTGCCACCAGCTTTGAAAAACTGGCGAAACTGGAAGAAGGCCGCCAAAGCTCAATGTTTGACGACCATCCGGCATCCGCCGAACGCGCCCAGCATATTCGCGATCGTATGAGCGCGGATGGGATAAAGTGATTTCATATTTCTCCGACAGGAATGTCGGAGAAATTTTCATTCAGGGCCGGCCACAGTCATTAAACAAGCTCAATCATTTGGGGCATCAATTCGCTTCGTAGATTGCTTTCTCTGGTGTATCCAATCGCACCTCTACTACATCGGCAGTGCTTACGCCACAAGCCCAGGCAAAAGCCGTCTCTGTTCCTTCAGGTAATGGAGTATCCCAGGGTAAAGTACGCCACGGACTCCCCTGCTCTTTTAATAAAGATGTAATGGCTTTCTTAAAAAGAATATGGGTAATCAGGTGCCGTTTATCCGTTGCTTTCCAGTACCAACGGGCCAGCAAAAAATGTCCGGCCAATTCGCGCCAGCTTCTATAATGTTGCTGCACGCGTCTGGCTGCCAGCATCGAAAAATCGACCATTTCACGCTGGGTAATGTATCCCACTTGCGCCCCGCTATTACATAGCATGACAAAACGCACCATATCCCAGGCACAAAAATCTATGTCGCATATTTTACGTCGATTTTTTCTGACCATCTGTAGCTGCCACAAACGCTCTTTCGCTTCGCTACTTGATTTCGCGTTCTGAGCTAATTGCTGAGCGAACGCGCGATACTCAGCATCCGGCATTTCGCTATCGTTTTTGATCTGTTCTTCATAAACTGAACGATGCCCTGCTACAAACAAAGCTAAGAGTTGCTCAAGTAACGAATCCCGATCAAAGACGCCCCACATGTCAGCAAGTGACTCAACTTCACTTTTGCAATCATTCTCTGCTTCCACGGAATCATCATTAACGACTCGTCGCGCCCAGTGATTGTTACCCGCAATGGCATAAGGCGCGCCGACTGCCATCGCCCAACGTTCAGCCGCAGGAATTTTTTGAATTGAGGGATCTTTACAGGATGCTTTGAAAAGGCGATGTCCGGCGAACACCAGGCCATAACCAATCCACAAAACAGCCACAAATGCGAGAATAAGTATTATCGCTACCAGATAAAGGGCATATTTTCCTATTGTCAGTAAGACATCCAGCCAGGAAGAGTCTTGCTCCGTAACTGTTTGCTCCACCGATGTCAAAGGGGACTCACTGACCCGGTCTGGCGCGGTCCTCGTCAACACAGGGGAATCCATATGTTGCTTGAATGAGCGTTTTTTTAGCAAATCTATTTTTTTCTGCACCTCATCAGTAACCCGACCGTTTTTTTCAAACTCGTGTAACGATGCAATATCAATCGCAGCAATCTTCCATTTACCATCCCCTTCCCGGATTAATTCCATTGGAATATCAATATCAGATTGGTGACCAAAAAAAGCACCAATCTGCGCCTTGTCGCCTTCGACGAAGGTCGCTAAAGGATCGCTATAACTGGGGAAACGTCGTTTACACGTTTTGGGTGACTCTTGCCAGTATTTCAGTACAGGCTCCATTAAAGCAGGCGTAAATACTTGCTGCATTTCCGCAAGGCGATCGTGCGAATCTGTGCTGGTGACAAACTCAGGCCACATAATGCGTGATAACTCTTTTTGACGACAGAGGAAATGGCCTCTTTGTCTTGTTGCAGCTGTGCGGCAATTTTCTGTTTTTCTGCTCTATCGCAGCCAGTTGATAAAAGAAATAACAAACAAAGAAGAGGCTTCCAGGGAAGAGTGCGTTTCATCTATTTATTCCATTAAAAACGCGATAATAACAATCCATTAAAAAACAGCAGTCAGGGTAAAGATGACTTAATTAACAGGATAGGTTTTAAATGATAAGTCCCTTGTGCCAGACAAGGGACTGTGCAAAAAATTCAACCTGGCAGATTACTTACTCGCCCTTTTTCGCCGCCTGAATATACAGCATCTCCAGCGCCAGCGTCGCCGCAGCCAGAGCGGTGATTTCAGACTGATCGTATGCCGGAGCCACTTCCACTACGTCCATCCCAACGATGTTGAGATCTTTCAGGCCGCGTACCAGTTTAATGGCGCGATCGGAGGTCAGGCCGCCAATTACCGGCGTACCGGTTCCCGGCGCGAAAGCAGGATCCAGGCAGTCGATATCAAAGGTCAGGTAAACCGGCATATCACCCACAATCTGTTTCACCTGGGCGATAACGTCATCCACGCTGCGATCGTTCACCTGGCAGGCGTCCAGCACGGTAAAGCCGTTGTCTTTATCAAACTCGGTACGAATACCAATCTGCACGGAATGATTCGGGTCGATCAGACCTTCTTTCGGCGCAGTATAGAACATGGTGCCGTGGTCAAATTCACAACCATTCGCGTAGGTATCGGTGTGGGCGTCAAAGTGTACCAGCGCCATTTTGCCGAAATGCTTCGCATGAGCACGCAGCAGCGGCAGCGTCACAAAGTGGTCACCACCAAAGGAGAGCATACGCTTACCGGCAGCCAGCAGCTTCTCGGCGTGTGCCTGCAGTTTCTCGCTCATCTCACGGGCATCGCCAAAGGCATATACCAGATCGCCGCAGTCCACGACGTTCAGACGCTCACGCATGTCGAAATTCCACGGGAAGCGGTTGTGTTCCCAGGCCAGATTTGTCGAAACCTGACGGATAGCTGCCGGACCGTGGCGACCACCCGCACGACCAGAAGTGGCCATATCAAACGGCACGCCAGTAATCACCCAGTCAGCATCGCTGTCATACGGCTGGAAGTTCATCGGCAGGCGTAAAAAACCAAAGGCGTTGGAAACCAGTGAGTTATCGTATTGATGACCTAAGGTGCTCATGGATGGACTCCTATTACAAAGTCGATATAAAAAAACCCTTCCGCGTCGTTAGGCCCGACGAGGAAGGGTTGGATTTGCGAAACACAAGTTTGTGCTAATTATCGCCTTAAATGGGCGAGGCATCAAGCGAGGTTGCTATTTCCGACACGGCGGCGGCGCATAGCCATTGTTATCTGCCGGAAACGCTTGTCCAGAGCACGGCGGCAGCGCGTTTTGCGCCGGGCCTTGTAATTCAAAGGCGGCAAAGCCGATTACACCGGTATTACGCACATCGCCTTGCGCCGAATTGGCTGCGTAGGAATCAGCAACGTTGGCGAACTGAAAAGCCGCTTCGGTATGTTTATCTTTGCGGAATCCTTTAATCGCTAACGAATCTCCGGCATTCACAATATAACCGTTGTTATTCAGCGAACCTTGTTTACCGTTCAGAACATCCAGGCCATCAACCGTAGCAACGATCTCGTAGTTGGTGTTACGACTGTAATTGCGGACATATAATTGATAATTCATTCCTACTCTGGCATGGACAATATAGCGTGGTTCACTATTTGATGAATCATAAACCCGCGTAATAGGTAGTGAATTAAAATTAGCATAGCGAATAGCATATTCCAGTTCGTTAATACGAATGCTATAAACGCGGTCGTAGCCGGAAGGAACATTAGCTGAATAACTAATAACGATCATCTCCGCCGGATCGCGCCAGGCTCGCTCAGCAGATACGCCCTGAACCGTTGAGTGCACATCCCCACCCCAGGCAGTGCCGACATCGCCAGATGCACTGCTATTATACTGCGCGTTACTGGAACAACCTGCCAACAACACGACTAATGCGACCAGCGCGCCACGTACTTTCCATTTTTTCATAACCGTTCCCCCTGCATTTAATTAATGCAGCGATTGTAGGGAGATTATTTAAGAATAAAAGCAGCCAATTTATTTTTAAGAATATATAAAAATAAAGCGGACCGATTCGGCAAAACAAATCGCCCCGCCAGTGGAATAATCTTAATTATTCATCTTCAAGATAGGTATAACCGTACAAACCTGCCTCGAATTCTTCCAGGAACTGTTGTTGCAGTTCAGCGCAGCCATCCGGGAAAAAGCTTCTCCAGCGCAAAAGTAGGGCACGGGCTGTCGATATCCAAAGTCAGATAGCTCGGCATATCACCAACAATCTATTTCGCCTGGACGATAATATCATCCACACAGTGATCGTTCACCTGGCAGACATCCAGTACGGTAAAGTTGTCGTCTCCATCGCACTCAATACGAATAGTTCAAGTCGTTCAGATCTTCTTACAATGCGGCAGTGGCCAAACTCACAACTATAGGTATCGATATGGGCATCAAAGTGTGCCTGCGCTATTTTGCTGACAACCAAAGTAGTTTGTAGACAGTGAGCAACCATATTGATGACCTAATGTGCTCATAGATGAGCTGTTTTTACAAAGTTGATATAAAAGCCTTCTTCGTCAGGCCCGACGAAGAAGGGTTGGATTTGGTAGAAGTGAATTAAGAAGAATTATCGCTGGTAGTCTGCACAAATCAGGTCAATCAGAGCAAAGGCAATAGCCGTTACACTTCCTATGTTTGAGGTCTCACTAAAAATAAATTTACGGCTATGGTCGGGCCGCTGTACCGTCAGGAGTACGCGCTAATGTCCAGCCAGGAATACCGCCATTAATTGGCCATGCTTTTGCTTTATTTTCATCCATTTCAATACCCAGTCCTGGTTTATCACTCACATATGCAAAACCGTCCTTAACCTGGATGCAGCCTGTAAAAACATCTTGCAGCGCCTCATTGACTGGCGTGTATTCCTGAATACCAAAATTACTCGAACTTACAGACAAATGCATGTTAGCGGCTACCCCCACAGGAGAAATATCTCCTGGTCCATGCCATGCGGTTCTAACTCCAAACATTTCACTCAAAATCGCCAGTTTTCTTGCTGGTGTGATCCCGCCAATTGAACTGACATGGCAGCGAATAAAGTCAATCTGTTGATTAATAATTAATGGTTTATATTCATTAATATTCGTGAATAACTCCCCCATAGCAATAGGAGTTGACGATTGTTGACGAAGTACTTTCAACCACTCCAGGTTTTCCGGGGCCACAGGATCTTCAAGATAAAAAAGTGAGTAAGGTTCAAGTGATTTTGCTAATTGGATTGCGTTAATGGGGCTTATGCGTTCATGAACGTCGTGGATAAATTCAATGCCAAAACCAAACTTATTACGCAAATGATCGAACAAACGAGGAACGCTTCTGGCATACGCTTCCGGATCAAAATAGATGCCAGCAGTTTTGTTGGCTGGCGAGCGTTTCGGTTGAATGTTTTTTGCTCTGGCTAATTTACTGGCAATAAGTTTCAGATCATCGGTTCCAGCCCCACCATACATCCCCATCTGACAGCGAACGTACTGATACCCCTCTGCTATAGCGCTGTGGATATTATCTTCAACTTCAATCTCATCAGCCCCGTCAGTATGGCGGTATAATGGCACGCCATCACGGCATTTCCCCCCCAGCAATTCATAAACAGGGAGTCCGGCGACTTTTCCCTTTAGATCCCACAAAGCCATATCGATCCCTGACAAGGCATTATTCATAATTGGGCCACTACGCCAGTAACCGCTTACACATGCTGATTGCCAGATATCTTCTATACGAGCAGGATTTTTCCCAATCAAGAAAGGCTTCATATACTCATTTACAGCCTTTTCCACTGCCACTATCCGCTGAGTAAACGTAGCGCATCCAAGCCCATATAAGCCAGGTTCATTCGTTTCAATTTTTACAACGGCCAGATCGATCCCACCGGGTGCAGTAAGGATCGTTCTGACATCTGTTATTTTCAGATTCTGCATATTCATTTCCACTGTAGTTAGCCGATTCGCGCAACATGTCAGTTGTCCTACATGTGGTATGGAGCAGTATGAGCTGGATTATTTTCTCAGGCAACTATTTTTTTTCATTAAGCGTCTGGATAACTTTGAGATTGCTCGCCATATGCGTATCAAGAATTTCGGCGGCAGCTTTTGGATCGCGGTTTTTTATTGCCAGATAAATATTCAAGTGTGCATCAATGCTTTCAATAGTGATGCCAAGGGTCCGATTCAACTCTTCAAGATATTGATAATATATGTCTTTTATTGCATGCATGGCTGCAGTAAAAACCGTGTTCTTTGCCGCATTAACAATACCAAGATGGAATTCGTAGTCTGCTTTACTGTACTTTTTATAGTCGTTTTTATTGATTAACATTTGTCCAAGCAAACGTTCGAGAATCGCGATATCTTCATCATCTGCGTGCTGTGCAGCAAGTTCAATGCATTTAAATTCCACGGTTTGTCTGAAAACCAGCATATCACGAAACGCAGCTTCACTAAGATGCATAGCAGGCTTCGCCAGCAAATCATCAATACCATATTTATCTATATTATCAGTTACATATGTCCCTTTACCCTGGTACGTAATCACAGCCCCCATATCACGCAATTTTTGAACTGCACTTCGAACGCTAACTCTGCTTACGCCAAATTGAGCAGCGAGTTGGGCTTCTGAAGGAAGTTTGTAACCCGCTTTCCAGCGACCATCTTGCAGATAGCCTTTCATAGCCTCAAACAAAACAGACACAACATTATGATTTTTAACGGCTTTATTTGAATTCATCTTTCTACAGACTTTATAAAATAAAAATGAGTATAACATGTCCTACAAGTTCAATTTTCTGTTTTTTGTGATTATCAACACATTTTGAAAGCGCTTTTATTGAACAAGTTTTTTAATACTGTATCGTTTTTTACGCAACTTGTCAGACGTCCTACCTTTCAAAAAGCTTTCCATGATAAGGGAAACAAAATGCATCATTTATTTGATCTGACAGGTAAAACAGCTCTGATTACAGGCTCCGCCCGCGGTCTGGGATTCGCATATGCAGAAGGATTAGCCAGCGCTGGTGCGCATGTCATTCTAAATGACCTGAATGACGCCGTGTTGCAAGAAGCTGTTGAACAACTCCAGAGCAGAGGCTTGTCTGCACAAGGAATTGCATTCAACGTGGCAGATGAAAAGGCTGTGGAACAAGCATTTCAACAAATAGATGAACAAGATATCGCTATCGATATTCTTATTAATAACGCTGGTATCCAGTACCGTCAGTCGATTGTGGATCTTGCTTTAGCTGACTGGCAAAAAGTTATTGATGTAAATCTCACCAGTGTTTTTCTGGTTTCAAAGGCAGCAGCCTCTCGCATGATAGCTCGCAATACAGGTGGCAAAATTATCAATATTGCCTCTTTAACAAGTGAAGCAGCTCGCCCAACCGTTTCACCTTATACCGCGGCAAAAGGCGGGGTGAAAATGCTTACCCGCTCTATGGCTGCTGAATGGGCAAAATTTAATATTCAGGCAAATGCTATTGGTCCTGGCTATATATTAACGGATATGAATACTGCGCTTATTAATAACGCAGAATTTGATAAATGGGTTAAAAATAGTAATCCAGCAGAACGATGGGGAAAACCAGAGGAGCTAGTAGGAACTGCCATATTCCTGTCCTCTACAGCTTCTGACTATATCAATGGACAAGTTATTTATGTCGATGGTGGTTGGTTGGCAGTATTATAACAATTTATAAGCCAGATTATTAACACCATAAATAACAAGACAAATACAAATCATATTATTTTATTTAATAAAGGATATTTATATGAAAGCAAAGGAATTTACTTCTGCCGTTCAAAGTCTAAGCTTGGGGATATTATTAGTAAGTTGTAGCTTTTTTTCAACAACCCTTAATGCAGAAGTCAAAGCAGTAAAGCTAGGTCATTCATTTTCAGATGCACATCCAAGAGCCATTGCTATGAAAAAATTTGCGGCAGATGTTGAAAATGCAACTGATGGTGAAATTAAGATTACTGTTTACGGAAATGCTGTTCTCGGATCTGAACAGCAAATGTTGCAAGCAACACGAAGTAATGTTCAGCAACTCTATATGGGCGCCGTTTCTCCGCTTGCAGGTTTTCAGAAACAATTTCAAATATTCGACTTCCCATTTTTATTTTCCTCTAATGACGAAGCTGCAAAAATACTTGATAGTGAATTTGGCGATAAATTATTAACAGATCTTGATAGCATTAACCTGAAAGGATTGACATGGGCAGGTGGCGCTTTTCGTAATGTGGCAAATATAAAACGAGAAGTCACCACGCTTGAAGGTTTTAAAGGCTTAAAAATTCGTGTAATGCCAACACAGGTTGCTATAGACAGTTTTAAAAGCTTAGGTATAAATCCTTCACCTATGGCTTATTCAGAGGTATTTACAGCACTTGAAACTGGCGCTCTTGATGGTCATGAACACCCTTCTGTCGATATCTTACAGAATAAAATGTATGAAGTTGAAAAATATATGACACTGACAGGGCATGTTTATACCCCTGTTGCGTTGATCGTGTCTAAAAAGTGGTTTGATTCGCTGACTGAGAAACAAAGAGAAGTGATCCAGAAAGTTGCCAACAACAATAAAACGTTTCAACGCCAGCAAGAAATTGAACAGGAAAAAGGCGCCATTGACGAACTCAGGAAAAATGGCATGGTAGTTTCCTCCTTACAAGAAGGAGAATTGTCAAAAATCCAGCAAGCCGTTCAACCTGTTATAGAAAAACATAAAAAAACCGTCGGTGAAGATACCATCAAGCATTTTTATGATGTAAAGAAAAAACTCGCTGAATAATACTATCAAGATAGCGGGTAATACTATATCCCCGCTATTCTCAATAAAGGTTCCCATAATGAAAATTTATGAAAAAGCCACAAGGTTTTTCATAGGTAGCCTTGAAGCCATCATGGTGATATGTATCAGCATTATGTTTCTTCTTGTGCTTATCAATGTATTGATGCGTTTTATCTTTAACAGTGGAATAGACATAGCTGAAGAGTTACCTCGATTTTTATTCGTATGGATGATATTTATTGGTGCTGTGGTGGCAATCAAAGATCAGAGCCATATTCGCGTAGACCTTTTCATTAAAAAAATGCCATTATTGGGTCAACAGATTTGCCAATTAGCTTCACAGGTACTTATGTTGGTATGTAGTGTAACGCTAATTTACGGTACCTGGATTGAATCTGATATTCTGTCAACGACATATTCACCGGTTTTAGATGTTAATATGTTGCTTATTTTCGGAATTTCATGGCTGACCGGCATTTGTATTTTTATCAGTGCATTGATAAACATCATATCTGTTTTTACAAAAAATTATCTCTTCCGGGCTAAAACGCTTTCTTCCATATCTTCCAGGGAGGGTAAGTAATGGCATTATTAATATTTGCGGGTTCACTTCTGTTATCGATGTTCATCGGTTTACCTATCGCCTTCTCACTAATTATTTGCGCTCTTTCATTAATGTATTTTTTGGATATGACAGATATCCAAATTATTACTCAAAATATGTGGAATGGAGCTAATAACTTCCCGTTACTGGCAGTACCTTTTTTCATGCTGGCGGGAGAGTTTATGAATGCCGGAGGTATGACCAAACGGATTATTGGTATTGCCATGACCTGGGTTGGTCATGTGCGAGGAGGAATGGGATACGTCGCCGTTTTTGCCGCCATTATTATGGCTTCGCTCTCCGGTTCTGCTGCAGCTGATACTGCTGCATTGGCGGCGATTCTCTTACCGATGATGCGTGAAGCTGGGTATAAATTAAATCGGACTGGCGGTTTAATCGGAGCCGGAGGAATAATAGCGCCAGTAATTCCACCATCAGTAGCAATGATTTTATATGGTGTTACAGGCCAAATTTCCATTACCAAATTGTTTCTTGCGGGTATCGTACCTGGCATAATTATGGGAATGGGATTACTCCTGACCTGGCGACTACTGGCTAAATCAGAAAATATACAAACAAGTCCGAAGAGCACATTACGAGACAGGCTGAAAAAGACTCGTGAAGGTTTTTGGGCGTTGTTGCTACCTGTTATTATCGTGGGTGGATTAAGGATTGGTATATTTACCCCAACAGAAGCGGCAGTGATAGCAGCTGCTTATTCATTATTTGTCGGCGTATTTATTTATCGTGGCATTAACTTAGGATCGCTTTATGGATTAATGCTCAATGCCGCTAAGACAACAGCTGTTATTATGTTCCTGGTTGCTGCTGCATCGGTTTCTGCATGGCTTATAGCAGCAGCAGATATTCCAGCACAATTAACGGAACTGCTGGCGCCGGTTATGCATAGCCAAACTTTGTTAATATTAACATTAATGTTGCTGATATTTATCATCGGTACAGCAATGGATTTAACACCCACTATTTTAGTTATGACACCTGTACTTGTACCTTTGATTAAACAGGCAGGAATAGACCCGGTATATTTCGGTGTTCTTTTTGTAATAAATACGTCCATTGGTTTGATAACACCACCAGTAGGCACAGTATTAAATGTAATTTGTGGTATTGGAAAGATAAGTATGGATGAGCTGGTCAAAGGTATATGGCCGTTCTTACTTACATGCGTGGCAATCCTTATTTTACTGGTGCTCTTCCCGCAATTAGTGCTCTTTCCTTTAGCCCTTATGACCTGAGAAAAGGTTGGGTGTTGTATAAAAACACCCAACCATCGGTTTAATTATTCATCTTCAAGATAGGTATAACCGTATAAACCTGCCTCGAACTCTTCCAGGAACTGTTGTTGCAGTTCAGCATCAAGATCGGTTTTCTTCACTTGATCACGGAACTGAGTTAACAGCGTTTTCGGATCGAGCTGTACATATTGCAGCATGTCCGCCACGGTATCGCCTTCGTCAGACAGTTCCACTTCTACACTACCGTCAGGGAAGACGAACACGTCAACCGCTTCGGTATCACCGAACAGGTTGTGCATGTTGCCGAGGATCTCCTGATATGCGCCGACCATAAAGAAACCGAGCATCGGCGGATTCTCCGGATCGTACTCCGGCATTGGCATTGTCGTGGCAATACCGTCACCATCAATATAGTGGTCGATAGCACCGTCAGAGTCACAGGTAATATCCAGCAGCACAGCGCGGCGTTCCGGCACTTGATCCAGCCCTTCCAGCGGCAGAACCGGGAACAACTGGTCGATCCCCCACGCATCCGGCATCGACTGGAACAGCGAGAAGTTGACGTACATTTTGTCCGCCATACGTTCCTGCAGCTCGTCGATAATCGGGCGATGAGCGCGGTTTTGCGGGTCCAGTTGCTTCTGCACTTCATGGCACATGCTCAAATAAAGCTGCTCAGCCCATGCGCGTTCTTGCAGGCTAAAGGTGCCAGAAGAGTAGCCGATATGAATATCGTGCAGATCCATCTGGCTGTCGTGCAACCATTCACGCAGAGAACGGCGAGTTCCCGGTTCGTGCATTTCCTGCCAGGTTTCCCACATGCTTTGCAGTGCGCGCGGCGCATCTTCTGCGGGCGCGGTCGGCACCGTGTATTCGTTACGTTCCACGCCGATGATATTAGACACCAGCACGGTGTGATGCGCAGTCACCGCACGACCCGATTCGGTGATTACCGTCGGATGCGGCAGACCATTTTCTTCACACGCATCACCAATCGCCCAGATGATGTTGTTGGCATATTCATTGAGGCCATAGTTTACGGAGCAGTCGGACTGCGAACGGGTACCTTCATAGTCCACGCCCAGACCACCGCCGACGTCGAAGCACTGAATATTGACGCCCAGCTTATGCAGCTCAACATAGAAGCGCGCGGATTCACGAACGCCCGTGGCGATATCGCGAATATTCGCCATCTGCGAACCAAGGTGGAAGTGCAGCAGTTGCAGGCTGTCGAGACGCCCGGCTTCACGCAGCGTTTCAACCAATTGCAGTACCTGAGTCGCTGCCAGGCCGAACTTCGATTTTTCCCCGCCGGAAGATTGCCATTTACCCGAGCCCTGTGAGGCCAGACGTGCACGCACGCCCAGACGAGGAACGACATTCAGACGCTCTGCTTCATCCAGCACAATGGCGATTTCTGACATCTTCTCGATGACCAGATAGACCTTGTGGCCCATCTTCTCGCCAATTAATGCCAGGCGGATATATTCGCGGTCTTTATAACCATTACAGACAATCACGCTGCGGGTCATGCCAGCATGCGCCAGCACCGCCATCAACTCTGCTTTCGAGCCTGCTTCCAGCCCCAACGGTTCGCCAGAATGAATCAGGGACTCAATCACGCGGCGGTGCTGGTTAACTTTGATCGGATAAACAAGGAAGTAATCGCCGTTATAGCCGTAGGATTCACGCGCACGTTTAAACGCGGCGTTAATGGAACGCAAACGGTGCTGCAGGATCTGCGGGAAACAGAACAATGCAGGCAGACGCTGGCCCTGTGCTTCGCGGGTTTTCACCAACTGCGCGAGATCGACGCGAGCTTCCGGTACGTCCGGGTCCGGGCACACGCTGATGTGGCCCAGCTCGTTAACGTCATAGTAGTTATTGCCCCACCAGGCAATATTGTAAGTACGCAGCATCTTGCTGGCTTCCTGGGAGCTCATTGCAACCTCCTGCATGGAGCGTAGTACACCGTGTTCGCCCGCTGACGAAGGCAAACTCATAGACATGTCGTCAGACATAGCGAACCTCAAATTATTTTATTAAGTGTAAAACAGTTAACCACTATCGCAGCCTGAAACTGCGATAACAACCCATAAGCACATGGATTTTCCAGCAGTGTATGCTGACGCTCCGACTGCGCAACCGGTTTCTTTTTCATAACATTATTAAGCACATAACCGAACGTAAGTGTGACAGTTCGGCGAAACCACGAGAAAACTCTTGTTTTTACAAGAGCGCCCTTGTTCAGTCCTCAGTAACTGTAACCAGCTCTTGAATCCTGAGAAGCGCCGAGATGGGTATAACATCGGCAGGTATGCAAAGCAGAGATGCAGAGTGCGGGAAACGAATCTTCACCAGAACGGTGAGACAGGTTAAGCAGCAGACAACGGTTCATTATTTCGTATCACCTCCACGGCCGCCCGTTAAGACGAACCCACAAGCCAAAACTCTGATTTCAACCCGGCTGGAAGTGGCAACACGAAAGAAACGTCGTGTGCTTTTTATTTAAGCCGCGCGTCGCGTTTTATACCCCACAATGGCAGAAAATTGCAAAAGATAAATACAAAGAATGCCAGCATTGTCAGGAAAAATTTCCAGCCACGTTTTTAACAGAATGAGACACGATTCAAAAAAAAGTGGAAATCGGGTGAAGGATTGACCTAAAATAGCCATCCAGATGTTAATCCATCCATACTGATTAACACTCAGACTGCCAGTGTTTTTAACCTGTCGAGTCGTGGTAGGATCCGCTACCACAGAAAATCCACACAACAGTTTGAGCTAACCAAATTCTCTTTAGGTGATATTAAATATGGCAAAACACCTTTTTACGTCCGAGTCCGTCTCTGAAGGGCATCCTGACAAAATTGCTGACCAAATCTCTGATGCCGTTTTAGACGCGATCCTCGAACAGGATCCGAAAGCACGCGTTGCTTGCGAAACCTACGTAAAAACCGGCATGGTTTTAGTTGGCGGTGAAATCACCACCAGCGCCTGGGTAGACATCGAAGAGATCACCCGTAACACCGTTCGCGAAATTGGCTATGTGCATTCCGACATGGGCTTTGACGCTAACTCCTGTGCGGTCCTGAGCGCCATCGGCAAACAATCTCCTGACATCAACCAGGGCGTTGACCGTGCCGATCCGCTGGAACAGGGCGCGGGCGACCAGGGTCTGATGTTTGGCTACGCAACCAACGAAACCGACGTGCTGATGCCAGCACCTATCACCTATGCACACCGTCTGGTACAGCGTCAGGCTGAAGTGCGTAAAAACGGCACTCTGCCGTGGCTGCGCCCGGACGCGAAAAGCCAGGTGACTTTCCAGTATGACGACGGCAAAATCGTTGGCATCGATGCTGTTGTGCTTTCCACTCAGCACTCTGAAGATATCGACCAGAAATCGCTGCAAGAAGCGGTAATGGAAGAGATCATCAAGCCGATTCTGCCGGCTGAATGGCTGACTTCCGCAACCAAATTCTTCATCAACCCGACCGGACGTTTTGTTATCGGCGGCCCGATGGGTGACTGCGGTCTGACTGGTCGTAAAATTATCGTAGATACCTACGGCGGCATGGCACGTCACGGTGGCGGCGCGTTCTCCGGTAAAGATCCATCAAAAGTGGACCGTTCCGCAGCGTACGCAGCACGTTATGTCGCGAAAAACATCGTTGCTGCTGGCCTGGCTGACCGTTGCGAAATTCAGGTTTCCTACGCAATTGGCGTGGCTGAACCGACCTCCATCATGGTGGAAACTTTCGGTACCGAGAAAGTGCCTTCTGAACAGCTGACCCTGCTGGTACGTGAGTTCTTCGACCTGCGTCCATACGGTCTGATTCAGATGCTGGATCTGCTGCACCCGATTTACAAAGAAACCGCAGCATACGGTCACTTTGGTCGCGAACATTTCCCGTGGGAAAAAACCGACAAAGCGCAACTGCTGCGTGAAGCTGCCGGTCTGAAGTAATCTTTCTTCACCTGCTTTCAAAGGCCAGCCTCGCGCTGGCCTTTTCTTTTACCTCACCGCGGTGGATAGGCGTTCACGCCGCATCCGGCAAAAAGCCACCCGCGCAATGACATCATTCTTCCTGAACACGTTTTACCCGCAAATCATCATCATGATTGAAACCGATTACACCAGCAACACAGAGCAAATGTTCACAATATTTTCATTGTATGATTCATTTTTTATAATCGTTACATTTCTTTTCGGTAAAGTCTTAAATGCAGATAACTATGTTTAACCTATGATTATATAACTCAATTATTTTCATACACTTAAATTATAACCATAATGAATGTTAGTGTAAGCGATTACACTGATGTGATTTGCTTCACATCTTTTTACGTCGTACTCACCTATCTTAATTCACAATAAAAAATAACCATATTGGAGGGCATCATGCCTGACGCTAAAAAACAGGGGCGGTCAAACAAGGCAATGACGTTTTTCGTCTGCTTCCTTGCTGCTCTGGCGGGATTACTCTTTGGCCTGGATATCGGTGTAATTGCTGGCGCACTGCCGTTTATTGCAGATGAATTCCAGATTACTTCGCACACGCAAGAATGGGTCGTAAGCTCCATGATGTTTGGTGCCGCAGTCGGTGCGGTGGGTAGCGGCTGGCTCTCCTTTAAACTCGGGCGCAAAAAGAGCCTGATGATCGGCGCAATCCTGTTTGTTGCCGGTTCGCTGTTCTCTGCTGCTGCACCGAACGTTGAAGTGCTGATTCTTTCCCGCGTGCTGCTGGGACTGGCGGTAGGTGTGGCCTCCTATACCGCGCCGCTGTACCTCTCCGAAATTGCGCCAGAGAAAATCCGCGGCAGTATGATCTCGATGTATCAGTTGATGATCACTATCGGGATCCTCGGTGCTTATCTTTCTGATACCGCCTTCAGCTACACCGGCGCATGGCGCTGGATGCTGGGTGTGATTATCATCCCGGCAATTCTGCTACTGATTGGCGTCTTCTTCCTGCCAGACAGCCCACGTTGGTTTGCCGCTAAACGCCGCTTTGTTGATGCCGAACGCGTGCTACTGCGCCTGCGCGACACCAGCGCGGAAGCGAAACGTGAACTGGATGAAATCCGTGAAAGTTTGCAGGTTAAACAGAGCGGTTGGGCGCTGTTTAAAGAGAACAGTAACTTCCGTCGCGCGGTGTTCCTGGGTGTACTGTTGCAGGTGATGCAGCAATTCACCGGGATGAACGTCATCATGTATTACGCGCCAAAAATCTTCGAACTGGCGGGATATACCAACACGACGGAACAAATGTGGGGGACCGTGATTGTCGGCCTGACCAACGTACTTGCCACCTTTATCGCAATCGGTCTTGTTGACCGTTGGGGACGTAAACCAACGTTGACGCTGGGCTTCATGGTGATGGCTGTGGGCATGGGCGTACTGGGTACAATGATGCATATCGGTATTCACTCACCGTCGGCGCAATATTTCGCCATCGCCATGCTGCTGATGTTTATTGTCGGTTTTGCCATGAGCGCGGGTCCGTTGATTTGGGTACTGTGTTCTGAAATCCAGCCGCTGAAAGGCCGCGACTTCGGTATCACCTGCTCCACCGCTACCAACTGGATTGCCAACATGATTGTCGGCGCAACCTTCCTGACCATGCTCAACACGCTGGGCAACGCCAATACCTTCTGGGTTTACGCAGGTCTGAATGTGCTGTTTATCCTGCTGACACTGTGGCTGGTGCCGGAAACCAAACACGTTTCGCTGGAACACATTGAACGTAATCTGATGAAAGGTCGTAAACTGCGCGAAATCGGCGCTCACGATTAATCTCCTCAGGCTTCCTCCCGTCGCGGAGGAAGCCACCTCTTGCAGTCATCTTTTCTTCGCTCTATCCTCTGCCGCTATGAAAACATCCCGTCTCCCTATCGCCATCCAACAGGCTGTTATGCGTCGCCTGCGGGAAAAACTCGCCCAGGCCAACCTGAAGCTGGGGCGTAACTATCCGGAGCCAAAACTCTCTTATACCCAGCGTGGCACATCCGCCGGAACGGCCTGGCTGGAAAGCTATGAAATTCGCCTCAATCCCGTTTTGCTGTTGGAAAACAGTGAAGCCTTTATTGAAGAAGTGGTGCCACACGAACTGGCGCATCTGCTGGTGTGGAAGCACTTCGGTCGCGTAGCGCCACATGGCAAAGAGTGGAAGTGGATGATGGAAAGCGTGCTGGGCGTTCCCGCCCGCCGTACGCATCAGTTTGAACTGCAATCCGTGCGCCGTAACACTTTCCCCTACCGTTGCAAGTGCCAGGAGCATCAGCTTACCGTACGTCGTCATAACCGCGTGGTACGAGGCGAAGCCGTCTATCGCTGTGTTCACTGCGGCGAACAACTGGTTGCTCAATAACCAGCAGAACTATCAGGAATTTTACTGATCTGGCTGATTGCATACCAAAACAACTTTCGCTACGTTGCTCGCTCGTTTTAACACGGAGTAAGTGATGTACCGTAATTTGTCTGTGGCTGCGGTGGTACTGAGCGCAGCATTATCCGGCACGGCGTTAGCCGAAGGCATCAATAGTTTTTCCCAGGCGAAAACAGCAGCGGTAAAAGTCTACGCTGATGTGCCGGGAACATTTTACTGCGGATGTAAAATCAACTGGCAGGGTAAAAAAGGCATCGTGGATCTGGAGTCGTGCGGGTATCAGGTGCGCAAAAATGAAAACCGCGCCAGCCGCGTAGAGTGGGAACATGTTGTTCCCGCCTGGCAGTTCGGCCACCAGCGTCAGTGCTGGCAGGAAGGCGGTCGTAAAAACTGCGCTAAAGATCCGGTTTATCGCCAAATGGAAAGCGATATGCATAACCTGCAGCCCGCGATAGGTGAAGTGAACGGCGATCGCGGCAACTTTATGTACAGCCAGTGGAATGGCGGCGAGGGCCAGTATGGGCAGTGCGCCATGAAGATTGATTTCAAAGAAAAAGTTGCTGAACCGCCAGCTCATGCCCGTGGTTCCATTGCGCGGATTTACTTCTACATGCGTGACCAGTACAACCTGACACTCTCACGCCAGCAAACGCAGCTGTTTAACGCCTGGAACAAAATGTATCCGGTCACCGACTGGGAGTGTGAGCGTGACGAACGCATCGCGAAGGTGCAAGGCAATCACAACCCGTATGTGCAACGCGCTTGCCAGGCGCGAAAGAGCTAACCTACACTAGCGAAATTCTTTTTGTTAACCCTGCCCCACGCGCGCAACCGCGTGGGGAGACGACGCGGATATTTAACCATGCGTATCCCCCGCATTTATCATCCTGAACCACTCACCAGCAATTCGCAGATCGCGCTTTGTGAAGATGCCGCTAACCATATCGGGCGCGTCCTGCGTATGGGGCCAGGTCAGGCATTACAGTTATTTGACGGCAGCAACCAGGTCTTTGACGCAGAAATCACCAGCGCCAGCAAAAAAAGCGTGGAAGTTAAAGTGCTGGAAGGCCAGGTAGACGATCGTGAATCTCCCTTGCATATTCACCTCGGTCAGGTGATGTCGCGCGGAGAAAAAATGGAATTCACTATCCAGAAATCGATAGAACTTGGCGTAAGCCTCATTACGCCACTTTTTTCTGAACGCTGCGGCGTTAAACTGGATAGTGAACGTCTGAACAAGAAGCGCCAGCAGTGGCAGAAAATTGCAATTGCCGCCTGCGAGCAGTGTGGTCGTAATCGGGTACCAGAAATCCGTCCGGCGATGGATCTGGAAGCCTGGTGTGCAGAGCAAGATGAAGGCTTGAAACTCAATCTTCACCCGCGCGCCAGTAACAGCATCAACACGCTGCCGTTACCAGTCGAACGCGTCCGCCTGCTGATTGGCCCGGAAGGCGGTTTATCGGCAGATGAAATTGCCATGACTGCCCGCTATCAATTTACTGATATCCTGTTGGGACCTCGCGTTCTGCGTACTGAGACAACTGCGCTCACCGCCATTACCGCGCTACAAGTGCGTTTTGGCGATCTGGGCTAACGGAGAAGAATAATGATCAAGCTCGGCATCGTGATGGACCCCATCGCAAGCATCAACATCAAGAAAGATTCCAGTTTCGCTATGTTGCTGGAAGCACAGCGTCGTGGTTACGAACTTCACTATATGGAGATGGCCGATCTCTATTTGATCAATGGTGAGGCTCGCGCTCGTACCCGTACTTTGAGCGTCGAACAGAACTACGATAAATGGTACGAGTTCACGGGTGAGCAGGATCTGCAACTGGCCGATCTCGACGTGATTCTGATGCGTAAAGATCCGCCGTTTGATACCGAGTTTATCTACGCGACCTATATTCTGGAACGCGCCGAAGAGAAAGGAACGCTGATTGTTAACAAGCCGCAGAGCCTGCGCGACTGTAATGAGAAGCTGTTTACCGCCTGGTTCTCTGACTTAACGCCAGAAACACTGGTCACGCGCAATAAAGCGCAGTTGAAAGCGTTCTGGGAAAAACACAGCGACATCATTCTTAAGCCGCTGGACGGCATGGGTGGCGCGTCGATTTTCCGCGTGAAAGAAGGCGATCCGAACCTTGGTGTGATTGCCGAAACCTTGACTGAGCACGGCACTCGCTACTGCATGGCACAAAATTATCTGCCAGCGATTAAAGATGGTGACAAGCGCGTGCTGGTGGTGGATGGCGAACCAGTACCGTACTGTCTGGCGCGTATTCCACAGGGCGGCGAAACCCGTGGCAATCTGGCTGCCGGTGGTCGTGGCGAACCTCGTCCGCTAACGGAAAGCGACTGGAAAATCGCCCGTCAGGTAGGACCGACGCTGAAAGAAAAAGGGCTGATTTTTGTTGGTCTGGATATTATCGGTGACCGCCTGACTGAAATTAATGTCACCAGTCCAACCTGTATTCGTGAGATTGAAGCAGAGTTTCCGGTGTCTATCACCGGAATGTTAATGGATGCTATTGAAGCACGATTACAGCAGCAGTAACCCTGTTTAGCGAGAGGGAGCTCGTTGAGACTATGAGTGACAGCGCCATACTTTCCACGCATACTGGGCGCTGTTGCTTTTTTGAACCAGGAAACAGAACCTCTGACAATGAATTTACAGCATCACTTTCTTATTGCCATGCCTGCTCTCCAGGATCCGATTTTCCGTCGTTCCGTGGTCTACATTTGCGAACATAATACCAATGGAGCAATGGGGATCATCATTAACAAGCCACTGGAAAATCTCAAAATTGAAGGGATTCTGGAAAAGCTGAAGATCACGCCGGAGCCGCGTGATGAATCTGTCCGTCTGGACAAACCGGTTATGCTTGGCGGCCCGCTGGCTGAAGATCGCGGGTTTATTTTGCATACCCCTCCATCCAATTTTGCGTCCAGCATTCGCATTTCAGATAACACGGTGATGACCACTTCCCGCGATGTGCTGGAAACACTCGGCACCGATAAACAACCTGCTGACGTGATGGTAGCCCTTGGTTACTCCTCCTGGGATAAAGGCCAACTGGAACAAGAAATTCTCGATAACGCGTGGTTAACCGCCCCGGCAGATCTGAATATTCTGTTCAAAACACCGATAGCCGACCGCTGGCGCGATGCGGCAAGGCTGATTGGTGTTGATATTCTCACCATGCCTGGTGTGGCAGGGCATGCCTGATGAGCGGAACATTACTCGCCTTCGACTTCGGCACCAAAAGCATTGGCGTAGCGGTCGGCCAACGCATTACCGGCACCGCTCGCCCGCTGCCCGCAATTAAAGCACAGGACGGTACGCCGGACTGGAACATCCTCGAGCGTTTACTGAAAGAGTGGCAACCAGACGAAATCATCGTCGGTTTGCCGCTGAATATGGACGGCACCGAGCAACCATTGACTGCCAGAGCGCGTAAATTTGCCAACCGTATTCATGGCCGTTTCGGTGTTGAAGTAAAGCTCCATGACGAGCGTCTTAGCACCGTGGAAGCGCGTTCCGGTCTGTTTGAACAGGGCGGCTATCGGGCGCTCAACAAAGGCAAAGTCGACTCTGCCTCTGCGGTTATTATTCTCGAAAGTTATTTCGAGCAAGGATATTAAGGCGATTTAAAAGCCTGGCGGATAGTCGTTACCGTCATCCCGCCATCTTGCCGGATGCGGCGTGAACGCCTTATCCAGCCCACATGTGGCAGCGGTCGTAGGTCTGATAAGACGCATCAGCGTCGCATCAGACGTTCATTGCCGGATGCGGTGTGAATGACTACGTTTGTAGGCCTGATAAGCTTGCGCATCGGGCATGTTTACAATTCGTATCAGGCACAGCAACGTCACAAACGCCCTTCCCCCACCCGCTGTTGATAACTCTGCTGAAACGTTATCATCCCCACCTGCTGCCCGGTTTGAATAACATGTGGTAACTGGTGGGTTTTCCCTTCGCGAATCAAATTCCCCACCGCAGGTGTGTTAATCAGTAATTCAAACAGCGCCACGCGTCCTTCCTGTTTATCCACTTCCAGCTTTTGTGACAACACCGCCCGTAAACTACCTGCCAGTTGATTACGCACGGGATCTTTTTCCTGCGCCGGAAACGAATCCACCAGTCGCTCAACTGCCTGCGCTGCGCCGCGAGTGTGTAATGTCGCCAGCACCAGGTGCCCGGTTTCTGCCGCCGTTAGCGCCAGACGGATTGTCTCGCTGTCACGCAGCTCTCCGAGCAAAATCACATCAGGATCCTCCCGCAATGCGGCCCGCAATCCCGATGCGAACGTCATACAGTGCAAACCAATTTCCCGCTGCTGGATCAAACATCGCTGGCTGGCATAGAGATATTCCACAGGATCTTCCAGCGTCAGAATATGCGCATCGGCATGTTGATTGAGATAGCCAACCATTGCCGCCAGCGTGGTGGATTTACCACTCCCCGTCGCCCCCGTCACCAGAATCAGTCCATTCTCGCTCTTGAGTAATTCCGGCAATACCGGTGGTGCGCCAAGCTGTTCGAGCTGCGGGCAGTGCGAAGGTAACAGCCGTAACGCCAGAGATATGCCTTGCCGCTGCGCGAACGCACTGCCGCGCAATCGCTGGTTTTCCGCCAGCGACACGGCAAAATCCAGCTGACCATTCTCCAGCAATATTGCCCGCTGATCGTCATCCAGCCACTCCCGCAGTAGCTCTTCGACGTCCGGCGCATCAAACGGCGCAGCTTCCATTCTGCCGCGAATGCGCCATCGTGCGGGCCAGGCGCTGCACAGGTGTAGATCAGAGACGTTATGCTTTACACTAAGGGCCACAATTTCTTCCATATTCATACTAAGATCCTCGGAAAATGAACGATATTGCGCATAACCTGGCACAGGTCCGGGACAAAATCTCAGCGGCTGCAACGCGTTGCGGCCGTTCTCCAGAAGAAATTACGCTGCTTGCAGTCAGTAAAACAAAACCTGCGAGCGCCATCGCAGAAGCCATTGATGCCGGGCAGCGTCAATTTGGTGAAAACTACGTTCAGGAAGGGGTAGATAAAATTCGCCACTTTCAGGAGCTGGGCGTAACAGGATTAGAATGGCATTTTATTGGCCCGTTGCAGTCTAATAAAAGCCGCCTGGTGGCAGAGCATTTCGACTGGTGTCATACCATCGACCGTTTGCGTATCGCCACACGCCTGAACGACCAGCGACCGGCAGAACTTCCCCCTCTTAACGTACTGATTCAAATTAATATTAGTGATGAAAACAGCAAGTCAGGGATTCAACTGGCGGAACTGGACGAGCTGGCAGCGGCGGTCGCTGAACTACCGCGTTTACGTCTACGCGGGCTGATGGCAATCCCGGCGCCTGAGTCAGAATATGTAAGGCAGTTTGAAGTTGCACGCCAAATGGCTGTAGCATTTGCCGGACTGAAAACGCGCTACCCGCATATCGACACGCTCTCTCTGGGAATGTCGGACGATATGGAAGCCGCCATTGCGGCAGGTAGCACGATGGTTCGTATCGGCACTGCCATCTTTGGTGCACGTGATTACTCTAAAAAATAAGGAATCTTAAGAACGCCATGAATACGTTGACTTTCCTGCTTTCAACGGTCATTGAGCTGTATACCATGGTGCTGTTATTACGCATCTGGATGCAGTGGGCTCATTGTGATTTTTATAACCCTTTCTCACAGTTTGTGGTGAAGGTGACACAACCGATTATCGGGCCACTGCGCCGCGTTATTCCGGCAATGGGGCCAATTGATAGCGCCTCGCTGCTGGTTGCCTATATTCTCAGTTTCATCAAAGCCATCGTGCTGTTTAAAGTGGTGACCTTCCTGCCGATCATCTGGATTGCCGGTTTATTGATTCTGCTGAAAACCATCGGCCTGCTGATTTTCTGGGTCCTGCTGGTGATGGCGATTATGAGCTGGGTAAGCCAGGGTCGTAGCCCAATTGAATATGTGCTGATTCAACTTGCCGATCCACTGCTGCGTCCGATTCGCCGCCTGCTACCGGCAATGGGTGGGATTGATTTCTCGCCGATGATCCTCGTTCTGCTACTGTATGTCATTAATATGGGTGTCGCAGAAGTGCTGCAGGCGACCGGAAACATGCTGCTGCCGGGGCTGTGGATGGCGTTATGAGTGCCGTAACAGTTAATGATGACGGTCTGGTTTTACGGCTCTATATTCAGCCGAAAGCCAGCCGTGATTCTATTGTCGGTTTACATGGCGACGAGGTAAAAGTCGCCATTACCGCGCCGCCAGTTGACGGTCAGGCCAACAGCCATCTGGTGAAGTTTCTCGGTAAGCAATTCCGGGTTGCCAAAAGCCAGGTGGTGATTGAGAAAGGCGAACTTGGCCGCCACAAACAAATTAAAATCATTAATCCGCAACAAATCCCGCCAGAAATCGCGGCGTTAATTAATTAGGTATCCTATGCAAAAAGTTGTCCTCGCAACCGGCAATGCCGGTAAAGTGCGTGAGCTGGCGTCGCTGCTTAGCGACTTCGGTCTTGATATCGTGGCCCAAACAGACCTCGGCGTAGATTCCGCTGAAGAAACCGGCCTGACATTTATCGAAAACGCGATTCTGAAAGCGCGCCATGCGGCAAAAGTGACCGGTTTACCGGCAATTGCCGACGACTCCGGTCTGGCGGTAGATGCGCTGGGTGGCGCGCCGGGTATTTACTCCGCGCGTTATTCCGGTGAAGACGCGACCGATCAAAAGAATCTGCAAAAACTGCTGGAAACACTGAAAGACGTACCGGACGACCAACGTCAGGCGCGTTTCCACTGCGTGCTGGTATATCTGCGTCACGCGGAAGATCCCACTCCGCTGGTGTGCCACGGCAGCTGGCCGGGCGTGATTACTCGTGAACCAGCGGGTACTGGCGGCTTTGGTTATGATCCAATCTTCTTCGTACCTTCCGAAGGGAAAACCGCTGCCGAACTGACCCGCGAAGAAAAGAGCGCCATTTCTCACCGTGGTCGGGCGTTGAAACTGCTGCTGGACGCTTTACGTAATGGTTAAATTACCGCCGCTGAGTCTCTACATTCACATCCCGTGGTGCGTGCAGAAATGCCCGTACTGCGATTTCAACTCTCACGCGTTGAAAGGGGAAGTGCCGCACGACGATTACGTTCAGCATCTGCTTTGCGATCTGGACAATGATGTGGCTTACGCACAGGACCGTGAAGTAAAGACAATCTTTATTGGCGGCGGTACGCCGAGCCTGCTTTCCGGCCCGGCGATGCAAACGCTGCTGGACGGCGTGCGTGCGCGTTTGCCGCTGGCAGCGGATGCAGAAATTACTATGGAAGCGAACCCTGGTACGGTTGAAGCCGATCGCTTTGTTGATTATCAGCGTGCTGGCGTGAACCGCATCTCTATTGGCGTACAGAGTTTTAGCGAAGAAAAGCTGAAACGACTTGGACGCATTCATGGCCCACAAGAAGCGAAACGTGCAGCAAAACTGGCAAGCGGACTGGGTCTGCGTAGTTTTAACCTCGATTTGATGCACGGGCTGCCGGATCAATCACTGGAAGAGGCGCTAGGCGATCTGCACCAGGCCATTGAACTGAATCCGCCGCATCTTTCCTGGTATCAACTGACCATTGAACCCAATACGCTGTTTGGCTCGCGCCCTCCCGTACTGCCGGACGATGATGCGTTATGGGATATTTTCGAACAGGGGCATCAGTTGTTAACCGCGGCAGGTTATCAGCAATATGAAACTTCCGCTTACGCCAAGCCCGGTTATCAGTGCCAGCACAATCTCAACTACTGGCGATTTGGCGACTACATCGGTATTGGCTGCGGCGCGCACGGCAAAGTGACCTTCCCGGATGGGCGCATTCTGCGTACCACCAAAACGCGGCATCCGCGCGGTTTTATGCAGGGGCGGTATCTGGAAAGCCAGCGTGATGTCGAAGCCGCAGATAAGCCGTTTGAGTTCTTTATGAATCGCTTCCGTCTGCTGGAGGCCGCGCCGCGCGTGGAGTTTAGCCAGTATACTGGCCTTTCTGAAGAAGTTATTCGCCCTCAGTTAGACGAGGCTATCGCTCAGGGCTATCTCACAGAATGTGCGGATTACTGGCAGATAACGGAACATGGGAAGTTGTTTTTAAATTCGCTGCTGGAGCTTTTTCTAGTGGAGTAAATTTGTATTGCCGGATGCGGCGTGCGTGTACGCAGCATCCGGCTACAACTCATGCGTCATCGCAAAAATTACTTAATCACCCCATTGCGCCGCAGTTGTTCGGTATCTTTTTTCCAGCGTTCATTAGCCTGGTTGATATCGTCAATTTTCATCAAAATCGCGACTTTTTTACTGTTTATTTCTGAAACTTTCATCGTTAACGGATATTGCCCTTTTTCGAGCGTTATCCAGTCATCCTGCAATTTACGGCTAAGTTTTTGTGATTGTAGAAAAGTCTGTCGCCGTTGTTCGTTGATATCGAAATCCCGTTTCTGCTGAATCGGCACTTCATAACACTCTTCACTCTGTTTATGACATGCCGCAATCGCCGGTTGATAAACCTCTTTGTCATATTTAACCGCGAACGCCTCGCTATCATTCTGTTTATTAAACTCATCACGCTGTTGGTGAATTTTTTTAAAGGCATCTTCGCGGGTCATTTGCTTGCCGTTTGCATCTTTTCCCCAATAGGCATCTGCTGCTTTCTGCGCCGCCACCATTTGCTTATCAAGCTCTTTTACATCCTTTTCCAGCGCAGGAATCGAGTTCTTCTGGGTATTCAACGCTGATTCAAGCTGACTAAAGCGATAATTGAAATCTTCGCTATTCACGATCAGATATTTATTATTCGTTTTGATATCGTCGACCGCCCGCCCACTATCGCTGGCTGCCGCCTGAAAAGAGTAAAAGTTCACCGTCCAGCCAGACGCGGGTGTTCCTTTACTGGTTAACATCGCCGAGAATTTTACTGGTTTATCTTTCGTCCAGGTCTGTTCCAGCAGTTCATAATCTGTCAACTGACCGACCCAGGTATAGAGATCGTCACTGGAAGAGACATCGCCTTCCGCTGACCAGGTGGCCTGATTACCCTTAGCATCAAGATTTTTTAAGGTGATGGCATCAAGCTTGAGAATGCCGTGATACTGCTTTTTGAATTGATCTTTTAAGATATTTTCAGTTGGCGGTTCGCCATCGGCCCAGCTGTAACCTGACGTCAACACGAACAATGCCGTGCCTACAATCCATTGCTTTTTCACCGGAACACCCTCGCGCGGAATAATTTATTTCAGTGATTATCATCAGGGTAATAATAATTGGCAATGGACGTGAGTCTGAAGTGAATAAGCCCCGGCGCGATACCGGGGCGAGGTGATTAGTACTGATTGAAGATCTGCTGGATCTGCTGCGGATCTTTGGTTTGCGTCAGAGCCAGTTGCAGCAAGACGCGCGCTTTTTGCGGGTTCAGCGTGCCGGAGGCAACGAAACCGTATTTCGCATCATCCACTTCGGCATCCTGAGTGGTAGCGCCCGTCGGTACACGGGAAGAACGCACTACCGCAGTACCGTTTTTCGCGGCGGTTGCCAGAGTGTCAAACACGGATTTATACAGGTTACCGTTACCCACACCAGCGCTCACGATACCATCATAGCCCGCATCTACCAGGGCTTTAGCCGGAAGATCGGATGCGTTAGCGTAGTTATAAACAATGCCGACTTTCGGCAGTTCATTCAGCTTAGAGACATCGAACGGCGTGTCGCTGGTGTGCTTACGTGCCGGGGTACGCTGATAGTCAATCTTACCGTTATGAATGTATCCCAGCGGACCGTAGTTAACAGACTTAAAGGTCGCTACGTCGGTGGTGTTGGTTTTGGTGACATCGCGACCGTCCAGTACGGTGTCGTTCATCACTACCAGCACGCCACGATTGGCGGAGGCTTTATCAGCGGCGGTCACTACCGCGTTATACAGGTTGAATGGACCGTCTGCGCTCATGGAGGTGGATGGGCGCATTGCGCCGACCATCACCACCGGTTTGTCGCATTTCACCGTCAGATCGAGGAAGTAAGCAGTCTCTTCCATCGTGTCGGTACCGTGGGTAATAACGAAGCCGTCAGTCTTATCGCAGTCAGTGTTAATTTTTTTCGCCAGTGTCAGCCAGACATTATCGTTCATGTCCTGGGAGCCGATATTAACGACCTGCTCGCCTTTAACGTTCGCAATGTCCTTCAGTTGCGGCACCGCATTGACCAGATTTTCTACGCCAACTTTACCCGCTGTGTAGTTAGATTTGGTTGCGGAGTCACCACCACCGGCAATCGTCCCGCCAGTCGCTAAAATGGTGATATTGGGTAATGCCAATGCTGCACCACTAAAACCCATAACCAGTGCGGCAAGTGCCGTCTTTTTGAAAAACTCCATTTCATTCCTCCAGTTACGTGAACGCTACGTATTATCCCTTAGCTTTGTATAGGAAATTTGACGTTAAACAATTTACTTTGTGAATAGATTTTGGAGATCTATAAAGTTAGAGGCAGGTAACAAAATGAAGAATTAAACGGCATAAAAAAGCATTATGCCGTCTTAAACTAGAGGATTATTTCAAATTTCCGACCAGGGCTTTACGGCTGTCTTCCAGAGTCACAACACGGCTACAAACATCTTTGCCAAATTGCTGGAAATCTTTTTCCTGTTTTTTCCACTCGGTCTGGATTGAGGATTGCAGTCCCCCCAGGCTTCCCAGCACATTCTGTAACGGGTTGCCGCCGCTTTTCAGCACCGCTTTCGCGCCCATTTCGTTAATGCTGTCCTGCAAAATTCCGCCCATCGCCTGATTCACTAACTGCTGACCTTCGGCGCGAACCTGATCAATGGCTTTATAGTGAAACGTCAGGCCATCGCTGCGCGTTTCGATAATGCGATTCATCTGCTCTTTCAGCTGCGCATCAAGTTTGGTCAGACGGCTGCGCATTTTGCTGCTTTCGCCCATCTCCTGAACGATAATTTTATCCAGCGCAACGCGTGCTTTCTCTACGCGGCTTTTCGCACCTTCATCAATCCACGGCAGCGTGCTGCGCAGTTCGGCCTGATAATCCTTCGCCTGCTCGCGCTGGGCGGCGTTCAGTGAATATTGCTTGCCGTTGTACATCACATTGCCGTCTGGCGTGATCACCAGATTGCCGTTTTCGCCCTTCACCTGCACGGTTTGCGGGCTGACAATCACATCGTCACGCGGCGTGACGCTGCACTGGTAGTCGGCGTGAGCGGTCATTGCCGTCACTGAAAGTGCTGCCGCCAGCAGCATTTTGCGCATCATAGTCTTCCCTCAAGAACAAATCAGGCCAGCATTTGCTGGCCCCAGATTGATAACAAAGTACACGTTGTCCATGCCGGATGCGGCGTAAATGCTTTATCCGGCCTACTCGATCGTGCATCTTTGTAGGCCTGATAAGCGTAGCGCATCAGGCAGTTTTGCATTTGTCATCGCCCGTATGCTTTATTAGTCCCACCAAACGTCGAAAAGTTCGCTGGTGCGTACCTCATCCAGTTTGCGCTCTTCCAGCCACTTACGCACAATCGCCTGATGTTCTTCGGTGCATTTGCCGATTTCCTGCATGCAGATCAGACCTTCCCAGGCCAGATAACCGCTGCCGTCAAAGGCCAGTTTGTTCGGTTCGATAACCTCGTTAATAAAGTCATCAACGGTTTTATCAATCTGCTCTTCCGATGTACCTTCCGGGAATCGCCATGCCACCGAAAATCCTAATTCCTGGAATTCGTCGATGTGCATTTTTTTACGCAGACGACGGCTACGGTTCTTTGCCATTATTTCACCCTCTCGAACATTAAGTCCCATACTCCGTGACCAAGACGATGACCACGTTGTTCAAATTTCGTCACCGGACGTGATGCCGGACGCGGTACGTAATCATTGCTCTCTGACAGGTTTTTATAACCGTCAATAGAAGACATCACTTCGAGCATATGTTCCGCATAAGGTTCCCAGTCGGTCGCCATATGGAATACGCCACCCAGTTGCAGTTTGCTTTTTACCAGTTCGGCAAACGGCACCTGAACGATACGGCGTTTATTATGGCGCGCTTTGTGCCACGGGTCAGGGAAAAAGAGTTGCACCATGCGCAATGAATTGTCAGGAATCATTTTATGCAGCACTTCGACCGCGTCGTGACACATCACGCGCAGGTTGCTTAAGCCCTCTTCATGCGCGGAAGCCAGGCAAGCCCCAACGCCCGGTGAATGCACTTCAATGCCGAGGAAGTCCTGCTCAGGGCGGTCTTTAGCCATTGCCACCAGCGACGCCCCCATGCCAAAACCAATCTCAAGCGTCACCGGCGCTTCACGGCCAAACAGCGTCGGGAAATCCAGCATATCTTCGCTGAACTCAACGCCCATCACCGGCCAGTAGTTTTCCAGCGCATGTTCCTGGCCTTTGGTCAGTCGCCCCTGGCGGCGCACAAAACTACGGATACGGCGCAGTGGGCGGCCGTTTTCATCAAATTCCGGTGAGATGACGTCGTTTTTCATAAAGATTTAGTCGCTTGTGAAAGTGTTCTGAAAACGGGCATTATCCAAAGTTAGTTGCCGGATGCAAGCATGATAAGGCCGTGGCTGCGGAAAGTTCCGGTTTACACCCCGCCGCGGCTGTGCTGCAATCTTGCCCCCAACAACAGTGAATTCGGTGACCATGCAAGCGTCGCAATTTTCAGCCCAGGTGCTGGACTGGTACGATAAATACGGGCGGAAAACGCTGCCCTGGCAAATTGACAAGACGCCCTACAAAGTATGGCTCTCAGAAGTGATGTTGCAACAAACTCAGGTTGCGACCGTAATCCCCTATTTTGAACGCTTTATGGCGCGCTTCCCGACGGTGACCGATCTCGCCAACGCGCCGCTCGACGAAGTTCTCCACTTGTGGACCGGGCTTGGCTATTACGCCCGCGCGCGCAATCTGCATAAAGCGGCACAACAAGTTGCCACCTTACACGGCGGTAAATTCCCGGAAACCTTTGAAGAAGTTGCGGCGTTACCGGGCGTCGGGCGTTCCACTGCGGGCGCGATTCTCTCACTTTCTCTGGGTAAGCACTTTCCGATTCTCGACGGTAACGTCAAACGCGTGCTGGCGCGCTGCTATGCTGTAAGCGGCTGGCCTGGGAAAAAAGAGGTCGAGAATAAATTATGGAGTTTGAGCGAGCAGGTGACGCCCGTGGTTGGCGTGGAGCGGTTTAATCAGGCGGTGATGGATTTAGGTGCGATGATTTGTACGCGTTCGAAGCCGAAATGCTCGCTCTGCCCGCTGCAAAACGGTTGTATTGCCGCCGCCAATAATAGCTGGTCGCTTTATCCGGGCAAAAAGCCGAAACAGACGCTGCCGGAGCGCACCGGCTACTTTCTGCTGTTACAGCACGAAGATGAAGTATTGCTGGCGCAGCGTCCGCCGAGCGGATTGTGGGGCGGTTTATACTGTTTCCCACAGTTTGCCGACGAAGAAAGTTTGCGGCAATGGCTGGCACAACGGCAGATTGCTGCCGATAACCTGACGCAACTGACCGCGTTTCGGCATACCTTCAGCCATTTCCACTTAGATATTGTGCCTATGTGGCTTCCCGTGTCGTCATTCACCGACTGCATGGATGAAGGCAATGCGCTCTGGTATAACTTAGCGCAACCGCCGTCAGTTGGCCTGGCGGCTCCCGTGGAGCGTTTGTTACAGCAGTTACGCACTGGCGCGCCGGTTTAGCGCGTGAGTCGATAAAGAGGATGATTTATGAGCAGAACGATTTTTTGTACTTTCCTGCAGCGTGAAGCAGAAGGTCAGGATTTTCAGCTGTACCCCGGCGAACTGGGAAAACGCATCTATAACGAGATCTCCAAAGAAGCCTGGGCGCAGTGGCAGCACAAACAAACCATGCTGATTAATGAAAAGAAACTCAACATGATGAATGCCGAGCACCGCAAGCTGCTGGAGCAGGAGATGGTTAACTTCCTGTTCGAAGGTAAAGAGGTGCATATCGAGGGCTATACGCCGGAAGATAAAAAATAAAAACAGTGCCGGAGCACGCCTCCGGCAACTTGCATAAAAACAAACACAACACGCACCCGGAATGATGAAAAAATATCTCGCGCTGGCTTTGATTGCGCCGTTGCTCATCTCCTGTTCGACGACCAAAAAAGGCGATACCTATAATGAAGCCTGGGTCAAAGATACCAACGGTTTTGATATTCTGATGGGGCAATTTGCCCACAATATTGAGAACATTTGGGGATTCAAAGAGGTGGTGATCGCCGGTCCTAAGGACTACGTGAAATACACCGATCAATATCAGACCCGCAGCCACATCAACTTCGATGACGGTACGATCACTATCGAAACCATCGCCGGGACAGAACCTGCTGCGCATTTGCGCCGGGCAATTATCAAAACATTATTGATGGGCGACGATCCGAGTTCGGTCGATCTCTATTCCGACGTTGATGATATTACGATTTCGAAAGAACCTTTCCTTTACGGTCAGGTGGTGGATAACACCGGGCAGCCGATTCGCTGGGAAGGCCGTGCGAGTAACTTCGCGGATTATCTGCTGAAAAACCGCCTCAAAAGCCGCAGCAACGGGCTGCGTATCATCTACAGCGTGACCATTAACATGGTGCCGAACCACCTTGATAAACGTGCGCACAAATATCTCGGCATGGTCCGCCAGGCATCACGGAAATATGGCGTTGATGAGTCGCTGATTCTGGCGATTATGCAGACCGAATCTTCCTTTAACCCGTATGCGGTCAGCCGTTCCGATGCGCTGGGATTAATGCAGGTGGTACAACATACTGCCGGGAAAGATGTGTTCCGCTCACAGGGGAAATCCGGCACGCCGAGCCGCAGTTTCTTGTTTGATCCTGCCAGCAATATTGATACCGGCACCGCGTATCTGGCGATGCTGAATAATGTTTATCTCGGCGGAATTGATAACCCAACGTCGCGGCGTTATGCCGTCATCACCGCCTATAACGGTGGTGCAGGCAGCGTATTACGCGTCTTCTCGAACGATAAAATTCAGGCTGCCGCTATTATAAATACTATGACGCCGGGCGATGTTTATCAGACGCTGACAACCCGCCATCCGTCTGCGGAATCTCGTCGCTATCTTTATAAAGTGAACATGGCGCAGAAATCTTACCGCCGCCGATAATTTCATCTTTGCCTCTGACAATACTCCGAGACAAAGTGTTATACGCATCACAATTTCGCCTTGCAAATTGAGATTATTTGCAATTATTTGCTACGGATAACAAAAAAACAGTCAGCGAAGTTGATAGAATCGCATCATCTTGCACGGTCAAATGTGCTTTTTAAAACACTCATCCGCATCACGATGTGAGGAAATTAACATGAATCTTAAGCTGCAGCTGAAAATCCTCTCTTTTCTGCAGTTCTGTCTGTGGGGAAGTTGGCTGACGACCCTCGGCTCATATATGTTCGTTACCCTGAAGTTCGACGGTGCTTCCATTGGCGCTGTTTATAGCTCGCTGGGTATCGCTGCGGTCTTTATGCCTGCTTTGCTGGGGATTGTGGCCGACAAATGGTTAAGTGCGAAATGGGTGTATGCTATTTGTCACACCATCGGCGCAATCACCCTCTTCATGGCGGCACAAGTTACCACTCCGGAGGCGATGTTCCTCGTGATATTGATTAACTCGTTTGCTTATATGCCAACGCTTGGGTTAATCAACACCATCTCCTACTATCGCCTGCAAAATGCAGGAATGGATATCGTGACTGATTTCCCGCCAATCCGTATCTGGGGTACTATCGGCTTTATCATGGCGATGTGGGTTGTGAGCCTGTCTGGCTTTGAATTGAGCCACATGCAGCTATATATTGGCGCAGCACTCTCCGCCGTTCTGGTGCTGTTCACCTTTACGCTGCCGTATATTCCGGTTGCTAAACAGCAAGCTAATCAGAGCTGGACGACGCTGCTCGGCCTCGATGCATTCGCGCTGTTTAAAAACAAGCGTATGGCGATTTTCTTCATCTTCTCGATGCTGCTGGGCGCGGAACTGCAGATTACCAACATGTTCGGTAATACCTTCCTGCACAGCTTCGACAAAGATCCGATGTTTGCCAGCAGCTTCATCGTGCAGCATGCGTCAATCATCATGTCGATTTCGCAAATCTCTGAAACCCTGTTCATTCTGACCATCCCGTTCTTCTTAAGCCGCTACGGTATTAAGAACGTAATGATGATCAGTATCGTGGCATGGATCCTGCGTTTTGCACTGTTTGCTTACGGCGACCCGACTCCGTTCGGTACCGTACTGCTGGTTCTGTCGATGATTGTTTACGGCTGTGCGTTCGACTTCTTCAACATCTCTGGTTCGGTGTTTGTCGAAAAAGAAGTTAGCCCGGCGATTCGCGCCAGTGCGCAAGGGATGTTCCTGATGATGACCAACGGCTTCGGCTGTATCCTCGGTGGCATCGTGAGCGGTAAAGTGGTTGAGATGTACACCCAAAACGGCATTACCGACTGGCAGACCGTATGGCTGATTTTCGCAGGTTACTCCGTGATTCTGGCCTTCGCATTCATGGCGATGTTTAAATACAAACACGTTCGTGTCCCTGCCGGTACACAAACTGTTAACCACTAATTACGCAAAGAAAAACGGGGCGCCAGAAGGTGCCCCGTTTTTTATTCTTACTTCAACACATAACCGTATAACCGTTTCATTCCATCCGCATCGGTTTCGCTATAGACACCTTGTAGCTCCGGCGAAAATCCCGGCAGCAAATTCACGCCTTCTTCCAGCGCAAGGAAGTAACGCTGGACCGCTCCGCCCCACATTTCTCCTGGCACCACGCAAAGCACGCCAGGTGGATACGGCAGCGCGCCTTCCGCCGCAATTCGCCCTTCGGCATCACGAATGCGCACCAACTCCACTTCACCACGAATATAAGCGCTATGCGCGTCCTGGGGATTCATCACCACTGGCGGGAAGCTCTGCTGGCGGAACATCGCTTTTTGCAGGTCTTTGACGTCGAAACTGACATACAGATCGTGCATCTCCTGACACAACTGGCGCAGGGTATAGTCGCGATAGCGCACCGGGTATTTGTTATAAACGCTCGGCAAGACTTCAGACAGCGGCGAGTCATCTTCAATATGCTGTTCAAACTGCACCAGCATCGCCACCAGCTGTGCCAGCTTCTCGTGGCTTTCCGCCGGAGTTAATAAGAACAGAATGGAGTTGAGATCGCACTTCTCCGGCACAATGCCGTTCTCACGCAGATAGTGCGCCAGAATCGTCGCTGGAACGCCAAAATCGCTATATTCGCCGGTTTCAGCATCGATACCCGGCGTAGTGAGTAACAGCTTGCAGGGATCAACAAAATACTGATCCGCGGCATATCCTTCAAAGCCGTGCCACTTCGCCCCCGGCTCAAAACTGAAAAAACGGCGGTCGCTGGCTAACACTGACGTCGGATAATCCTGCCACAATTTGCCATCAATAACAGGTGGAATAAACGGGCGGAACAGCTTACAGCGCGCAAGAATCGCTTTCCGGGCTTCAATCCCTATCTCAACACACTCAGCCCACAGCCGACGCCCACTCTCCCCTTCATGAATTTTGGCGTTAACGTCCAGCGCAGCAAACAGCGGGTAAAACGGGCTGGTTGAAGCATGGAGCATAAAAGCATTATTCAGCCGTTTATGCGGGCAAAACCGCGCCTGCCCGCGAATATGGTTATCTTTTTTATGGATCTGCGACGTCTGTGAGAATCCCGCCTGCTGTTTGTGCACCGACTGGGTCACAAAGATCCCAGGATCGCTTTCGTTAAGCTCTAACAGCAACGGTGAGCAATCCGCCATCATCGGGATAAACTGTTCGTACCCGACCCACGCGGAATCAAACAGAATGTAATCACACAGATGCCCAATGGTATCGATCACCTGGCGGGCGTTGTAGATAGTGCCGTCATAGGTTCCCAGCTGAATAATCGCCAGGCGGAACGGGCGCGGCAGTTCGGCTTTTTCTGGCGCAACGTCGCGAATTTGCTGGCGCAGATACTCTTCATTAAAACAGTGCGCATCAATCCCGCCGATAAACCCAAATGGGTTGCGTGAGGCTTCCAGATACACCGGCGTCGCCCCCGCCTGAATCAGCGCACCGTGATGATTCGACTTATGGTTGTTACGGTCGAAGAGCACCAGATCACCACGCGTTAACAGTGCATTCGTCACAACCTTATTCGCCGCCGATGTGCCGTTCAGCACAAAATAGGTTTTATCGGCATGAAAGACTTTGGCAGCGAATTTCTGCGCATCCTTTGCGGAACCTTCATGAATAAGCAAATCGCCCAGTTTTACGTCAGCGTTACACATATCGGCACGAAAGACGTTCTCGCCAAAGAAATCGTAAAAATGGCGTCCGGCAGGATGCTTTTTAAAGAACGCACCATGTTGATGCCCAGGACAAGCAAAGGTGCTATTGCCCATCTCAACGTACTGGGTCAGCGTGTCATAAAATGGCGGCAGCAAATTCTCTTCATACTGACAGGCTGCGGATTCCAGCTCCAGCCACTGCTGCTCATTGCCGTTGATGATAGCCGTAACGCCCGCGGGCAATTCAACCGCATCTTCAGAATACAAAAACACCGGCAGATGAAAACCGGTGCGCTTAAGTAACGCAAGGATGCCGCTACGACTATCCGCAGCGGTAATGACGACTGCCGCGACGTCCGTAAAATCAGTATCTTCCAGCGCCACCACGCGGCGATGGGTAGAAAGTCGGGAAACCAGTTCACCACTGGCGGCAATACTCATTGATTTCATAAGCGCAAAACCCGTTTCGGGGAAGTAAAAATACCGGGCAAGGTGGAACCCCCTGCCCCATGAGATGTGGGTCAAACTGGTCACCAGCTCCGACCGCCAGACATCAGTAAAAGCAGAAACGCTCTGATTTTACTGTTGCCCTGCAGTGAGCATACGTTAACGTCACCGCATAAAAAGCAGCGTCACAGAACAGGAGACATTTCGCGCGAAACGGCGATAAGCGAAAGAATGTAAGGAGGCGGCGTGCATCAAGCAAGCTCCGTACAGGAAGGAGAAAATTCGCGCAATCATGGCACTTTTCGCTAACGCGTGCAAGCCAGGACTTTGCGACCAGACAAGCAATCGACGGGGCAAAAAGTTCATAATAAAAACATCAAACAACACAATTAACAGGAACTATTGTGGTCATCGGCCCTTTTATCAACGCAAGTGCAGTATTACTGGGTGGCGCCCTCGGCGCACTGCTTAGCCAACGCTTACCGGAACACATCCGCGTCTCTATGACGTCCATTTTTGGCCTGGCATCGCTGGGAATTGGTATTTTACTGGTCGTGAAATGTGCCAACCTTCCGGCGATGGTTTTAGCTACGCTACTCGGGGCATTAATCGGCGAAATTTGTCTGCTGGAAAAAGGCGTCAACACTGCGGTCGCTAAAGCGCAGAATCTGTTTCGTCACTCGAGCAAGAAATCTGCGCATGAATCTTTTATTCAGAATTTTGTCGCGATTATTGTCCTGTTTTGTGCCAGCGGCACCGGGATCTTCGGCGCGATGAATGAAGGGATGACAGGCGATCCGAGTATTTTAATCGCCAAGTCATTTCTTGATTTCTTTACAGCGATGATCTTCGCCTGTTCACTTGGCATTGCGGTATCGGTGATTAGTATTCCATTGCTCATCATCCAGTTAACGCTGGCGTGGGCTGCTGCGCTGATATTACCGCTGACCACACCGTCGATGATGGCGGACTTCAGCGCCGTAGGTGGTTTATTGCTGCTGGCAACCGGCTTACGCATCTGCGGCATAAAAATGTTTCCGGTGGTCAATATGCTTCCTGCCCTCCTTCTGGCAATGCCGCTTTCCGCCGCCTGGACCACCTGGTTTGCCTGACATTTCGAGCGATAACGGCAAACTGATGATAGATTGTGCAGTCTGCCGTAAATTGAAGAAATTTGATTGACGAGACGAGGCGAATCAGGTTTAATGCGCCCCGTTGCCCGGATAGCTCAGTCGGTAGAGCAGGGGATTGAAAATCCCCGTGTCCTTGGTTCGATTCCGAGTCCGGGCACCAAATTTATAAGGCCTCGCTGCAAAGCGGGGCTTTTTCTTTTTCTGGCTACGGTAAATTTCAGATCGTTGCTACAGGTCATTCGTAATCGTTAACGCCTTTTAATTTCAAAGCATTCTGTCTAATGTCGGCATATCTGGCGATGAGCTGTTTCAGATGCATCTCTGCCTCAGCCCCTGCGGCAGGAGGAAGTGGTTGTCCTGCCGACGACTGTTCCAGTATCCGCAGTTGCTCTTCAGCCGGTATGGATTGATTAAAAGACTGTATCGTTGAAAACACCACTGACTTCAGCTCACTGACCGTCATGTATTTCCCCTTATGCTCATCCAGTCCGTTCAGTCGTTCACTCAGTTTCTGTAGCGTAACCATTCCCTGATGCCAGCCATTCAAATTTTCTGTCGGCAACGCAGCGACATTAAATTGTTGCTGCCACTGCTGTATCAGGGGCTTTGCGCGCTCCGGCCATATCACCTGGGCCTGTTCGACAAGCTGCCTTTCCCGGGTTATGAGCCAGTCCGGCGGTAGCTTGTCCAGAAGCGTAAGCTGCTGTTGTGTTTGCGTAATTAAAGCTTGTGGCAACGGAGATTGCTGACGCAATAAATCCAATTGTTCAGGCGTGAGTACTGCGGGTAACGGTGCCAGAGAGGCAGTAAACTGGGTTTGTAACGGGTCCGGCCGATGCAAAAACTGCCACGTCCATAGCGTTGCTGCACCTATCACCAGCATGGTACACATCCCCCCGACAAAAGATTTCCATTTTTTTACTGGCTCAGGTATTGCCGGCAGTACCTCCACGTTCGGCTGTGTAACGTACACCCATTGCACTGCACTGTCTGGCGCCCGGATATCTTCAAACGAACGACCAGTATGGGAACCTGTTGTTATACCCACGTCATTCATGACCGGAGCATGCGAAACGATACCCGACTGAATTGTCGCCCCTGTACAGATTGTGTCATCGCTGTTCTCCAGCCTGACAGCGTTGTTATGTATCAGGGTACGCAATGTATCCAGCTGACTGAGATGTCTGAGTTCCAGGCGCTGTAAAACTGCCCCCAAACGGGTAAGCAGTTGCTCTGCCCGATACAGTTGGCTAAGGTCGCTGTATTTCAGCGGGAGTGAGCGCATCCGTTGTTGCAAACGCTGGCTCAGATTACTGAGGATCTCAATCCGAACATGGACAGGCTGTGGCCAAAGCACGCCCCACTGATGGCTTATCAGAGCCTCCAGTATTGCCAACCCTTCATTCAGACCAAACAATCCGGCCAGCTGCGTACGGGCCAGCGTATACCAGGCCGCAGTCTGCAGCTCAACACCATTTTGCTCAAACAGTGAAAGACACAGTTTTTCAGCATAACGCCAGTTCACATCAGGACGTGCCGGATGCGTTAGCTTATTGAGTTCATCACACAAAGCGGCATAATCCGGTAGCCTTCGCGGGTCACCGCCGGTTTTAATTCTACGTGGGGTAATGTCATTCATGACCAGTTATCCATCTGACGTACTTGCGGTTATAGAAGATGATTGTTTATGCAGCTTGGTGTTCTGCATATTCAGGGCGTAGCAGATACTGACGGGGTTAGGGAGAAACGCTAAAACCAGACCTTAAATACGAGCTGCCGTGTCGAGATACTGCTGTCTCAGGTGTCTCAACAGGACTCGCCCTTCAGGCATAAATTCAGTGCCATAACGCACCAGACCAACATCTTTGAGTTCAGCGTCAATGGCATAGCACAGCTCGCCAGGGACTGCCTGTTCCAGCAGAACAACGGTTATTTTTTTCAGACGCGGCTCATATTTGAGCAGTACGGTAGATAACGTCCCCATCATTTCATGCGCCGTCCCCGGCATTCCCTGGAGAATTTTGGTCATATCCGGTAGACCATAGTCCGGCAGATGTGCCAGCGTGCCGGCACGACTGTTAAGAATGCGCTGCATATTGTCCAGTACGGAGAGGATTATCTGGTTCTGCTCGCTAACCTGATTCAGATCCAGACCTCCGGTAAAATTCCCAAACAGGGTTTCATATAGCGACGGGCGCGGAGTGTCATTCATCTTTCAACGCCTTCAGAGTCAACCGTTCACTCCCTGCTTCAATGATTCTGGCTGAATCCGGGTCAAGGTCGTCACGACTCAACACGATCCGCCAGGTGTTATTCACCTGATCCGGAGTGCCGACCTTATCCAGGTCTAACATCGCTGCCCGGTCCGGATGATTGTGTGCAAACTCTTTCGAGGCTTCACGCAGGTAGCGCATTTCTGCGTCGTAATAACGCGGGGTTAAATTTTCCATAAAATAGTTACTCAAAATATAGGAAACAATGTTTTCTTCCCCAAAAGTGGAAGTTATCTCACCACTTCGCGAGTAGTCAGAGACATAGGTTTTATCTCCTCATTTAAAATCTCAAATTCAGTAGTTATTTTTCTGAATGACTGACCAGATAAAAAATGTGAGAAAGTACCTTGCTATAAATTATGAGCCACACTTATTCATCCTCCTTTTATCCAGCCAATAACTTTCTCTAACCACATAACACCGCGGCCCGCGCCGGATCGAGCTGAATCAGCCCGCCTAGCAATTTTTCCATAGCAGGCCCGAGGCGAATCTTGTCAGCCTCACTGCGACTGGCTTTCAGTCTGAGGAGTTTCAGATGACGGGCCTGTACCTCAAACAGCAGCTCGGGTTCCCAGTCGCTAAGGGCCACTTCTGTGGCACGCTCACCCAGCTCTGCAAACAGGTGCACCGCGAGCTCATTTTTTCCGTACTGTTCTGCAATACGCCCCATTAGCAGGCGCAGCAGCCACTGCTGCCGCGCAGTGGCGATGCCTGGTCGATGCTGTAACCAGCTCAGTGCCGCATCCGGGCTTTCGCTGTCCGCCAGCGCCACGGCTTCCGACTCCAGAGCCAGAATGTCGTCGTTCACTTCGGCCATACGGGCGGAAGGCGTTTCATTGCCCCACCCAGCAGTAGTATCCAGTACGCTCTGCTGGATCCAGTTAAGCGTCACTTCATCAGCAAACGGCGTACCGTCACTGAATGCCAGCGTCTCCAGCCCGGATAGTCGAGTCAGTAGCCCCTTCAGATCAGCGGCAATAATGTCAGCCACTATCTCCTTACCGGACTTCGTCAGCGCCTGGTGGATATACCATTGCAGATCCAGCCACAGGTGGTTAGCACCGCGGGAAAAGGTACTGTCTGCCGTTTCCAGAATTTCAGCCCAGTTTTGCTGCAGGTACAGACGTTTGAGCAGCGCTCGCTGGTCTGCTCTTGGGGGTTCGATGCGAGTTCGCCCCTGTGCATCTGGAGCCGGAATAGCCTGCAGGGTATCGTGACGCAGACTTTTCATCAGATGGTGCGCCGACAACCAACCGTCGGGCTGTTCGCGCAGGTATTCGCTGAGTGTGCGCGCCTGCGCCAGCAAATCCTGACCGGAAGTGATTCTCCCGATAGCTGGGGCATCGCTGTGACTCGCAGTGGAAAGTGTCTCAGTAGTACTGGCGTTTTGCGGTACAACTGCATCCACACCGCCCGCTTTCTGCAGGCGGTTTTCCAGTGCACCATACAGCGCGTTAAGTTCTGGGCGGGTTTCATCCGGCTCATTTTCGGTGAGCTGCGCTATCAGTAGCAGCGCACCGATGGTGCGCAGCGCATCTTCCCTGACCACTTCCGGATACAGTGAAAGAGAATCCGTCATGCGTGAACCTGCCAGCCACTCCAGTGCTGCCTTACGGCTGCGGTTGCGCTGTGGATGCAGTTGCACACCGAAACGGTCTATCAGACCCGCCAGCAGTTCGAGTCCCTCTGCCAGCCCCTGCTCGCCTTCACGATGCAACCTGGCCCAGCAGTAATACGTCGCCACACGAATGTCTTTAGCAGTGGTGGTGAGCACTTTCTCCGCCAACTGGCAGATAAGCTCAGTATCCACCCCGGAAAGTTTGTTGACCTCCTCGCGCATTTGCTGGAAGCCATCGTCATAACCTGGGTCATCCCCCACTGATGACTCTCCGGGTAACGGCTGCAGCCAATTGCTCCACTGCACCACTCGCTCACGGGTAGCGTCAAGGAGTGTCGTCGGCTCTGTCTGACAGGCGCTAACCAGGGCATTTAACGTGCTCATCAATTGACCTCCACCGCATCACGGTTCGTGCTGGCGACCGGGTCTGTCACTGCCACTTTCGCCGTGCTGAAGATGGTATCTGTCAGACTCATAAGGTTCCTTCAGTCATATTTAAACTCCAGCACAACCCCTTCTTCATCATTCCACCCCAGCGTCAACGACGCTGGCTTTTGTTTCGCCGCCATATGAGTCAGCAATTGCTGACTCAGCACCGGCAGAATTTGTTGGTTGAGTAAGCTGTCGACATTGCGCGCCCCGGTGTCCGGTAACAGGCAGGCTGCGGTCAGCGCGTCGTACAGACTTTCGTCAATCAGCGTGGTCAGGCCGTAGTGGCGCTGTAAGCGCTGGCTGACCTGGGAGAGTTTCATCTCCACAATCGTGTGCATGGCTGCTTCTGCCAGCGGACGGTAAATCACGGTCTGGAAACGGGCGAGCAGCGCAGGCTGGAAGTGGTCGCGCAGTATCGGGCGCAGCAGTTCGTGCAGGTCTGCCTCGGTGGCTTCCGGTTGTTCGTCCAGCAACTGCATCAGGTGGTCGCTACCGAGGTTGGAGGTCATCAGAATAACGGTATTGCGGAAGTCGATTTCTCGCCCTTCGCCGTCGCGCATAAAACCACGATCGAATACCTGATAGAACAGATTCATCACGTCACGGTGCGCTTTTTCGACTTCATCGAGCAGCACCACACTGTACGGACGCTTACGTACGGCTTCGGTAAGGATGCCGCCCTGGCCGTAGCCGATGTAACCAGGTGGAGAACCTTTCAGCTGGGAAACTGTGTGTGGCTCCTGGTATTCCGACAGGTTAATGGTAATCAGCGATTTTTCGCCACCGTACAGCACATCCGCCAGCGCCAGCGCGGTTTCAGTTTTTCCTACACCGCTTGGACCAACCAGCAGGAATACACCCTGTGGACCGTTCTCAGAGGTGAGGCCAGTTTTAGCGGCGCGCAGGCGCCGGGCGATGGCTTCAAGCGCAATATTCTGACCGACTACACGTTTACCGATTTCATTTTCCAGGGTAAGCAGTTCAGTCTGTTCGTCTTTCATCAGCGAAGAAAGCGGCACGCCGGTCCAGTCGGCAATCACTGTTGCAACAGTGCGCACATCCACATCCACCGACAACAACGGATTGCCCTGCTGTAAACCGTTCAGCTCCTGTTGCAGGGCATGCGTTTCGCTCTGACGGGAAATGTCCTGGCGGCATTCCCGTAGTTGTTCAGTAAGTTTCAGTTCCTGGCCGTACTGGGTTTCAAGTTCGTGGAGTTCAACGATGACGTTTTTCTCTTCCTGTTCAATTGCCGTCAAGCGTTCACCGTGGTTTTGATTACCGACGGTAATGTCTTCCTGTAGAGCTTGTCTCTCCATTTTAAGAGAGGTAATCCTGGAACGGATACGGGTCAACTGTTCGGGTACGGTGTCGAGACTCATACGCACGCGAGCGCTTGCAGTGTCGAGCAGGTCAACGGCTTTGTCCGGGAGTTGACGGCCTGTCAGATAACGTCGGGATAACGTAACGGCAGCGCACACCGCATCATCAGTGATGTGCACATTATGATGTTCGGCATAACGGGATTTCAGGCCACGCAACATCAGACAAGCCGTGTCGTCGTCCGGCTCGTCAACTTTCACCATCTGGAAGCGGCGTTCGAGTGCGGCATCGCGCTCAAAGTATTGTTTATACTCAGACCAGGTCGTCGCGGCGATGGTACGTAACTCACCGCGCGCAAGGGCTGGTTTCAGCAGATTGGCAGCATCAGCACCACCTGCCTGGTTACCTGCGCCGATGATGGTATGGGCCTCATCGATAAACAGCAAGATAGGTACCGGAGACTGCTGTACAGCATTAATCACGTTTTTCAGGCGCTGCTCAAATTCCCCCTTCACTCCCGCCCCCGCCTGCAGCAGCCCGAGGTCAAGAGTGCGTAGCACCACCGGTTTGAGGGATTCAGGGACATTACCGTCAGAGATTCTGAGCGCCAGACCTTCAACCAGTGCGGTTTTCCCGACACCTGGCTCACCGACCAGGATTGGGTTATTTTTTCGGCGACGAGAAAGAATGTCCACCATCTGGCGGATTTCACTATCGCGGCCAAATACCGGATCAATTTTACCTTCACGCGCCTGGGCGGTGACGTCATGGGTGAATTTATCCAGCGCATTCTGCAGCGCCGGACTCAGTTCCCCATCTTTCATCTCACTCCCTACTGGACGCCCGATAAACTCCACGTCCCCACCATGGCTCCCCGTAATTTCGGCTTCCTGCTGTACTTGCGCACGCTCGTCTGACTGAGCATCCAGTAGCGGGCGCAGGCACTCTAACTGGCTCTGTCCCAGAGTCAGCAATGGCCACAGACCATCGCAGCGCACCAGCTTCTGGTTAGCCACCATCACCATCAGCAGGTGGTGACTTCGAATCTGTTCTTCTCCCGCCAGTGAGGCAATCAGCCAGGCTTGTTGCATCAATACCTGGATATTTTCTGAAAGCTGCGGGCGATGGCGCACCGAGTGCGGTTGTTTGTCGAGCCAGGCAAGCAAATCTTGCCAGAGAGTGTCCATGTCCCACTCGTAGCGGCGTGCCAACACTGTGAGATCCCCCTCGCCCTGCTCAAGAAGTTTCAGTAGCCAATGCTCTGGCAAAATTTCCGCATGCGCGCGAATCTGACAGAGTGAAGCCGCGCCTTCCATCGCACGGGCGCAATAAGGGTTCAGACGTCGCAGCAAAATGGCTGGATTTTCCATGAATATCTCTCTTTGTCGGTTTCTGAACACGCTACCGCCCCTCGCTGTTTTCCGTGAGGAAGACCAAAGCGCATACGGTCGTGCTGACAGATTGTGGAGTTTTTGCTGAAAGCCCGTTGGCTTCAGACGTTCAGCAAAAACAAAAAACGGACAGAGAAACTCTGTCCGCTCGTGGCTTAGGCGGTGGCGCGTTCGTTCCAGGAATCGGAATGAATAATGTTGCCGTCTTTGTAGGTCCAGGTGATTTTTTCGTAACGCAGTTCAATGCGCTCAAGGTGGTTGTGCTTCTCTTTAGAAGGATCCTTGATGTCATACATTTCAGGATTCACCTTCACCACTTTCACGTTCTCAAGTTTGGTGTTGAAGTACTCCACTTCCTGGCCTGCGTCGTTGATTTTGTACCACTTGAATTCGGCAGACTTGAGGGTCTGACCGGTGGTCACTGCCTTGTACAAGTACGGGCTGGAGGAGTCGATTTCCTTGGTGAACAGGAACGGGGTATGGATACGGGTGCCGGTCAGTTTGCCTGTGTTGTTATCAGTCGGGATGTACAGGTTGTGTTCCTGAGCCACGACTTCGATGCTGCCTTCACGATCCTTAACGTCCACAGACCCTTTGATGTCCGCGCCGCCATCGTCCTTCAGCCAAAGATAAACAGGTATTGCCATGGAATTACTCTCCATTATGTTGTGATGCGCCATCATCCTGCGATGACGCCAGGGTGTGTCCAGGTATCTGACAGGCATTAGCCTGCGGTACCAGACTGATTTCGACACGCCGGTTGAGCGCACGGCCCTCTGGGGTGTCATTGGTTGCGACCGGACGGCTTTCGCCATAGCCCTGTACCGCAAAACAGCTTTCCGGTACGTCACCGGTTTCATGCATCCAGACGCGCACCGCTTCGGCACGTTTCTGAGAAAGCGTCTGGTTTAGTTGTGCGTTCCCGGTGTTATCCGTGTGGCCAGCGACCACAATCAACCAGCCCGGTTTTGCTCTGACTCCCACCAGTGAATTAACCAACATTTTGGTGGCCCCGGCCTTCAGCACCGATTTGCCGGAATCAAATAGCGACATACTGTCGAGGCGGATAATCTTCTGCCCCGGGACGATTTTTTGGATAACAGGTGAAGAGAACGACGGTGGTGCCAGGTCATCCATGACGGCTTCAATAACAGGTACAAGACGCAGTCCCTGATACAGTCCGAGGCGATAACGCACAGGCTCACCGCGACGATGCCAGTCATCCAGCAGTGCACCATCAGCGCGCAGACGCTGTTGGGCCTGGAGTTTAGGTTCTGCCGGTGTGTCAGTAAGATGGTGGTATAAGGCAAGGTGGTCGCCGACATTGCGACGGATAAATCACAAACCGGAGGAAGATTATCCGCCAGGTCGGTATCAACGATCGTGCCATCCTGGAAACGTACCACCAGACGGGTAGCATTTAGCCGTGACAGCGCCAGGGCGGCGGTGTCAAATTCAGCATTCACCACGCCCCAGGGATGGGAAATCCCCATCCTTGCAACGGTATCGGCAACGTGCGCATTCCAGCGGGCCTGCTGCTGGAACTGTTGCGGGGCCAGCGCAACCCCGTCCTCCCAAAGTGGGCGAAAAATTTTCATCCTTGATTTCCCCTCGCCTTACGACTTGGCTTTTGGCATCTGGGAAACCAGTGATAGGTTGATGTCCATCCCTTCCACCTGGAAGTGGGGGATAGCAAAGAGTTTCACGCGGAAGAAGCCTGGGTTATCCCCGATATCTTCCACCAGCACTTTCGCGTCACGCAGCGGGTGAGAAGCCTGCAAGTCATCGCCCGGATCGGTCATTTCTGTCACAAGACCACGAACCCAGGTATTAAGCTCCAGTTCCAGCAGACGACGATCCTTGGTTGTACCAATGTTTTCCCGTTGAATCAGCTTCAGGTAATGAGCGATTCGCGACAGCAGGAAGATGTACGGCAAACGCGCATTGATGCGGCTATTTGCAGTGGCATCAGCAGTGTCGTAGAGCGCAGGTTTTTGCGTGGAGTTCGCCGAGAAGAAACAGGCATAATCGCGGTTTTTGTAGTACGACAGGGGAATAAATCCAAGATTTGCGAATTCAAATTCGCGGGTTTCCGGGATCATCACCTCTGACGGAATTTTGACCTGATTCCCCGTACCGAGATCATACAGATGAATGGGCAAGTCCTGCACTGCCCCCCCGGCCTGTGGGCCACGGATTTGCACGCACCAGCCGTTGTTGATGAAGCTTTTCACCATGTTGGCCGCAAAAGCGAAAGAGGCATTGGTCCACAGGTATTTATCGTGATCCGGGCCTTTTACTTCTTCAACATAGTTAAAACTACGTACCGGTACTGTGTCCGGGCCATACGGCAAACGGCCCAGCACGCGAGGCATGACCAGCCCCATGTATCGGGAGTCATCCGTATCCCTGAAACTTTTCCATTTAATGTACTCGGCGCGATCAAAGTAGTTACCAATATCTTTGATGGCCGCGACCTCTTCCATTGACTCTTTCAGGAAAAATTTCGGCCCCGCAGAACCGATAAAGGGCATATGTGCCGCAGCAGACACTTTCGACAAATTACGCATCAGCGCCACGTCCTGCGCAGAAGCATCAAACTCGTAAGAGGAAATCAGCGCGGCAATCGGCTCGCCGCCCGGAGTGTCATACTCATCGATGTATGTGTGTTTGTACAAACCACTCTGGATAATTTCCGGGCTATCTTCAAAATCCTGGCGCAGGTCTTCTTTAGAGATATCCAGCAGTTCAACTTTCACGTTCTGGCGGAAATCGGTTTTATCAACCAACGATTTCACGCCCCGCCACAGGCTTTCTACCGCCTGAAAGGCCTCATGATGCATAACTGCATCAAGTTGACGACTTATCTGGTAATCCAGTTCAGCGATATGGTGGTCAATCAAATTTTTGTCGAGCTTTTCAACTTTAGAGCCGGATTTAGTCAGACATTCCAGGAACACTTGCATCCCGGCCGTTAAACGTTCATCCGCGGTCGCATCTGACATCGCCTGTGCATCCTGCCAAATATCCAGTGCACTCAACTCTGAGACTGGGCTCAGATTAATTTTTTCAAACAGGGACGCATAAACTCCACTTGCCACAGGACGTTCAAGGACCACACTCTCGCCAGCAGTGGCATTCTCATTATTTACAGACATCAACATATTCCTTATTAATCCGTTAAATCGTCATGATCGTTATGGCTGTTTTGGGGCCAGGGCTGAGAGTTCGGCTCTGAGTTCTGCGCTTAATGCCGGGTCCAGCAGAATATTTTCCAGTTCTTTGCGGAAAGCCTGGTTATCCAGAAGATTTGCTTTTAAATCACGAAGTAAATTACGCATGGAAAGCATGGCCTTCAGCTGCGGTATTTGTCGGGAGACTTGTTCCGGGGAGAAATCCTTTATACTGCGGAATGTCAGTTTGATGCTGTCTTCGCTATCGTCATCAGCAAGCGTATTTTTAACGATAAGATTTACTTTTGGAGAATAATCAAAAAGGACTGCATCAAAGTTATTTTTGTTAAGATTAACTTTTTTACGTTCTGATAATGGCGCGGATTCCTGACCATTACTAAAATCACCCGCAATAAGTAACTTAAGGGGTAATTCCATTTTTTTGCTTGCGCCACCTGTATGCAGTTCTAATTTTAGATTAATACGGGCCTTCGGGATCTCCCGCTGGAAGCTGTCACTCATAGTTCCCTCACGTAATTCAGTTAAAGTCAAATTAACAACAATATTTCCTTAACCAGATACTAGGGCAATATCAATTTCAAAAAAACAATATAGATCAATAAATTGAGTATAAAAAACAATAAGAAATCTGCCAAAAAACAAAAATAATTTCAGACATATCAAGCAATTAAAAACGACTCTATACATGTTCTGAATTATATTTTCATTACGTAACTACATTATTTTTTATACCCTAACCAAGATTGTACAAAGTGCGAAATGCTGACTTATTATATAACAACATTCTTCATAATCCTCAGGCGGTAGTCCTGAGTGTTTTTGCGATGTAATATCGAAGTAATTCGTTTGTATATAAAACCTATCACTAAAGTAAACCGTGAATATTCACCGTGCACTGGCATTTTCTCTTTGCACGCTCCAGCTTAAAGTCAAACCAGTTTCTATTAGGTTAAATACCGTAGAAAGAAGGTTTACTTATTAATATTTTTATTTCAGGCAATCGGAATTTTGCATTTTTGCATCCAGAAGCCTCTTCAGGAATACACTGATTAAGCATAAACATTGATGCAGCGCAGCAAATTATTTATTTTCACCACTTATATTCACATAGACATTGTAATTGCACAGTAAAAGTAGGTACTTATGCGTAATGGAGTATTTCGGATTAGTAAGTATTTGGTTGTTATTACTGCGATATCCTGTATGTATACCGGATTTGCATTTGCAACGAACGTCACATTGAACTCTGTCCAGGTAAAACATCTGAATAGTGTCATCAATCGTGAGGTAAAAGGGACGAATGACCGTAATTTTGTTAATAACAACTGGACTGAAGCTCAGCGCGTAGCCGAATTTATTTGCCGACCGCTCGCACTAAAAGAGCTGCAGAAGCAGTACCCCGACGTAGATAAGGTTATTTTCGATCAGGGAAAACATAATATGCAGCGACTGCTCTCACCTGCACTACTGACAGGCAATGGCCAGTACCGTAGGGGGATTAGCTGGACGTCGTTTCACTTCGAATGTCAACTGTCAGTAAAAACCGGGGAAGCAACAGGATTCAGGCTGACGAGAAACAGAGCCCTGACCATGGCTCCAGGGCCAGTTATTCGATCTGAAGGAGCCAACCAGTGAAAAATATACTTACGGCATTTCTCATCATTACGTTGCCTGCTTTCTCTGTCACGGCAGCCAGTTTTGACTGTCGACTGGCCCGCAGTGCGGATGAAAAAGCGATTTGTGCATCGCGTACCCTCAATGACATGGATGTGGAGATGAGCGTTAAATACAAATTTCTCCATGGGCTTTACGCAATGGGTGCCGCCGGGGAACTAAAAGAATCACAGGCACAGTGGCTGACAGAACGACGCCGTTGTGGCAGTGACAAACCCTGCCTGAGAGAAATATACAGAAAGCGCTTAACAACGTTGAACCATCTTTATGACGCGATTAACAAACCACTCTGAATCCAGAGTGGGCTCGTTGGTTGTTACAAATCGCTGTATCAATCTTTTTAGCCTGCCTGGATTTAAGCTGCGCAAGAAATTCGTTTTCCTGCTCAAAGGTTTGATCGCCTTCGCTCAACGTCTCGCCATTGGACAACGAAAGATTGATAATCTCGTTGTAATGAAACGAGAGTAGAAAGAAGCCGGATGATATTGACGATCATCCGGCATTATTGACTTACGAAACTAACATTCCGGTAAACACATATGCCTGCAGCAGGGTGATAATGCCGATAACGCTGGCAAAAATCAGACTGTGCTTCACGGTGTAGCGGAACAGTTCAGATTCTCGGCCCACCATGCCCGTCGCGGCGCAGGCCACGGCGATAGATTGCGGGGAGATCATCTTGCCAGTTACGCCGCCGCTGGTATTTGCTGCCACCAGCAGAGTGTCAGAGACGTTGATTTGCTGCGCCGTGGTTGATTGTAGTGAACCAAACAGAGCGTTCGAGGAGGTGTCCGAGCCGGTAAGGAATACCCCCAGCCAGCCGAGGAATGGCGAAAAGAACGGGAACATCACACCAGTACCCGCCAGTACCAGCGCCAGCGTGGTAGACATACCGGAATAGTTGGTCACGAAGGCAAATGCCAGCACCATGCCAATCGACAGTATCGGCCACTTCAGGCTAATTAGCGTTTCGGCAAAGACACTAATACCTTTCTTGATCCCCACGCCGAGGATGAAGATAGAGATAATCGCTGCAATGAAAATAGCGGTGCCGCCAGCAGAGAGCGGGTCGAATTTAAACACCGCGTCCATTGGCGTCGGCTGGGCGACAATGGGGGCCGCTTTCAAGACTTGTTGATGCAAATGAGGGATCTGGAAATTAATCACCAGCGAATAAAACGCACCGCCCGGAGCAAATAACGCTTTAAACGGCTTCATGGTCCAGATGGTGACCAGCACCGTTAAGATTAAAAACGGTGACCACGCGCGAATGATTTGCCCCAGACTATATTCTGAAGGCACGGGACCGCCAGAAGACGGTTTATTCACCACCATCGCACCTGCGGATTGCCCCATGCTGATTGCCGTTTCGGTATTTTTCGGTCGCCAGACTTTAAGGAATAAAGACAGTGAGACGATACTCACCAGCGCCGAAGTAATATCCGGCAGTTCCGGGCCAATATAGTTAGAGGTAAAGAACTGAGTGACAGCGAAGCTTCCCCCTGCAACCAGCGCCGCGGGCCACGTCTCTTTCACCCCTTTCCAGCCGTCCATCATTGCTACCAGCCAGAACGGCACCAGTACCGACAGGAACGGCAACTGACGTCCCGCCATTGCACCAATGTGGAACGGATCGATTCCGGTCACCTGACCGGCGACCAGAATTGGCACGCCCAACGCACCAAACGCCACCGGCGCAGTGTTAGCAATCAGACACAGCCCCGCCGCGTATAACGGTTTGAAGCCCAGGCCCACCAGCAATGCCCCTGTAATTGCCACCGGTGCGCCAAAGCCTGCCGCCCCTTCCAGCAACGCGCCAAAGGAGAAACCAATCAGTAACACCTGCAAACGCTGATCGTCGGTGATGGAGATAACCGAGCTGCGGATAATATCAAACTGACCGCTGGCAACGGTTAATTTATACAGGAAAACCGCCGCGACAATAATCCAGGCAATTGGCCATAATCCATAAATAAAGCCATAGCCCGCAGCAGCAAATGCCATATCAATCGGCATTTTAAAGGCGAATATCGCAATCAGGATAGATAATATAAGGGTTATTGCTCCAGCGACATGCCCTTTCAGACGTAATACCGCAAGTGCAACGAAGAAGAATATTATTGGGATCAGGGCAACCAGAGCGGATAGCCCCAGTCCTCCCATCGGCATATACATTTGGGTCCAGGTAACCATATTGTTCAGTCTCTTATTATCTTTATATGCTTGATATGATTAAGGTTGTAATAAGCAAAAGAGGACTGAACTGTAAAATATAGGCGTTATACTTTACAGCAACAGTACGCTGCTAACGCAATTGCTACCTCTGGCATAACAAGTATATCGGGTAAGGGTTTCTGTTCCGCACACGCAGGTGCAGAGTATCGTTAAGATGTCCATATTGTTGTTTTAGGCCCGCTAGTAATGCGCTGCGGGTATTTAATTTTGTTAAACCCTGATAATCGCTCCGGTTATTTCCGGGATAAATGTACTACCGCAGTTACTATAATAGCCCCGACAATAAAACTTGCCGGGGCTTTTTTTGACGCTATTAATGACTTTCTTTTTCGCGTAAACGCCAGGCGTGTAATAACGGTTCGGTATAACCGTTTGGCTGTTTCACGCCGAGGAAGATCAAATCGCTGGCAGCTTTAAAGGCACACGAGTTAGCGAAATTCCCCGCCATCGGACGATAAGCCGGATCGCCAGCGTTTTGCTGATCAACCACTTTCGCCATATTCTCCAGTGACGCCTGCACCTGCTCTTTGGTCAGAATGCCGTGGCGTAACCAGTTGGCAATATGCTGGCTGGAGATGCGCAGCGTTGCACGGTCTTCCATCAGCGCCACGTTGTGAATATCCGGCACTTTTGAACAACCAATCCCCTGCTCTACCCAACGCACCACGTAGCCCAGAATTCCCTGCACGTTGTTATCCAGCTCTTGTTGGATCTCTTGCGCCGACCAGTTAGCATTTTCAGCAACCGGAATGGTCAGCAGATCGTCCAGCAGCGGTTCAAATTCAGCATTGAACTCGGTCTGGGCAATGTTGGCTTGCACGCTCTGTACGTTGGTTTGGTGGTAGTGCAGCGCATGGAGCGTAGCTGCAGTTGGCGACGGAACCCAGGCCGTGTTTGCCCCGGCACGTAACTGGTCGCCCTTCTGGCTGTACATGTCTGCCATCAGGTCCGGCATTGCCCACATGCCTTTGCCGATTTGCGCTTTACCGCGCAGCCCGCAGAACAGACCGGAAAGCACGTTATTGCGCTCGTAGGCTTTGATCCACGGCGTCGATTTCATCTGGTTTTTACGCAGCATCGGGCCAGCTTCCATCACCGAATGCATCTCATCGCCAGTACGGTCGAGGAAACCGGTATTGATGAACGCCACGCGGTTGCGCGCCTGAGCGATACAGCTACGCAAGTTCAGCGAGGTCCGACGTTCTTCATCCATAATGCCCATTTTCAGGGTATTCGGTGCCATACCGAGCATTGTCTCAACGCGGGTAAACAGTTTGTTGGCGAACGCCACTTCCTGCGGACCGTGCATTTTCGGCTTCACAATATAGACGCTGCCAGTGCGCGAGTTTTTCTGCACTTTTAAATCATAGAGGGCAATCGCGCCAGTCATGACGCCATCAAGAATGCCTTCCGGGATTTCATTGCCTTCGCTGTCCCAAATTACGGGAATGGTCATCAAATGACCTACGTTGCGGATAAACAGCAACGAGCGTCCGTGCAGAGAAATTTCAGAGCCATCGGCGGCGGTGTACTGACGATCGTCATTCAGTTTACGCACGATTTGCCGACCGTTTTTCTCCATTTTCTCTTGCAGAGTCCCCTGCATCAGGCCCAGCAAGTTGCGGTACAGCAGGATTTTATCTTCCGCATCAACCGCAGCGACTGAATCTTCACAGTCGAGAATGGTACTGATAGCAGCTTCGACGATAACATCGTTGATGTGCGCCGGATCGTCTTTGCCAATCCGCCCGTTGGCATCGATTTGCAGCTCAATATGCAGGCCGTTATTTTTCAGCAAAATGCAGGTCGGCGCAGCGGCGTTGCCACGGTAACCGACAAACTGTGCCGGAGTACGTAACGTGGTTTCTTTACCATTTTTCAACTGGATACGTAATTGTTTGTCGACCACCTTAAACGCCACCACATCCTGATAGCTGCCGTTTTCCAGCGGTAGAGATTCATCGAGGAAACGCCGAACCCAGGCGATAACCTGCTCACCGCGCTGCGGATCGTAGCCGCTGACCATCGCCCCTTCCTGCGGGATGATGTCGCTGCCGTATAACGCATCGTACAGTGAGCCCCAGCGAGCATTCGCCGCGTTCAGCGCGTAGCGGGCGTTCATCGCCGGAACCACCAGCTGCGGCCCCGCCTGACTGGTGATTTCACTGTCGATGCCCGTGGTTTCCACCGTAACGTGGTCCGGCTGCGGCACGAGATAGCCCAGTTCACGCAGGAAAGATTTATAAGCCGCTTTGTCTTTTACCGGCCCCGGATTGCTGCGATGCCATTCGTCCAGCGCCGCCTGAATGCGATCGCGCTCTGCCAGTAATTGACGATTTTCTGGCGCCAGATCGTGAACGATCTCATCAAAATTGCGCCAGAACGCCGCAGCGTCCAGCCCTGTTCCCGGTAAAACTTCTTCATCCACAAAACGTTTAAAATTGGCGTCAATGCGTAAACGGCCCTGGGTTATGGTTTGACTCATTGTTTATCTCCTCGTTTTCGCTTATTTCGCCAACACCGCTGCTGCCGCTTTCGCGACCTGCGCATCCTGTGCTCCGGTTAAACCAGAAACGCCCACGGCACCAATAATTTGTCCATCAACAACAACCGGTACGCCACCTTCCAGCGACGTCAGTAACGGCGCAGTCACGAACGCGGTACGTCCGTTGTTCACCATCTCTTCATAGCCCTTAGTTTCGCGACGCCCCAGCGCGGCAGTACGCGCTTTCTCCTGAGAGATGTAGGCCGCTATCGGCGCGCAATCGTCCATGCGACTTAACGCCAGCAGATGACCGCCGTCATCGGCAACAGCAATGGAAACAGACCAGTTATTTTTCTGCGCTTCTTCCTGACCTGCCGCAATAATTGCACTCGCCATTTGCTGGCTAAGAATGACTTTAGTTTTCATTTTGTTATTCCTTTTCAAGGGCTTGTTCTACAATTTCAATCCAGTGACGCACAGAGGTTCGACCGGCGCTCGCCAGATGCGTCTGGCAACCAATGTTGGCGGTGACGATCATTTCCGGTTTGCCGCTTTCCAGCGCATTCATTTTGTTATCCCGCAGCTGGCGCGCCAGATCGGGATGCGTTAACGCATATGTTCCCGCCGACCCGCAGCACAGATGGCTGTCGGGAACATCGGTTAAGGTAAATCCAAGACGAAGCAACACTTTTTCCACTTCGCCGTTCAGCTTTTGCGCATGTTGTAGGGTACACGGGCAGTGGAAGGCCAGTTTTTTATCGCCGCGAATTGCCAGTTTTTCCAGCGGTTCCTCGCGCAGAAGTTCGACTAAATCGACCGCCAGCTCACTGACCTGACGCGCTTTATCGGCATACAACGCATCGTTTTTCAGCATCTGCCCATACTCTTTAACGAACGCGCCGCAGCCGCTGGCGGTTTGCAAAATTGCCTCGGCACCTGCTTCAAGCGCGGGCCACCAGGCATCAATATTATTTCGCGCCCGCGCTAACCCTTTCTCTTGCGCATTAAGATGATAGTCCACCGCGCCACAACATCCTGCTTCGTTAGCTGGCATGACGCTGATCCCCAGACGATCCAGCACCCGCGCGGTTGCCGCGTTAGTGTTGGGCGAAAGTGTAGGCTGGGCGCAACCTTCCAGCATTAAAACCCGGCGCTTATGGCGCAGCGGTGGACGCGGTTTGGCTTTCACCGTTTCAGCGGGTAATTTTGCTCTTATCTGTTCTGGCAAAAACGGTCGCAGCACCAGCCCTACCTGCGTCAATGCGCGAAAGACCGCCGGACGCGGCACCACCTGACGCAGCCCTTCGCGCAGCATTCGCTCCGGCAGTGGGCGTTTCACTTTCTGCTCGACAATATCACGCCCGATGTCCAGCAAATTGTGATAGCGCACACCAGAAGGACAGGTGGTTTCACAATTACGGCAAGTGAGACAGCGATCGAGATGCTCCTGTGTTTTAAGCGTGACTTCGTTGCCTTCCAGCACCTGTTTAATCAGATAGATGCGCCCGCGCGGCCCGTCCAGTTCATCGCCCAGAAGCTGATAGGTTGGGCAGGTTGCGGTACAAAATCCGCAGTGAACACAGGCGCGCAGGATGCTGTCAGCTTCCTGCGCTCGCGCGTTCTGCCGCATCTCTTCGGTTAACCGGGTTTGCATAGCCTGCTCCTTAAAGTTCCGCGTACATGCGACCGGGGTTAAACACGCCGCAAGGATCGAGCTGCTGTTTAAGCTGCTGGTGATAGCGGAATAAAGGAGCCGGTAGCGGGGCAAAGCCGCCATCTCCGGCACTAAAGCGGGTTGCATGACCGCCAGCGTTGCGGGCGATGCGATGGATTTGATTGTCATCGGCTGTCGATTTCAGCCAGCGTAACGCGCCGCCCCAGTCGATCAGTTGTTCGCCGGGTAAATCCATCATCGGCGCATCAGTGGGTAATGAAATGCGCCATAAGGTACCTGGTAACGAGAAGAACGGCAGTTGTTGTTCACGCAATTGCTGCCAGAACTGACCCGCAACCTCTTCGCCCCCCAGCAGTTCACGTGCCGCTTTCACCGATCCTTCACCGCCTTCAAGGCGGATCCACAACGCGTTGTCGAAGTAACATAAGCCACTAATGGGTAGCGGCTGAAGTTGCCACTGGGCGATTTCACTCATGGCTTCTTGCAGGCTGATTTCCCGACGCAGGCTCAAGGTGGCGCGCGGTCGCGGTAACACTTTCATTGAGATTTCAGTGAGCACGCCAAGACAACCGTAGCTTCCGGCCATTAATCGCGAGAGATCGTATCCGGCAACGTTTTTCATCACTTCGCCGCCAAAACGCAGATGTTTTCCTGTGCCGGTAATGATGCGCGTGCCGAGGACAAAATCGCGGACCGAACCGCTCCACGGGCGACGCGGCCCCGCCAGCCCGCAGGCGACCATCCCGCCCCAGGTAGCTTCTTCACCATAATGCGGCGGCTCGCAGGGGAGCATTTGCCCCGCGCTTTCCAGCGCCGCTTCAATCGCCACCAGCGGCGTTCCGGCACGCGCGGTAATCACCAGCTCGGTCGGGTCGTAATTCACAATACCGCGATGGCAACGCACATCCAGCGTTTGCCCGGTGACAGGGCGGCCTAAAAAGGCTTTGCTATTGCTTCCCTGAATCACCAGCGGCGTTTTATCGCTAATCGCCTGATTCACCTGTTCCAGCAGTACCTGGCTGTAATCACACTCGCGTAGCATCAGAAACGCTCCAGTTCAGGGAAAGGTAAATGGCCGTGATGCACGTGCATGGCACCAAATTCAGCACAGCGGTGTAGCGTGGGGATGTTTTTTCCTGGGTTCAGCAAACCATCGGGATCAAACGCCGCCTTGACTGCATGGAAGGTCGTGATTTCATCGCTGTTGAACTGGGCGCACATTTGATTGATTTTTTCGCGCCCGATGCCATGTTCCCCACTGATGCTGCCGCCCACTTCAACGCAGAGTTCGAGGATCTTCCCGCCCAGCTCTTCCGCGCGGGCAAATTCACCGGGTTCGTTGGCATCGAAAAGGATTAACGGGTGCATGTTGCCGTCTCCGGCATGAAAGACGTTGGCGACGCGTAAATCATATTGCTGCGATAAACGGGCAATGCCTTCCAGTACGCCAGGCAGCGCGCGGCGTGGGATGGTGCCGTCCATGCAGTAGTAATCGGGAGAGATGCGCCCCACCGCCGGAAAAGCGTTCTTGCGGCCAGCCCAGAAACGTACGCGCTCTGCTTCATCCTGTGCCAGACGGACGTCAGTCGCGCCCGCTTTCAGTAAGATGTCGTTAACTCGCTCGCAGTCTTCCTGTACGTCAGACTCCACGCCGTCCAGCTCGCATAACAAAATCGCTTCGGCGTCGACGGGATAACCGGCATGAATAAAATCTTCTGCCGCGCGGATCGACAGGTTATCCATCATCTCCAGCCCGCCGGGGATAATGCCATTGGCGATGATGTCACCAACCGCAAGTCCGGCTTTTTCTACCGAGTCAAAGCTGGCTAACAACACACGCGCCACGGGCGGCTTCGGCAGCAGTTTTACCGTCACTTCGGTGGTCACGCCGAGCATACCTTCCGATCCGGTGAACAGCGCCAGCAGGTCAAAACCAGGCGAATCCAGCGCGTCCGATCCCAGCGTCAGCGCCTCGCCGTCCAGCGTTTGCACTTCAATTTTCAGCAGGTTATGTACAGTAAGCCCATATTTCAGGCAGTGGACGCCCCCCGCGTTCTCCGCCACATTGCCGCCAATCGAACAGGCGATTTGCGAGGAAGGGTCCGGTGCATAATAGAGATTATGCGGTGCTACGGCCTGGGAGATCGCCAGGTTACGCACGCCCGGCTGCACGCGCGCACGGCGCCCGACGGGGTTAATGTCGAGGATCTCTTTAAAGCGCGCCATCACCAACAACACACCTTTTTCCAGCGGCAGCGCGCCGCCAGAAAGCCCGGTGCCTGCGCCACGGGTCACCACCGGCACACGCAGGCGGTGGCAAACGGCCAGAATCGCCGTCACCTGTTCCATCTGCTTAGGCAGAACAACCAGTAATGGACGCGTGCGATACGCGCTCAACCCGTCACATTCGTAAGGAGTGATCTCCTCATCGGTATGCAGGATCTCCAGTCCAGGGACATGCTCACGCAGTGCCATCAGTACCGATGTGCGGTCGACATCGGGTAAAGCGCCATCAAGACGCTCTTCGTACAAGATGCTCATGAGTAGGGTTCGCTTTGTTGTGTTGTGTGGCAGCTGATTTTTGCGCGCTGCTTCTGTGAACAGTTATTAAGCGGGGTTTTCGTTTTCGTCTATCTCTTTAGCTACCGGTCAGACCATTTTTTTTCCATCTCTGTGACTTCGCGTTGGTTAACTTAATGTTAAATTGATGTAACATAATCACTTACGTGATGTACGTGTTTCGCGAGTTAAGAACAGAAAAATTGGTCCTACCTGTGCACGAGGTCCGGGAATGAAAGATGAACGTCGCCCTATTTGCGAAGTAGTTGCTGAGAGTATCGAACGGTTAATTATCGACGGCGTACTGAAGGTCGGTCAGCCGCTTCCCTCGGAGCGTCGGCTGTGCGAAAAGCTCGGCTTCTCGCGTTCCGCACTGCGTGAAGGGCTGACCGTGCTGCGCGGGCGCGGGATTATTGAAACAGCGCAGGGTCGCGATTCTCGGGTCGCGCGGCTTAATCGGGTCCAGGACACCAGCCCGCTAATTCATCTGTTCAGCACGCAGCCGCGAACGCTGTACGATCTGCTTGACGTTCGCGCATTGCTGGAGGGCGAATCGGCAAGGTTGGCGGCTACGCTGGGAACCCAGGCTGATTTTGTTTTGATAACTCGCTGTTATGAAAAAATGCTCGCTGCCAGTGAGCACAACAAAGAGCTTTCGCTGATCGAACATGCACAGCTGGATCACGCTTTCCATCTCGCCATTTGTCAGGCTTCCCACAATCAGGTGCTGGTGTTTACGCTGCAATCATTGACCGATCTAATGTTTAATTCGGTGTTTGCCAGCGTGAATAATCTCTACCATCGACCACAGCAAAAAAAGCAGATCGATCGCCAGCATGCGCGGATCTATAACGCGGTGTTGCAGCGACTCCCGCATGTCGCCCAGCGCGCCGCCCGCGATCATGTGATGACCGTGAAAAAGAATCTCCACGATATCGAACTGGAAGGCCACCATTTGATTCGTTCGGCGGTGCCGCTGGAAATGAACCAGAGTTAGCTGGAGTCAAATCTGCTTTTCATACAAGCGGTAACGCTTGTACGGCTCCGCCCCAATGCGTTCCAGCATGTTATTCATGCCTGTATTGGTTTCGAGGATCCATGACATTTCCAGCGCATCGATCTTCCGGCGGGCAAACGGATCATGTAAGGCTTCAATCAATAACAGCGCAATCACCGGGCCGATGCGGCTGAACTGATACTCGTCGCGAACCCCCATTAGCGGCACTCGCGCGGTCCGCACACCGCTGACTTTCAAGCGCCACAGCAATTTTGCCCAGCCGAAGGGAAAGAGCGATCCGTTCAGATCGGCAATCGCCTCGTTGATGTTCGGTAAGCCGACAATAAACGCGCAGGGTGCAGAATCAATCTCGGCGATGTAGATCATATCGTCCGGCACCAGATACTTAAGTTGATCGCCCATGGTCGCAAATTCATGTTCGGTAAACGGCACAAATCCCCAGTTGTGCTGCCAGCCGGAGTTGAAAATCTCACGCAGGATCTGCATCTCTTCGGCAAACCGCTGACGATTAATACAGCGAATGGTCACCTTTTTGCGCACCTGATCCATCAGTTTTTTTAGCGCCGGAGAGAAAGTGAGATCGGTTCGCTGCATCCACCACGCCAGTAAATCAATACCTTTGTGATAACCCAGTTGTTCAATATGCGCGGCATACCACGGTTTACCGTGCGGCATCATCGCACAGGGTGGAGTGTCAAAACCTTCAATCAGTAATCCGCTTTCCTGATTGATATTCAGGCTAAAAGGCCCGGTGATGTTGCGTGCACCTTGTGACTTCAGCCATGCTTCCGCTGCGCCAAATAAAGCTTTAAAAACCTGCAAATCATCAATGGCGTCAATCATGCCGAAATGACCGGTATCCTCGCCGTAACGCTCGCGGTGCAAGGTATCGATTTGCGCGGTAATGCGCCCTACTACCTGCCCCTCTTTTTTCGCCACCCATGCCTGCCAGATGATATGGTCCGTTCCCGGATTCTTTTGTGACAAATGCTCACTGCGTTCAATGCATAAAGGAGGGATCCAGTTTGGATCATCGAGATAAAGTGACGACGGAAAAGCGATAAATGCTTTTAAGTCGTTTTTATTTATTACTTTTTCAATTTTAATCATCAGCAGATCGCATTCCATATTTACGTGGATAACAAATAATTAACGGTGAAAAACAGGCAGTAACCGCAACGAATGGCACCTTAATAATCCACCCAATGAATACAAACGAAGACAAAACAATATTTATTAATGATGTTGATAAAACCAGTGACTGCGTTAAACAGTCAATAATGTCTCTTATAGACTTAAGCGACCCGACAAGGCATCACCTTAATACATTCATAAATTAAATATTATTCACAATAAAAAATAACAGAGCAGAACTTATTATCTTAATCAATGTTCAATATCACAACGATGAAAATACTATCTCATTTATCTTTTATGCATATATAATCCACCGCATTATTGTCATTTTATTTTTGATATCCAATTTTCTTGTGGTGTATATGTCCAATAAAATCTTTACGCATTCTTTGCCTATGCGCTATGCCGATTTTCCAACGCTGGTTGATGCTTTGGACTATGCCGCTCTGAGTAACGCCGGAATGAATTTTTATGACAGGCGTAGCCAGCTTGAAGATGAACTGGAATATCACACTTTAAAAGTGCGCGCGGAAACAGGAGCCAGGCGGCTGCTATCGCTGAACCTGAAAAAAGGCGATCGCGTGGCGCTGATTGCCGAAACCAGTAGCGGGTTTGTCGAGGCATTTTTTGCCTGCCAGTATGCTGGATTAGTTGCCGTACCATTGGCGATTCCAATGGGCGTCGGTCAGAGGGATTCCTGGAGCACCAAACTGCAAGGTTTACTGGCAAGCTGCCAACCAGCCGCGATAATCACTGGCGATGAATGGTTGCCGCTGGTCAATGCCGCGACGCATGATAACCCCGAATTACATGTTTTAAGCCACGCCTGGTTTAAGGCATTACCGGAAGCCGATGTTGCACTCCAGCGTCCAGTTTTAGACGATATCGCCTACCTCCAGTACACCTCCGGCAGCACCCGTTTTCCCCGTGGCGTCATCATCACTCACCGCGAAGTGATGGCTAATCTACGCGCCATCAGCCACGATGGCATTAAATTACGCCCTGGCGACCGCTGCGTCTCCTGGCTGCCTTTCTACCATGATATGGGGCTGGTCGGTTTTCTCCTGACACCTGTAGCCACGCAGCTTTCGGTGGATTATTTGCGCACCCAGGATTTCGCCATGCGCCCACTGCAATGGCTTAAATTGATCAGTAAAAATCGTGGCACTGTTTCCGTTGCGCCGCCGTTTGGCTATGAATTGTGCCAGCGCCGCGTGAATGAAAAAGATCTCGCTGAGCTGGATCTCTCCTGCTGGCGCGTCGCGGGTATTGGCGCTGAACCCATCTCCGCAGAACAACTCCATCAATTTTCTGAATGTTTTCGTCAGGTTAACTTTGACGATAAAACGTTTATGCCCTGCTACGGACTGGCAGAAAACGCGCTGGCCGTCAGCTTCTCCGATGAAGCCTCCGGAGTTGTGGTCAATGAAGTGGATCGCGATATCCTCGAATACCAGGGTAAAGCCGTGACGCCAGGTGTTGAAACACGTGCCGTATCAACTTTCGTCAACTGTGGTAAGGCGTTGCCGGAACATGGCATTGAAATCCGTAATGAAGCAGGTATACCAGTAGCGGAACGTGTGGTGGGCCATATTTGCATCTCCGGCCCCAGCCTGATGAGCGGTTACTTTGGCGATCAGGCTTCACAAGACGAAATTACCGCGACGGGCTGGTTAGATACCGGCGATCTCGGCTATCTGCTGGACGGTTATCTGTATGTCACCGGGCGCATTAAAGACCTGATTATTATTCGTGGGCGTAATATCTGGCCGCAGGATATTGAATACATTGCGGAACAGGAGCCAGAAATTCACTCTGGCGATGCCATTGCGTTTGTTACCGCCCAGGAAAAAATCATTTTGCAGATCCAGTGTCGGATCAGCGACGCAGAGCGCCGCACGCAGCTTATCCACTCGCTGGCGGCGCGGATACAAAGCGAATTTGGCGTAACCGCGGCTATCGACCTGTTACCGCCCCACAGCATTCCTCGCACATCTTCCGGCAAGCCCGCCCGCGCAGAAGCCAAAAAACGTTATCAGAAGGCCGTTGCCGCCAGTTTCCATGTGCAGGAATCTCTCGCATGAATCAAACTGTCGCGGTAACGGGCGCTACCGGGTTTATCGGTAAATATATTGTCGATAACCTGCTCGCCCGCGGCTTTCACGTCCGCGCATTGACGCGTACTTCCCGCGCTCACGTCAGCGATAATCTCATCTGGGTACGCGGTTCGCTGGAAGATACGCATTCACTTAGCGAGTTGGTTGCCGGTGCCGGTGCTGTGGTCCATTGCGCCGGGCAAGTACGCGGACACAAAGAGGATGTCTTTACTCGCTGTAACGTTGACGGCAGTCTGCGCCTGATGCAGGCGGCAAAAGAGAGTGGCTTTTGCCAACGTTTTCTTTTTATCTCTTCGCTGGCGGCGCGCCATCCCGAACTCTCCTGGTACGCGAAATCCAAACACGTCGCCGAACAACGACTAGCAGCAATGGCGGACGAAATTACGCTGGGCATTTTTCGCCCAACAGCAGTCTATGGCCCCGGCGATAAAGAGTTAAAACCACTGTTTGACTGGATGCTGCGCGGCCTGCTGCCACGGCTGGGCGCACCAGATACACAGCTCTCTTTCCTGCACGTCACCGATTTCGCGCAAGCCGTGGGTCAGTGGTTAAGCACCGATTCCGTACAGATGCAAACGTATGAATTATGTGATGGTGTCGCCGGTGGCTATGACTGGCAGCGCGTGCAACAACTGGCCGCCGCCGCCCGTCAAGGAGCTGTACGGATGGTCGGCATTCCTCTGCCGTTGCTCACCTGCCTTGCAGATGTCAGTACCGCGTTGAGTCGCCTGGCAGGTAAAGAACCTATGCTGACCCGCTCGAAAATTCGTGAATTAACCCACGCCGACTGGTCGGCAAGTAATAACCGTATTTCTGAAGATATTAATTGGTTTCCCGGGATTAGCCTGGAACACGCATTACGCAACGGGCTATTTTGATTGTCTTGTTTAAAGGTGTGTTAACGTTTCTATGGTAAATCGTGAAATAGTAATGGATTACATCCTTTCCTGTTTACAGGATTTGGTCGAAAACGGTGTGGAAATTAAGCCTGACAGCGATCTCGTCAACGATCTCGGCCTGGAGTCGATTAAAGTGATGGATCTCTTAATGATGCTGGAAGACAGATTTGATATTTCCATTCCTATTAATATTCTGCTGGATGTCAAAACCCCTGTGCAATTAATGGAAACACTACTTCCATGGCTGGAGAATAAATAATGGGGCTATACGATAAATATGCGCGTCTTGCGGGCGAGCGACTGCAATTTAGCGATAACGGGTTAACGCCGTTTGGCACCTGTATTGATGAAGTGTACTCCGCCACCGAAGGGCGCATTGGCGATAAAAAAGTGATTCTGGCCGGGACCAATAATTATCTCGGTTTAACCTTCAATCATAATGCCATCGCCGATGGTCAGGCAGCGCTAGCAACGCAAGGCACCGGCACCACCGGTTCACGTATGGCTAATGGTAGTTATGCGCCGCATCTGGCGTTAGAGAAAGAGATCGCCGAGTTTTTCAATCGTCCTACCGCTATCGTTTTTTCAACCGGTTATACCGCTAATTTAGGTGTCATCAGCGCACTTGCCGACCATAACGCCGTGGTGTTGTTGGATGCTGACAGCCACGCCAGTATTTATGACGCCTGTTCTCTCGGCGGCGCGGAAATTATTCGTTTCCGCCATAATGACGCCAACGATCTGGAACGTCGCATGGTTCGCCTCGGTGAACGGGCAAAAGAGGCGATTATCATCGTTGAGGGCATCTACAGTATGCTCGGTGACGTTGCGCCGCTGGCGGAAATCGTTGATATCAAACGTCGTCTCGGCGGTTATTTGATTGTCGATGAAGCGCATTCATTTGGCGTGTTAGGCGCAACGGGGCGCGGACTGGTTGAAGCCGTTGGCGTTGAAGATGATGTGGATATTATCGTTGGCACCTTCAGTAAAAGCCTGGCTTCTATTGGTGGTTTTGCCGTGGGTTCGGAAGCGATGGAAGTGCTGCGCTACGGCAGCCGTCCGTATATTTTTACCGCCTCCCCTTCTCCTTCCTGCATTGCAACCGTGCGCTCGTCGTTAAGAACCATTGCCACTCAACCAGAGCTGCGGCAAAAACTGATGGATAATGCCAACCATCTGTATGACGGGCTGCAAAAACTGGGTTACGAGTTAAGCTCACATATTAGTCCGGTAGTGCCGGTAATAATCGGTTCGAAAGAGGAAGGTTTACGCATCTGGCGTGAGCTTATTTCGCTGGGCGTGTATGTGAATCTTATCCTGCCACCTGCCGCGCCTGCGGGTATTACGCTGTTGCGCTGTAGCGTAAACGCTGCCCACAGTTGTGAACAAATCGATGCCATCATTCAGGCATTTGCGACCCTGAAGCAGTAATATTGGCCGCCGTGGTGTTACCCCACGGCGGGATTATTAATGTTGCCTGTCGTACCAATACACCAGCATTAACGCCACCAGCACAAACGCTACTGGTAAACCGAGTGCGGTAGCGGGCGCACTCAACGCAAATAGCAATCCCAGATTGACCATGATTTGATAGCTAATCCAGGTAAGCAAGCCAACGATGACGCCTACAGCGAGACGGCTACCCATCCCCGGTGAGCGCGGGGCGCTAAAGGTAAAGGGCACAGCCAGTAAAATCATTGCCAGAGTTAAAATGGGTTGCCCCAGCTTCTCCCACAGTGCAAGGCGGCATTCGCTGCTGGGTTGTCCGGTTTCCTGCAAATAATGGATGTAATGATTGAGCTGACGGACAGAAAAAGTATTCCCCGGCATCGATAACTCTTCAAGGTTCATACTGGTGAATGCCGATTGCCAGCCAAGATTGGCTAATGTTTCCTGCGTTTCTTTGCCATTCAGCCATTTTTTATGATTCACGCCGTGCAGGATCCACGTTTTGCCGTCTTCAATGGTGGCACTGCGTGCATAAATGTAGGATTCGAGCGAGAGATCGTCGCGATAGTGAAATATCTCTATGCCTACCGGCTGGCCCTGTTCATTTAGCGATTTCACCGTTACAAATTCATTGCCGCGCCTGGCCCACAGCATATTGCCGGTAATGTCATCGTCCTCCCCCAACACGGTGGCAGTCGATTTGATTTGCAGCGCCTGTTGCTGCAATGGCGACGCCACCCACTCATCAATCGCGCCTAACGAAACAGTCCACAGTATCCCGGCGACCAGCGCCACCAGTGCAATACGGAAGATAGAAAACCCCGTGCTGCGAATGGCGGTAAGTTCACTATTTTTCGATAACTGCCCGAGACCAACAATCCCACCCAATAACGCGATAAACGGCGAAAGTTCGACCAGTGTGCGCGGTAAGGTCATCAGTACCACCAGCACCGCCTGAGTCCAGAGATAACCACCGGGGCTGACATCATCCAGTTCGTTAATCAGATTGAAGGTGGTAAAAAGCGGCAGCAGTAGCCCGGCAGCGGCAGCAAAACCGAGGAAGAGATGGCGGATTAAATAGCGACTGAAAACATTCATCGGGAAAATTTCTGCAGCAAGGAGAAGTCGCGTGCGACCAGCATCAACAGGCCCATTAGCATGAGTCCGGGCACTAACCACAAACCAGGAATGAGGGGAATCGTGCCGTTAGCCACCAGCGTACGGCAGACGTCACCGCCATAAAAAATGGCAACAAACAGCAACGTCAGTGGCAGTAACGTTGAAAATCGCCCTTGCCGCGGTTTTACCCGACTTAAAGAGATGGCCAGCAGAGCCATCAACAACGCTGTCAGGCCACGGCTTTGTCGCCATTGCAGTTCGGCATGATCGGCAGGAAATACAGAGCGCGCCAGTTCCGCGACCGATTTTGCTTTACGTTTGACGTTGGCACTTTGATCCAGTGGATTAAGATGTAATTGCAGATTACGGTAGATCTGTTCGTTGTCGTCACGACCCTGATGATCAAGAAGATAGGCGGTCCCGTTGTGCAACATAACGGTCGGTTTCTCGGGTGATGGGTCAACCACATCAACCGAACGGGCGCGGAAAACACGGGTTCGATTGGCAGTAGAAGTATAAATCAGCGCGTCAGTCAGGCGATTATTATCCTGATCAACCGTCTGCGAAATGATCATTCGTCCGTTATCGTTAGTGTTAAATTTCTTTGCCCGCAACTGGCGAACATCCAGCTCCGACTGCGACTGTTGTTCCAGTTGATAAATCTGCGCATAAGCCCAGGGCCGACCATACATCGACAACAGCGTGACAAAAATACTTAATGGAATTGCCAGATACAGAACGGCTTTATACAAACGTGCGGGACTGGCGCCCGCCGCAGAGATAGCGGTAATTTCCGAGTCGGTATACATCTGCCCAAGTGTCACACCAACCGACACATACAGGCCCACTGGAAGTAACATTTCAAGCGCTATCAGCACTTTGTAGAAAACAACATTAAGTACTACATCAAGCGCTAAAGTCCCATTGGCTGCTTCGGTCAGGTAACGCTGTGCAGAGTAACTGGCGAAGATAAAGATCAAAAAACCAACGATAATCAGCACCAGACGGCGCGTACCACGCATGATGTAGTGTTCAACCCGCTTCATCTCACTAACGTCCTCAATCCTTTGAGTTTTTTATTCATTGATCAGCTTCTGCGCCAACGCAATGACCTGATCAACCTCTTCTGGCGTCAGGCTGCCGTCCTTCGCCCACTGAATTTGCCCGTATTTATTCAGCACCAGAATGGTTGAACTCTGTTCCGGCAGTTGCCAGGCAACGCGCCCCAGACCGCTGCCGTCGATTACGAATTGCGCCCACGGATAACGACGTTTATTTTTTTCAATTTTACCTGTCACAAAATAGCCGGTGCCGAAGATGGCATCATCGGTGTTCACAATGGTGGTGGGCTGAAAACGATCCTGAGGAAAGTTTGCTGTTTCTACTGCTTTGATTAACAGAGAGTTCTTCTTCTTCGCTGACTTTCGTCCGGCGATATACTGAATAATGCGGACTTTTCCCTTCAGCTGCGTGCTGTTCCACTTTTGATAGTAAATTTCGTCATTTTTGAGCAGTAATTCGCCACCGTCCTGAATATAAACAGGTGTGACCGGTTTTCCGATGACGAAATTGTGCGCAGTAGCGCCGAACGAGAAGAGTGAAAATATCAGCGCAGTAATCAGACGAGAGGACATCATTACTCCGGTTATAGCGGAAAACGCGAAATCAGCAGTTCTAAGCGCTGACGAGTATCGCTGTCGAGTGCCACTGGCGCATCATACGATTGGCGATTGTCCAAATCATCCGCCACCATGTCGTCGTGCTTATCCCCCATCAGGCCATTAATGGCCGCCAGGAAGCGGGAAATCTGCAACGCCTCTGTATTTTCGGGATCAAGCGATCTTAGAGTGTCGTAATAAGAAACCTGCTGACTGATGATTTTTCGCACATCATGAAATTCCCTGCCGGTTAGCTGCGGCCTGGCAATAATTTCTTTCAGGATGCGCATTTGCTTCTGCCGATAAGCGATAAAACCATTAACGCTTTCTAGCTGGCTATGGCGTAATGAATAGTTCACCAGCCACCAGACAGGAGAGCTTAAATAAATACGTAACAGGTTGCCGTAATACGACACAATATTTTTCTTACCGTTACGAAAACCATCCTGAAAACGCCCCAGAAAAACGGTCGTTTTGCCAAATAAAAAACCAGCCTGATGCTTCTTTAAATACAGCCGTTGCGCAAAACGCAGATGCTTGTAGCGCGCTCGCATGTATTTATACTGTTTGCGTTCTTCGTCGGTAAGAGGGTCACCTTTAGCCTGCTTCAGGGTCAGGTGGAGTAACGCCTTGCGATTGACTCCGTCCAACCAGAATCTCAGGCATAATGCATAATTATCATGAATAATTTCCGATGAACAACGCAGTGCGATCGTTGGTGGTAAGCTAACTTGAGCGTCAACAACATCATCTTCTTCGACCGCGATAAATAAACGCTCACTGACCTCAAGTGGAAAATATTTTTTCATCATTGGGATTTTTCTCCCACTGCGTTATAGGCCAATAAATGGCGTTGAAAGAACGCCTTTAATGTCGGAATTAACGAGAGCACCACATCAAGACATTGCCCACCGAAGTAAGCAAATGCTGCCCCCAGCACGCCAAACAGATGGCAGAACATGAACAGCAACACGATGTAGCCGATAGAGGCGATGGTTTGCGCCACGAGAAAAGCACGCTGTTTCCCAGCCATTAGCAATAATGACTCCTGTGGGAAGCCCAGCATCGAAATAACAATGGCTCCGAGCATCACCTGGATCAGGTCATACGCTTCGAGATACTTAACACCAAACACCAGTGAAATAAGTGGCTTGCCAACGATTAACACGGCCAGCGCCACCAGAATGCCAATCCCACCAGCCAGTAATCCAGACTTCACGCCCAGGAGCCACGGTCGGGTAGTTCGTGGATCTAATCGCATGACTTCAGGGTAAAAACTCTTACCCAACAAACTGGCGGGCGTCCCGGCAGCATCGAAGAATGTCATGGCGATTTTAAATAACCCGGCAGCAGCTGGCCCTAATACGATCCCCACCAGTACCGTGCTACATGAATTACGCGCCGACCAAATGGAATGGGCAATGTTGGTTGACCAGACAAAACTCCATGCGCCTTTGATGTGTCGGGCAGACTCAAACAGATTCAATTTGAACGCGTTATGGATATTTCTGCGGCGTAATTCGCGCGCGGCAAACCACCAGTACATAGTGCCGCCAACCAGATTCGATGCGTACCAGGCGATAACAAATCCGGCAAAGCCAAAGTTAAAATACCAGGCGATTACGCTGCCCGCCGCACGCAGAAAAGGTTTCGTCGCCTGCTGTACAGCAATTAAGTCGAAGCGATCAACCGCACGCAAAATGCCGGTCGGCGTGGAGGAAGCCATTGAAGGAATAAGTGTGCAATAGAGCGCCGCCAGCCAAAAGCTTTGGTCATCCAGACCTAATGAATGGGAAAGGAATGGCAGTAAGGCAATGCCGCCGACAATCGCCACCGCACCACTGACGATATCCAGCGAGAAGGAAAATGAGACGACATTGCGGAATTGCTGGGGATTATTGTTGGTTAATGCTGGCGTTCCGTACTGCACCACCAACTGCCATGTCTGAAACTTAATAAAATCACTAATCGACTTGGCATAAGACTGTATGACGACAAGTACGCCAAACATCGCTGGAGTCATTCCTTTACCGGCGCACGAAAGCGCCAGTAAGCCCAGCAAGGCACTCACGACATTGCTGGAACCTAACCAGGCGCTGTTACGAATAATGGTGCGAAAGGCTCCATCTGCAAACCAATGTTTGATGTTAAAACCTGCCAATTCAGCCAGACCTTATCGTTGAAAAATGAAAAATATCCCGTCTGCCTTAAGTCAAGCTTCGGCGGTCAGAAACGATGGCAACCAGAGAAACCGCTTTCTGTGCCTGTTCCAGCACTTCGCTGTAGGGCGCTCTGGAATCAATCTCTAAAATTTTTGTGCCGTTATAGCCAATCTTCGACATGACGCCGATTTTGTCCTGCAACTCGGCATAGTCATGGTCAGGCTTGCGGGAGATGGCAGTATCAATATCAATCCCCAAACGAATGATTAATTCAGGACGGTACTGCGCCATTTGTTGGTATAACTGTCGCTCGCGCTGCGCCAGAAATTGGTTGATTTTCCCGGTCGCGCGTTCGACGCCAATCCCCGGCCCGTCATAATAAAAACCGGAAATTTCCGCCTGCGGAAAGCGATCGCTGACCACCAGTACGCCGCTTTGCGCCAGTCGCTGAACCTTACGAAGGTTCGCCATTCTTCGCAGCGAGAAGCAGTACATAATCACCGCCGCCCAGAGCGCCGGAGAGCGAGTTTTCATGCTTTGGGTTTTCGAGGATTTTGCCGCCAGTCGCCGCTCCAGCCAGACACCAACCAACGGTAATCGTTTGATTTTGTCGCCGTCTTCACCGGACAGTAGCCCCAGATAGCGCCGCTCGGTTTGCCAGTGCTGTTGCAATGATTTCACCAGATCGGTGGTCAGCGTGGATTTGCCGGTGCCATCGCACCCGACCACCGCAATTAGCCCCGGAATGTAGCTGGGCTGCGACGCGGTAGTGCTGTTAACAGCTTGCGTTTGTAGTGCATCCATTCTTTAAATCATCCCCTATCCATTTTAGTGATCAGGAAAGTGCGGCGTGAATTGCACGTAGTGACGCTTGCAGGATTTCATCGGCTGGTTGCCGACCATCCAGTTCAAGGATCCTGGCGCCGTTGAAAGTCAGTTGCGGCGTAACGGCGATTTTTTCCTGTAACGCCGCCAGTTGATGGTCAGGTTTACGCGAAAACGCGGTTTGTTCATCAATGCCAAGACGAATCAACAATACGGGCAAATAAGACGCCATCCATTGGTACAGCTTCAGCTCGCGCTGCCTTAACATTTTTACCCAGCCATTACCGCCTTTAGTTTTAGCCAGTTGTGGACCATCAAAACGAAAGCCAGGGACTTCAACCTGCGGGTAACGGTCGGTAATCAACAAAAAGCCTTGCTGGCTTTTTCTCAACATTTTGCGAAACTTGTACGCCCGCCAGCAGGAAAGCAAATAGATAACCAGCGCGGTAATATTGCCAGGCGGTGTTGAGGGCTTTTCATGTACATGAGCTGCCTTACCCCGCAGATAACGCCCAAAAGGGGCGCCAATTATAGGGAACTGTGAAATCCATTCGCCAATTCGTCCGGAAGACTGCCCAAGATAAATTTGTTCTGTTGGCATTATTGCTGCCAGTTCATTCACCAGGCTTGCCGTGAGGGTCGATTTACCTGAACCATCACATCCCACAATGGCAATAACACGCACTGGCATGGAATTAATTATTGACATATTACGTTGATTCACGAAAAACCCGGCAGCAAATAATGTATTGAATATTACGTGGTCCGTGCTCAGAATATCCGCTCAACCTTATTGTGACAATGGTTAATTGTGACATTGACCTGAATTACGCTTTCATTAAAACATATTAAACAGATAAATATTTGGGATGGATATTTAAATTTAAGGATATATTCATGCAGTCTATAACACCTCCATTAATAGCCGTTATTGGTAGTGATGGTTCAGGCAAGTCAACGGTTTGTGAACATCTCATTACCGTTGTCGAAAAATATGGTGCCGCAGAAAGAGTTCATTTAGGAAAGCAAGCCGGAAATGTCGGTCGTGCAGTGGTAAAACTGCCCTTAATGGGAAAATCGCTTAATAAATCAATTGAACGCAATAAAGTGAAAACAGCGAAAAAATTGCCTGGGCCAGTTCCGGCGCTGGTAATTACAGCGTTTGTCGCCCGCCGCTTACTGCGCTTTCGTCATATGCTTGCCTGTCGTCGTCGCGGGTTAATTGTTTTGACCGACCGTTATCCACAGGACCAGATTCCTGGCGCTTACGATGGTACGCTGTTCCCGCCTAACGTTGAAGGTGGCCGGTTTGTGTCATGGTTGGCAAGTCAGGAACGTAAAGCATTTCACTGGATGGCGAGCCATAAGCCCGATCTGGTCATCAAACTCAATGTCTCCCTGGACGTGGCCTGCGCACGTAAGCCTGACCACAAACGAGAATCTCTGGCGAAGAAAATTGCCATAACGCCAAAGTTAACCTTTGGAGGCGCGCAACTGGTTGATATCGATGCCAACCAACCGCTGGAACAAGTGCTGGTTGATGCGGAAAAAGCGATAATGGATTTTATGACAGCGCGAGGTTATCGCTAGTCAGAAGTGATAATGCCCGATCGCAGGACCGGGCATTAACAGGAAGGTTAGATAAGCTGCAATGCAATCCAGTACAGACTACCAGACAGAAAAATTGCCGCCGGTAAGGTAAACACCCACGCCATCAGGATACTGGTTACCGTTTTACGCTGTAACCCACCGCCATCTACCACCATCGTCCCCGCCACCGCAGAAGAGAGTACGTGAGTTGTGGAAACAGGCATCCCAATATAACTGGCAAGACCGATAGATACCGCCGCCGTCATCTGCGCCGCCATCCCTTGCGCATAAGTCATGCCGCGCTTACCAATTTTCTCACCGATGGTCATCGCTACACGGCGCCAGCCAATCATGGTGCCAATACCGAGTGCTAAAGCCACCGCCATGATTATCCACACTGGAGCATATTCAATGGTGCTTAACATATCGCTGCGCAGTTTTTTCAGCAGGCTCTGGTCTTCTTTGCTAACGCCTGGCAGTTTCGCCAGCTTCGCAGAGGTATCAGAGATACAAAGCATAATACGGCGCAGCTGACTGCGTTGACTTACGTTTAACGGCTCGTAGCTTTCCATATTGCCCGGCAGCATCGTTTTAACGCGCGCAATCGCATCAAAGGTATTTGCCGGATGACAATGGAACTCCGTCACTTGCGTGCCATCAGTCGATGCCGCAGGCAATGGAGGTTCCATCGCAATCAACTTCTGCGGTAGTTCAGGATGCTGTTGCAGATAGTGTTCGAAATTGATGACGGCATCGCGGGTACGGGTAATTTCATAGCCGGACGCGTTCATATTGACGACGAAACCTGCAGGGGCAATCCCCACCAGTACCAGCATCACCAGGCCGATCCCTTTCTGCCCGTCGTTCGCGCCGTGCGAAAACGCCACGCCCGCAGCGGAAACAATCAGCGCAATACGCGTCCAGAATGGCGGCTTACGTTTGCCTTTTTTCTTTTTGCGATCTTCAGGAATGCGGTGAATACGGTCACGCTTTTTCGTCCCGCTCCAGAAACGGCGCAGCAGGAAAATCAGACCACCCGCAATGACCAGGCCGACGATGGGGGAGACAATTAACGAGGAGAAAATCTTGGTCACTTCACGCAGGTTTAACGCATCCATCACCGACGAGCGGTCAATAGCGCGTTGGTTAAGCCGATGCCGATAATCGCGCCAATCAATGTGTGCGAACTGGAGGCCGGTAAACCAAAGAACCACGTTCCCAGGTTCCAGATAATCGCCGCCAGCAGCATGGAAAAGACCATCGCCAGACCGTGGGTTGACCCCATATTCAGCAACAAATCAGTTGGCAACATATGGACGATGGCATAGGCGACGCTAAGTCCGCCAAGCAATACGCCAAAAAAGTTAAAAAATGCCGCCATTACCACGGCAAGCTGTGGCTGCATGGCACGAGTATAAATAACGGTTGCCACCGCATTCGCCGTGTCATGAAAACCATTGATTGCTTCGTAGAACAACACAAATGCCAGAGCAAGTAATAACAAAAGCCCCGTGTATATATCAAGGCCAACAAATAAATTTAGCATATATTAGATTACGCCATTTTGAATTTACGAACGGACGCATTATCAGTGACTTTAACGGCGCGGGCAAAGTGAAATATCATCTTTTAACGATAAAAGAGTGTTATTTCTTTAGTATCAGATAATAAGTTGCCATTCAAAGTTTTAAGAAATAATTAATGTCGAATCATTTCAATCATTAATACATTCATATTGTGAATTTATTAACTTAATGTATTTCAATATTCAATATTTTGAGCATTCCATGAACGATTTTCCGTGCTGACTATTTTTGATAATCAGCACGGGTTTGCGAAAAAGTCTATTACTCTTTCAGCACAATTAACGGCTCAATATCACTCTCTTTTTTGATGACCAGAGATTCATCGCCGCGCAAACACGTCCCGCCGTAGTTGCCGCCCACGGTGAAGGTACATACCTGAATGTATTTACCGTCCACTTTTGGCAGGCACCACAGTTGCTGGTAGATATTTTTCTGCTCGGCAAATTTACCGCTGGTTTGGTCGAGCACCTCTTCATGATGGCTGACCAGGTCGATATTGCTACCACAGCGACCGGCAATCGGTTTCACGGCGTAACCGGTTTTCACCAGTTCATCATTAACAGTGAAATCGGTATCCAGCAGATAACGATGATGCGGGAACAGCGACCAGAGAATTGGCAGAATCGCTTTGTTGCCAGGGATCACCGTCCAAAGCGGTTCAAAAACCAGCACTTCCGGGCGTAGCAGAACGTCAATCAGGCGCACTTCATTTTGCGGATGACCAGTGCGAATCGGGACCGCAGCAAATTCACGGTCGCTGACTTCGCGAATCTGATCAAACGCCGTTTCCCACGCCCAGGTCTTCCATACGCAGTTAACCAGTCGCCCTTCCCCATCAATCAGTTGTCCGGCAGCATCCCAGCCCAGTTCATCTAGACCGCGCAAGATACGCGTTTCAAAGCCCGCCTGTTGCAGCGCCTGCTCCATAAACTGAGCGTGATAGTTCTCTTCAATATCTTTGTCCTGCATGATATGGACAAACGGACGCGCGCGACTGTGTTTCCACGCGCCAGCCAGTTCGGTAATCAGACCTTCCGCCGGATTGAAGCCGTTGCCTTTATAGCCCTGCTCCGCCCAACGTTCGAGGATCAAGCCCGCTTCAGTATGACAGGAGGCGGAGTCGGCGTTGTATTCATAGACCTTCAGGCCACGCTCATCCATACAAAAATCCATACGACCGGTGATCATATGGTGGCGACGACGCTGCCAGGAGAGGCGCAAACGCGGCCAGAGGATTTTCGGAATATCGAACAGCGCCAGCAGGTTGTCATCTTTCAGCACTTTATCGGTGGCGTGAAGATACATCAGATGCAGCTCGTTGGTGGCTTTAACCAGTTCCTGTTCGGCGCTCTCCGTAATGGTGTAGTAATGATACGGATCCTGATTGATCACCTGACCGTTCGCCTGCACGTAGGCGTTTTGCAGCGGATCTTTTTCATCCAGCCATTTACCGTCAAACTGGCCTTTGTCTTCCAGGCGCGCTCCACTGATCTTCAACAAATCGCCTGCGATTTCCGGCTGCGGCAAGCTGTATTCGGTATCTTCCGTCTGAATCATCCAGCCCAGAATAGTGGTGTCATCAAAGGTGTCTTTGAGGGTATAGCAGCCGTTTTCTACCACCATCTCCAGCTCGCGCGTCCACTGTTGCCCTTGCGGCAACGGGGAATGAATCACGTTCTGTTCGGCAATACGGACTTTGTTGCCATGTAATTGCGTAATGATGGCGACATGGCCGGTATCTTTAAATTCACCGCCTTTATCCCAGATAAGAAGCGCGCCCGCGACCGGCGCACGCGGCGAACCGTTAGGAAATGCCTGCAATGGCAGAATGTTGTCATTAACCACTTCACGCAAGAAGCGCAGCGAGAAAATCTCCCACGCCATGCCCACGTCAGTGAAGACCACACCGTAGTTCAGAAAGAGAAAACGGCGAGCAAACTCAACGCATTGCCATTTGTGGCCCATATATTCGTCGTCGATATAGCTACGGAATACGGCATCATCTTCGTATTCCTGCGGATCGAGAGAACTGTAATCTGAAGAGTAGATTGCTACACCACCGGGGGCGTAGCCCAATAACGTCCCGAACGGGGCATCCTGGCTGGTCGTTCCTTTGCTCATCACTTTACCTTTAACAATACAACCTAAGCAGTTGGCGTAATTGTTGTGCTCTGATTACCTGCTCAGCGACATTAACCGGACAGAGGTTAGACTTATCATACACCTCAACGCAGCGGCTGGCGCAAAGGGTTAAAAAATTCACATTCTGTACAGCAAGTGACCTGCTACACTGCTTCAACACTACCACTCAGAAGGCAACTCACTATGGCAGACAATACTTATCAGCCCGCGAAAGTCTGGACGTGGGATAAATCCGCTGGCGGCGCGTTCGCCAATATCAATCGCCCGGTTTCTGGTCCGACACATGAAAAAACGCTGCCCGTTGGCAAACACCCATTGCAACTCTATTCGCTGGGAACGCCGAACGGTCAGAAAGTAACGATTATGCTTGAGGAGCTGCTGGCGCTGGGCGTCACCGGCGCAGAGTACGACGCGTGGCTGATTCGCATTGGCGATGGCGATCAATTCTCCAGCGGTTTTGTCGAAGTGAACCCGAACTCGAAAATTCCCGCTCTGCGCGATCATACGCATAACCCGCCAATCCGCGTGTTTGAGTCAGGATCGATTCTGCTTTATCTGGCCGAGAAATTTGGCTACTTCCTGCCGCAGGATCTGGCAAAGCGTACCGAAACGATGAACTGGCTGTTCTGGTTACAGGGCGCTGCGCCGTTCCTCGGCGGTGGTTTTGGTCACTTTTATCATTACGCGCCAGTGAAAATTGAGTACGCCATTAACCGCTTTACCATGGAAGCCAAGCGTCTTCTCGACGTGCTGGATAAGCAGCTGGCGCAGCACAAGTTTGTTGCGGGAGACGAGTACACCATTGCGGATATGGCGATTTGGCCGTGGTTTGGCAACGTGGTGTTAGGTGGCGTGTATGATGCCGCAGAGTTTCTTGATGCGGGCAGTTATAAGCATGTGCAACGCTGGGCGAAAGAAGTGGGCGAACGTCCGGCAGTGAAACGTGGGCGTATTGTTAACCGCACCAACGGGCCGCTGAACGAGCAGTTGCATGAGCGCCATGACGCCAGTGATTTCGAGACAAATACGGAAGATAAGCGTCAGGGGTAATGGTTGGTGCATATCGCAGCAAGCCATGTAGGCCGGACAAGGCGTTCACGCCGCATCCGGCAATCAAGCACAATGCCTGATGCGACGCTCGCGCGTCTTATCAGGCCTACGAAAGCATCCGGTTTTAATCATCACGCGCTGGTAATGTCGTAATCCATTTGGCGCAGTGCGTCTAATGTGGCTTTGGCTTCGTCTTCGTCGATGATGCTCATGGCAAATCCGACGTGCACCAGTACCCACTGGCCCAGCAGATCGGCAGGGTTACCTTCGCAAATCAGGGCGATATTCACGTCGCGCCTGATACCACATACTTCAACCTGCGCAAGCTGGTGAATATCTTCACCGACAGCCAGCACCTGGCCTGGAACGCCAATACACATTGTTAACTCCGGTTATTCAACTTCAATACTTTTGACGATCAGCGAATCGCCGGTATCGACACGCAACCGCTCGCCGTGACAGAGCGGACACTGCGCATCGTGCTGATGAATCTCCACCACCTGGCTGCAATCCCAGCACCAGGCCTGGGCGGGTTTATAGACGATATGTAAATCGCACCCTTGCGCCACCGTTCCGTGGCAGACAATTTCAAAACTAAAACGGACGGCGCTCTCCTCAACGCAGGAGAGCGCGCCAATTTCCAGCCACACGGCGGTGACGCGCTTAACATCGTGCTGCTCCGCCTGCCGTTGGATAATCTCAACGGCGCTCTGGCAAAGCGACAACTCATGCATTTTCGCCACTCCTGCGACCAAACAGCAGGGCGCGACGCCCTGCATGTGGTACATCCGGATTAGTGACTGGCAGCGAAAGGATCATTCGCGCGCAGTCATCCGTCAGGCGTTGGCCCTCTTCAATCGACATGCTGTGCGAAAGCGGCGACATCAGCGAGCAGGAGAGGTATTGCGACACACCGTCCAGTTCGCCAACGGTAAAGGTCATAGTGCCATACGGCAGTTGCAGACCGATTTTTTCACTCACTTTGCGCAGCGGCCAAAGTTGATCCGGGCCGGGGAAGATAACTGCACTCAGCATCCACGGGGTGATCACACACCCCGTCCACTGACCTTCGAACAGCGTAAAGTCGGAAACATACACCGGCATTGAAGGATGCAGAAAAGAGAGATCGTGCATCGAACGCCGGGCAATTTCTTCAAATGCTGCCTGTACTTGCGCCTTCGGGGAGGTCTGGAAACCTGCTATCTCTTCAGTCATGAGTTGCCTCCCGTGGGATAGCTTCCACGCCTGATTCGCGCAGCGCAGCCAGAACCTGCTCAAGCGCAGGTTCAATCATTGCTTCAACCGTCGGCGTTAAGCCGATGTGCGGCTCCAGCGATTCCGGGATCACGCCGACCAGGGTCAGCTTTTTCGGAAACTCACCGGTGAAGCGCAGGGCCGACAAGACGTCGGCCAGGCCAAGCTGATGCGGAGAGATTTTGTTGGTAAACAACGCCGGAACTTCTTCATCCCGCAGGATCATCATCGTTCCCGGCGCGTTCTTTTTCGAGACAATGGCATCGGCGATAATCAGATGATCGCGATTTGCCATGTCGCCAAGCAGCTCCATTCCCGCCGTGCCGCCATCGAGGATCTCAACATAATCCGGCAGAATGTATCGTTGCTCTAACGCTTCAACAATCCGCACACCGATGGCTTCATCGGTCAGCAAAATATTGCCGACCCCTAAGACTAAAATACGCATTACAGAACCTTCACTGAAACCACTTCGTTGCCGTCGGCATCCACTACGTGTACCGCACAGGCCATGCACGGGTCGAAGGAGTGAATGGTACGCACCACTTCCAGCGGTTTATTCGGATCGGCAACCGGTGTACCCACCAGCGACTGCTCGTAAGGACCGACGTCATCATTGAAGTTACGCGGACCGGAGTTCCAGGTTGATGGAACAACCGCCTGGTAGTTGCTGATGATACCGTCTTTGATCACCATCCAGTGAGAGAGCATACCGCGCGGCGCTTCGAGGAAGCCAACGCCTTTAAACTCACCCGTTGCCGGAATGTTCGGTTTCACAAAGGTGGTGTGATCGCCTTTGCCGATATTGGTGATCAGTGCACTGTACTGGTTTTGCAGGATATCCTGCAATTCGCAGCAGTGAACGGTACGACCAATAATACGGCCCAGCGTGGAGTGCAGCTGCGCCACTTCCAGCGTGTTGCCAGTCAGTTTCTGATAAATCGCAACGATTTCATTCAGTTTGTTCTGGGTAGACTCGCGACCTGCCGCCAGTTTCACCAGCATGTTAGCCAGCGGCCCCACTTCTACCGTTTTGCCGTAGAAAGTCGGCGATTTCACCCAGGAGTATTTACCGTCGTCAGACCAACCGTCGTAAGCCGGAATGGTGGTGCCTTCCCACGGTGCCTGCGGCGCTTCGTCTTTATACCAGGAGTGCTTCGCGCTTTCCTGAATCCCTTTGATCAGGTATTCATCGGAATGGGAAGTGATCGGACGATACGAGGACAGATCCGCATTCTCAATGTAGCCGCCCGGGAACAGGAAGCTACCGTTTTTGCTGTCGGTCGGGAATTCCGGCACGCTCAGGTAGTTCACCGCACCTTTACCGCGCGTCAGCCATTCCGGGTAGAACGCGGCGATAACGGCGGTATCAACCTTGTAAACCTGCTCAACAAAGTCGCTCAGCTTGTCGATGAAAGACTTGATGTACATCAGGCGCTCAAGGTTCAGCACACCCAGACCGTCGAGGTTGATTGGGTTAGCGACACCACCTACCGCCAGGTTCTGAATGTGCGGCGTTTTACCGCCCAGCAGCGCCACGACGCGGTTAGCGTCACGCTGGCACTCCAACGCTTGCAGGTAGTGCGCTACCGCAATCAGGTTCACTTCCGGCGGCAGTTTCATCGCCGGGTGACCCCAGTAGCCATTGGCGAAAATACCCAACTGACCGCTGGCAACCAGATCTTTGATCTTGTTCTGAACTTTGGTGAACTCTTCCGGGCTGTTCAGATGCCAGGTCGAAACGCCTTTCAGCATTTCGGAGGCTTTGGTTGGATCAGCTTGCAGTGCAGAAGTGATGTCCACCCAGTCCAGCGCCGAAAGCTGATAGAAATGAACAATATGGTCATGCGTGGTGTGCGCAGCCAGAATGATGTTACGGATGTATTGCGCGTTAACCGGAACGTCGATATTCAGCGCACTCTCTGCCGCACGAACGGAAGACAGTGCGTGAGTAGTAGTACATACGCCACAGATACGTTGCACAATCATCCATGCATCGCGCGGATCGCGGTTTTTCACGATCTCTTCCATGCCGCGCCACATGGTACCGGAAGCCCATGCTTTCGAAACGACGCCATTTTCGATTTCGCAATCGATGCGTAAATGCCCTTCAATTCGGGTTACCGGATCAATAGTAATTCTCTGGCTCATGCTTTGCTCGCCTCATGACGATTATGATCGTTTTGTTTTAAAGGAGGAAGTATCGGCAGTAGGCGAATGAGTACGATGTAAGCGCAAATCTCAATAGCCACAAAACCAATAGAAATCAACAGTTCTTCCCAGGTCGGGAAGTAGGCGTAACCGCCGCCCGGGTTGAATGCCACCAGCGAATAGGTCAGACGCCAGGTTGCACAACCTAACAGCGCGCTCAGTGCCGACAGGAACAGCATGCGGGAATCATTACGCAGCTTCGCCACACGCAGAACCACCAGCGGGAAGAGCATCAGCAGGACTTCAATCCAGAACATCACGGAGTAGAAGTCACCGGCAAACGCTAACGACAGCTTGTCGCGATAGATAAGCTCGCCAAAGCGCAGCACGATGAAAATCGCCAGCAGTACGCTGATGGTATTCGTCAGCTTGACGAACAGGCTCTTTTCATCTGGACCATTGCCACGCAGACCCGCCTGCACCAACGAACCTTCAAAGATGACAATCGAGAAGCCCATGATGAACGCCGTCAGCAGCGAGAACAGCGGCAACATTTCATAGCTCTGCCACAGCGGATGCACTTTGTAGCCCGCCGAGATCATCAGTGACCCCATTGAAGACTGGTGCATGGTCGGCAACAGCGCGCCAAGTGCAATGATGAAGAACATCACCTTGTTCAGACGCTTGAGAGAAACCTTCCAGCCCAGACGTTCAAACAGTGCCGGAGCAAACTCCAGTGCCATCACGCCGATGTAGATGGTCATACAGACCGCCGTCTCGAACAGTACCGAGTTCACGTTGAAGTGACCCGGAATGTAGAAGTACGGCAGGTTCCAGTAACGACCAACGTCGATGGTGATCGACAAGCCGCCCAGTGAATAACCGAACAGACTTGCCAACAGCGCCGGACGCACCAGCGGATGGTATTGCCCACGGTTAAAGACGTATACCGCCCACGCCAGCGCCCAGCCGCCACAGGCAAAGCCGGTGCCGATCAACAGGTCAAACGCGATCCACACGCCCCACGGGAAGCCGCCGTTCAGGTCGGAGACAGAGCCCAGACCGAACACCAGACGCTTCACAATCAGGAGCATACAGATGACGATTAACGGTCCAAAAATCATGACCGGTTTACTGATGATTTTGCCGCCCAGCGGTTGTGGATCATGACTCATGATCGTCTCCTCCGTCGTGATGGTCGTTTTTGGTGTTGCGACGAACCAGCACGGTTAAGCCCGCCAGCACAGCCAGTGGTAGCATCATGCCTTTATACAGGGTGTGTTGAATATTTTCGGAACGCGCACCGGTAGAAAGATCGTCCAGTTTCGGCAGGTCGAGATTTTCATAAGGAACGCCCGTCAGTACCAGAACCTGAGTACCGCCGCCCTCTTTCTCGCCGTACAGATGCGGATAATATTTCGGCACCGTATGCAGGTAAGTGTCGCCAGATTTCAGCGTCTGACGCGGATAGTGGTATTCGCTGCCAGGCTTCAGCGCCAGACGTTTTTTCGCCTCCGCCATCAGCTCTTCACGCGTACCAAAAATCACCGCCCCCGCCGGGCATACTTCTACGCAGCCAGGCAGACCGCCTTTATCGAGACGTTCCACACCTTTCTGGTTGCACAGTTCGCACTTATGCAGCGCACCAAACGGGTTGTTGTAGTCGTACTTCGGCACGTTGTACGGACAGGCAACCATGCAGTAACGGCAGCCGGTGCACACATCTTTGTCGTAATGGACAATGCCGGTTTTCGGATCTTTTTTCAGCGCAGATACCGGACACACGGAGACACAGTTCGGATCGACGCAATGCATACACTGTTTCTTAATGTACGCGTAGCCGTTCTCTTCCTGGTCTTTGTTGACGCCCGTGCCGCTGGTCCACACCTGAATGATGTTATTGGTATACGGCGACAGTTTGTCGTTGTTCGACCAGGTCTGTTCCCCTTGCGGGTTACGTTCAGGGAAGTTGATATCCTGACACTTGGTGACGCAAGCCTGACAGCCTACGCACAAGGTCGAGTCGTACAACATACCCAGCGATCCCGGAATTGGCGGGCGGTTTTCAGCAGCCGCATGACTGACAGACGGCAGTGCGCCCGTCAGCAATGCCCCGCAGGAGGCTGCTTTAATAAAATTACGTCTGTTCACGGTTATTCTCCCCGTGAGTCAGCGTTATCTTTCTTTTGCTGACGACCCAGTTCACGCACCGCCATCACGCTGACACCGGCAACCAGCCCAACCACACCGCCGAGCAAACCAATAGCGCCCGCAGAGACGTTGCCGCCTTCTTTAGCGTTGACATCCGGTTTTTGTGAACGCGGCGTCTGGTTTTCGACGTTGGCAAGCTGATGGATGCCTTTATGGAAGCCGACACCCTCTTCGTTACAGCCATAGCATGGGTGACCAATTGCCACCGGCCACACGCCGCCAACGTCGCAGAATTGCAGCGTGGAGCAGTTGCCGTAAGTTTCTGGCCCTTTACAGCCGAGGTGGTACAGGCACCAGCCTTCGCGGTGGCCTTCATCGCCGAACTCTTTGGCAAAACGACCAGCATCGAAGTGCGGACGACGTTCGCAATGTTCGTGAATCAGACGACCATAAGCGAAGGTCGGGCGGTTTTTGTTATCCAGCTTCGGCGGTTTACCGTAAGTGATGATGTGCGCAACGGTCGCGAGGAAGTTGTGCGGGTTCGGCGGGCAGCCTGGAATGTTAATAACGGTTTTGCCTGGCAGAACTTCTTGCAGGCTGACCGCGCCAGTCGGGTTAACCCCGGCAGCGGCGACGCCGCCCCACGCGGAGCAGGAACCGATAGCGATAATGGCTGCTGCGCCTTCTGCCGCTTTGCGGATGTGGTCCACAATCGGCTCACCGGCAACCATGCAATAAATACCGTTATCTTTTAATGGGATGGAACCATCCACAACCAACACATACTGCCCTTTGTATTTCTCGAGCGCGTTGTGTTTGTTCTCTTCAACCTGATGGCCGAAGGCGGCAGAAAGCACTTCGTGATACTCCAGAGAGATAGTCTCCAGTACGAGGTTTTCTACCGTTGGATGCGTCGCACGAAGCAGAGATTCCGTACAACCGGTGCATTCCTGCGCGCCAATCCAGATAACCGGCGGGCGCTGCGGGTTAGTGACCGATTCGGCCATCTCTGCGACGGCTTTGCTACTTAACCCCATGGTGGCGGCTAATGCTGCACAAAGCTTCATGAAATCACGACGATTAATGCCGTGAGAATGGATGAGGGTGTTATCTCCAGTCATTTATAGTTATTCCGTTGCGAAGACCTGGCATATATTTTGCCTCAACCGCAAAATCAATAATGCGATCGATGCGCCATTTACCACACATTTATTATGGTTATCATTACAATGATACTGCGGCGGGGCGCTAAAACGAAGGGAATAAGCATTAGTGTAATTAATTAAAGCAAGATAATACGTATGTTTGATCAATTTTCGAGGCGATAACCCGCCATAAAAAAGCGCAACGTAGAACAGGAATTATTCTCACGAAAGAAATCCATTACCATCTCTTTATCCAGCCCATAACGGCGCGTCAGAATACCCGCTTCCCAGGCGCTGAGCTGGCGATCGCCGGTCTTTTCATACATCCGGTGCGAGTAGCCTAATACAAAACCACGTTTATAATCGGCGCAAAATTTAGTCACATTAACTGCACTGTCGGCATGCGTTGCTTTTAATCCCGCCATTAAGCCTTTACCGAAATGGTTATTCATCGTTTACCTCAAACGTTATATATCAGTATATATAGCGATATTTTAGGCAAACTCCGACTTTTACGCACGCTATTTTTTCCTGCACATGTAGGACGTTATCCTTTAAGGGATAAACACTTCAGGAAAGATATTTATCGAACCATGTCAGCGTCCTTTGCCAGGCAAGATCGGCGGCTGATTTGTCATAACGTGGCGTGGAATCATTATGGAATCCATGGTTAACCCCCGGATAAATATACGCTTCATAGACTTTGTTATTAGCCTTCAACGCCGCCTCGTAAGCGGGCCAGCCCTCATTGATTCGGGTGTCCAGTTCAGCATAGTGGAGCAGTAAAGGCGCTTCGATCTTCGCCACATCGGCAGTAGGTGCCTGGCGACCATAAAAAGGCACCGCACAGGCCAGTTCCGGATACGCCACGGCAGCCGCGTTCGAGACGCCGCCGCCATAGCAAAATCCGGTTATGCCAACTTTGCCCGAGGCTTGGGGATAGCGTTGCATAAACTCAATTGCAGCAAAGAAATCATTCATCAGTTTGGTTGGATCAACCTGCTGTTGCAGTTCGCGGCCTTTATCATCATTTCCCGGGTAACCACCAACGGAACTTAAACCGTCGGGTGCCAGAGCGATGTATCCCGCTTTAGCCACCCGCCGTGCTACATCTTCGATATACGGATTCAGCCCACGATTTTCATGCACGACCACCACAGCGGGTGTTTTGTCGCTCATCTTCGCAGGCTTCACCAGATAACCACGAACCTCGCCGTGACCATTTGGCGAAGGATATGTGATGTACTCAGCGACAATCTCCGGGTCGGTAAACTCCACCTGGGTCGCCCACGCGTAATTTGGCTTGAGCAAATCAAACAACGCTAACGCCGTCATCCCGCCCACCGCGTACTTCGCTGCCAGGTTGAGGAACTCACGTTTCGATATTTTCCCGTGAGCGTAATAGTCGTAGTAATCCAGCAACTCTTGCGGAAAATCTTTGGCGGTCAAACGCGGCATCGTTTTACTCCTCAACTGTTGTTTTTTTAAGCAAAGCATAAGCGTGTGTTTTTGCCCAGTTTTTCGTCACTCTGTGAGCGATGCTACGGGATACGTCCAGGTAAATCGCTAGACTAGAAACATTGTTTCGAAATTGAATGGTGGAAAGGAGATGTCATGGTCTGGTTAGCGAACCCCGAACGTTACGGGCAGATGCAGTACCGGTATTGCGGAAAAAGCGGTTTACGCCTGCCCGCGTTATCGCTCGGTTTATGGCACAATTTCGGTCACGTTAACGCGCTGGAATCACAGCGTGCGATCCTGCGTAAAGCGTTTGATTTAGGCATTACGCACTTTGATTTAGCCAACAATTACGGGCCACCTCCAGGAAGCGCAGAAGAGAACTTTGGTCGTCTGCTGAGGGAAGATTTTGCGCCTTATCGTGACGAGTTAATTATCTCCACCAAAGCCGGATACGATATGTGGCCCGGCCCGTACGGCTCTGGCGGCTCACGTAAATACCTGCTCGCCAGCCTCGACCAAAGCCTGAAGCGTATGAGGCTGGAATATGTCGATATCTTTTACTCGCACCGTGTCGATGAAAATACGCCAATGGAAGAAACCGCCTCTGCGCTTGCCCATGCGGTGCAAAGTGGTAAGGCGCTGTATGTTGGGATCTCTTCATACTCGCCAGAGCGGACGCAAAAAATGGTCGAGTTGCTGCGCGAGTGGAAAATTCCGCTGTTAATTCATCAGCCTTCATACAATTTACTGAACCGCTGGGTGGATAAAAGTGGCCTGCTGGATACCCTGCAAAATAACGGCGTGGGCTGCATTGCCTTCACCCCACTGGCCCAGGGATTGCTGACCGGAAAATATCTCAACGGCATTCCTGAAGATTCACGGATGCATCGCGAAGGTCATAAAGTGCGCGGCCTGACACCGAAAATGCTCACCGACGCTAACCTCAACAGCCTGCGGTTATTGAATGAAATGGCGCAGCAGCGCGGTCAGTCGATGGCGCAAATGGCGTTAAGCTGGTTGCTGAAAGAGGAGCGAGTGACGTCGGTATTGATTGGTGCCAGTCGTCCAGAGCAACTGGAGGAGAACGTGCAGGCATTGAATAATCTGGCGTTTAGTGCCGAAGAACTGGCGCAGATTGACCAGCATATCGCCGATGGCGAGCTAAACCTGTGGCAAGCATCTTCCGATAAATAACAAGTTCATACCGGGCGCGAGAACCGCGCCCGAATCAGATCAGTGATTATGACGAGTCAGTCGGTCAAGATAGCCCATCACAAATGCAGAAAGCACAAACGTCAGATGGATAATGACGTACCACATCAGTTTGTTATCCGGGACATTTTTCGCATCCATAAAGACGCGCAGTAAGTGAATGGAAGAGATTGCCACAATCGACGCTGCCACTTTGTTTTTTAGCGACGTTGCGTCCATTTTCCCCAGCCAGTTCAGTTTCTCTTTGTTCTCGGAGATATCCAGCTGCGAGACGAAATTCTCATAACCGGAAAACATCACCATCACCAGCAAACCGCCAACCAGCGTCATATCCACCAGCGACAGCAACACGAGGATCAAATCTGATTCTGCCATTGAGAAGATATTCGGCAGGACGTGAATAATCTCCTGAAAGAACTTCAGCGCCAGGGCAACCAGCGCCAGCGAAAGGCCAAAGTACACGGGGGCAAGCAGCCAGCGAGAAGCATACATTGCATTTTCAAGAAAACGTTCCATACATTCCTGTCGTGTAGTTAAAACGGGCAACAGTATATCGCAATTGAGTTAACAGCACGCAACAGCAAATCAACATATACGTTAACCCGTTATCGCATAAATCCGAGGTTTAGGGATCTTCCTGGTTCCCTGATTACCGTGGCACGTGCGTCTACCCTTAAAGGACGTTGAACCTGAAGGGAGAAAAGCGATGTCTCATTTAAAAGACCCGACCACACAGTATTACACTGGTGAATATCCCAAACAGAAACAACCAGCGCCCGGCATCCAGGCGAAGATGACGCCCGTGCCAGATTGCGGCGAGAAAACCTATGTCGGTAGCGGTCGCCTGAAAGATCGTAAAGCACTGGTGACAGGGGGCGATTCCGGAATCGGTCGCGCTGCCGCCATCGCTTACGCCCGTGAAGGGGCTGACGTGGCGATCAGTTATCTTCCCGTGGAAGAAGAAGATGCTCAGGATGTGAAAAAGATCATTGAAGAATGCGGACGCAAAGCCATTCTGCTGCCGGGCGATTTAAGCGATGAGAAATTTGCCCGTTCGCTGGTTCACGACGCGCATAAGGCGTTAGGCGGGCTGGATATTATGGCGCTGGTCGCCGGGAAACAGGTTGCCATTCCTGATATTGCAGACCTCACCAGCGAACAGTTTCAAAAGACCTTTACCATTAACGTTTTCGCGCTGTTCTGGCTAACCCAGGAAGCAATTCCCCTGCTACCGAAAGGCGCCAGTATCATCACCACTTCGTCAATCCAGGCCTACCAGCCAAGCCCGCATTTGCTGGACTATGCGGCTACGAAGGCGGCGATTCTGAACTACAGCCGTGGCCTGGCAAAACAAGTCGCGGAGAAAGGTATTCGGGTGAATATTGTCGCGCCAGGCCCTATCTGGACAGCACTGCAAATTTCCGGCGGACAGACGCAGGATAAGATCCCGCAGTTTGGTCAGAAAACACCGATGAAACGTGCGGGGCAACCGGCGGAGCTGGCCCCTGTATATGTTTATCTGGCAAGTCAGGAGTCGAGCTATGTCACCGCAGAAGTGCACGGCGTGTGTGGCGGCGAACATTTAGGCTAAAAAATACCCGGTTGTGTGATAGCAACCGGGCATCATTGTGCTTTTAACCTTGCCGGATGCGGCGTAAACGCCTTATCCGACCTACAAACTCATGAAAACTCAACACGTTGCGATAGATTTTGTAGGCCTGATAAGACGCGCCAGCGTCGCATCAGGCATTGAGCACCGAATGCCGGAGGCGGCGTAAACGCCTTATCTGGCCTACCAGCTCGTGCAAATTCAACACGTTGCGATAGATTTTGTAGGCCTGATAAGCGTAGCGCATCAGGCAATTCTCTTTACTTCGCTTTGGCAGTTTCTTCGCCGACCAGACCAATCTTCAGGTAACCTGCCTGATGCAGCTTATCCATTACCTTCATCAACATCTCGTAGTCGACGGTCTTATCTGCACGGAAGAAGATGGTAGTATCTTTCTTACCTTCGGTTAACGCATTCAGCGCCGTAACCATCGTTTCATCGGTGACCGGATCGTTACCGATAAACATTGAGTTGTCCGCCTTCACCGACAGATAAACCGGTTTTTCCGGGCGCGGCTGCGGCGTGCTGGTAGAAGCAGGCAAGTTCACCTTCACATCTACCGTCGCTAACGGTGCCGCCACCATAAAGATAATCAGCAGAACCAACATCACGTCGATAAACGGCGTCACGTTGATATCATGCATTTCGCCGTTATCGTCGAGGTTTTCGTTAAGATGCATTGCCATCGGACATTATCCTGCGCGTAATTTTTGTGCAACACGAACCGGATGCGCAGCGGCGCTGGCTTCCAGATCCAGGTCACGGCTTTGCAGCAACAATACCTGCGCTGCGACATCGCCAAGCATCGCTTTAAAGCCGCCAATCTGGCGTGCAAATACGTTATAGATAACGACCGCCGGAATCGCTGCCACCAGACCGATTGCCGTTGCCAGCAACGCTTCTGCAATACCCGGTGCAACCACTGCCAGGTTGGTAGTTTGCGTTTGCGCGATACCAATAAAGCTGTTCATGATGCCCCAGACCGTACCAAACAGACCAACGAACGGCGAAATTGCGCCGATGGTAGCAAGATAACCGTTACCGCGGCCCATTTGACGACCTACTGCGGCGACCCGACGCTCAAGGCGGAAACTGGTACGCTCTTTAATACCTTCGTTATCGTCGCTGCCTTCTGACAGTTCCAGCTCGTTCTGCGCTTCATTGAGCAAATGCAGGCTTAAGCTTTTGCTACCAAAATCAGCGGCGATATCGCTGGCCTGGTTTAAAGAGCGTGCTTCAGCCAGCAGTTGCTGCTCGCGCTTCAGGCGACGCTTCTGGTTGAAGAACTCTACGCTCTTGCTGAAAAAGATTGCCCAGGTGACTACGGAGGCCAGAATCAGCCCAATCATCACGCACTTAACGACAATATCGGCGTGCTGATACATACCCCAGACGGAAAGGTCCGTCTGCATTAAATTATTACCCACTGTGTATCTCCAGGACGCAAGTCACAAAATCTGCGCACAATAATATCAAAACGACGTCGAATTGATAGTCGTTCTCATTACTATTTGCATACTGCCGTACCTTTGCTTTCTTTTCTTTGCGTTTACGCAGTAAAAAAGTCACCAGTACACCTTTTGCGAAATTTTTCTGCTTTATGCCAATTCTTCAGGATGCGCATGACCTCATTCGTGCTAGTTTAGACATCCAGACGTATAAAAACAGGAATCCCAACATGGCAGACAAACAACTTGATACTCAACTGGTCAATGCAGGACGTAGCAAAAAATACACTCTCGGCGCGGTAAATAGCGTGATTCAGCGCGCCTCTTCGCTGGTCTTTGACAGTGTGGAAGCCAAAAAACATGCGACGCGCAATCGCGCCAATGGCGAGTTGTTCTATGGACGGCGCGGAACGTTAACCCATTTCTCCTTACAAGAAGCGATGTGCGAACTGGAAGGTGGCGCAGGTTGCGCGCTGTTTCCTTGCGGGGCGGCAGCGGTTGCCAATTCCATTCTTGCTTTTGTTGAACAGGGCGATCATGTGTTGATGACCAATACCGCCTACGAGCCGAGCCAGGATTTCTGTAGCAAAATCCTCAGCAAGTTGGGCGTAACGACATCATGGTTTGATCCGCTGATTGGTGCCGATATCGTTAAACATCTGCAGCCAAACACTAAAATCGTGTTTCTGGAATCGCCAGGCTCCATCACCATGGAAGTCCACGACGTTCCGGCGATTGTTGCCGCCGTACGCAGTGTGGTGCCGGACGCCATCATTATGATCGATAACACCTGGGCTGCCGGAGTGCTGTTCAAAGCTCTTGATTTTGGTATTGATGTTTCTATTCAGGCCGCCACCAAATATCTGGTAGGGCATTCGGATGCGATGATTGGCACTGCTGTGTGCAATGCCCGTTGCTGGGAGCAACTGCGGGAAAATGCCTATCTGATGGGGCAGATGGTCGACGCCGATACCGCCTATATGACCAGTCGTGGCCTGCGTACACTGGGCGTGCGTCTGCGCCAACATCATGAAAGCAGCCTGAAAGTGGCAGAATGGCTGGCCGCACATCCGCAGGTTGAGCGAGTTAACCACCCTGCTCTGCCAGGCAGTAAAGGCCATGAGTTCTGGAAACGAGACTTTACAGGTAGCAGCGGACTATTTTCCTTTGTCCTGAAGAAAAAACTTAATGATGAAGAACTGGCGAACTATCTGGATAACTTCAGGTTATTCAGCATGGCCTTCTCATGGGGCGGGTATGAATCCTTGATCCTCGCGAACCAGCCAGAACATCTCGCCGCCATCCGCCCGCAAGGTAAGATCGATTTTAGCGGCACCTTGATTCGCCTGCATATTGGTCTGGAAAACGTCGACGATCTGATTGCCGATCTGGACGCCGGCTTCGCGCGAATTGTGTAACGTTGCCAATTTGGACAATTTTGCAGACATTTAATTGTGAATAGTCTTAAATTGTTGCGTCCGGGATCAAGGCGTCCCGGACGATTCAGGAGTACAATAGTCAAATTAAGGCTTAAACGCTGTTCCACAGGAAAGTCCATGGCTGTTATTCAAGATATTATCGCTGCGCTCTGGCAACATGACTTTGCCGCGCTGGCGGACCCTCACATTGTTAGCGTTGTTTACTTTGTCATGTTTGCCACGCTGTTTTTAGAAAACGGCCTGCTGCCCGCCTCATTTTTGCCTGGCGACAGCTTGTTGATTCTGGCTGGCGCATTGATTGCCCAGGGGGTTATGGATTTTCTGCCAACAATCACGATTCTGACTGCCGCAGCCAGCCTGGGTTGTTGGTTGAGTTACATTCAAGGGCGCTGGCTGGGTAATACCAAAACGGTGAAAGGCTGGCTGGCGCAGCTTCCGGCCAAATATCACCAGCGCGCCACCTGTATGTTTGACCGCCACGGTCTGCTGGCGCTGCTTGCTGGACGTTTTCTCGCCTTTGTCCGCACGCTGCTGCCAACCATGGCGGGGATTTCCGGACTGCCAAACCGCCGCTTCCAGTTTTTCAACTGGTTAAGCGGGTTGTTATGGGTCAGCGTGGTAACCAGTTTTGGCTATGCCTTAAGCATGATCCCGTTTGTAAAACGCCATGAAGATCAGGTGATGACGTTCCTGATGATCCTGCCGATTGCCTTGCTAACCGCTGGCTTGTTAGGCACGCTGTTCGTGGTGATTAAAAAAAAGTACTCTAGTGCCTGACGATTTCCTCCGTTCCCGGTGGCCATGCCGGGAACGCATTTAACTCCCCTGCATCGCCCGCATTCTGGCTGCATCTTCTCCCGGCGTCACACCGAAATAACGTTTAAACTCACGGCTAAATTGCGACGCGCTTTCATAGCCGACACGCATCGCCGCCGCGCTGGCCTTCATGCCGTCGTGGATTATCATCATTCGCGCCTTATGCAGACGGTAATTCTTCAGATACTGCAACGGCGAGGTACTGGTGACAGACTTAAAATTATGGTGGAACGCCGAAACGCTCATATTGGCTTCTGCGGCCAGTTGCTCAACGCTCAGGTTTTCGGTGTATTTATTCTCAATTCGTTTCAGCACGCGGCTAATCAGGCTGAAATGCGTCTGGCGACTTACCAGTGCCAGTAACGCGCCGCCGCAAGGCCCCGTCAGCACATAGTAAAGAATTTCGCGGATAATCTGTTTACCGAGAATGCGCGCATCCAGCGGTCGTTCCATCACATCCAGTAACCGCTCCGCCGCGCATAAAATCTCTTCGGACAATGTAGCGGAATTTATACCGCTGGCAGCCATCGACGGCTGGAAATGTTCATCTTCGCCAATGTCCATCAACAGCTCTTGTAACTGCAAAATATCGACATTGAGACGCACCCCCGCCAGCGGCACCTCTGGCGTGGCATAGGTTTCGCACTCAAACGGCAACGGCACCGTCAGCAGCAGGTATTCATTGGCGTCATAGCGAAACACGCGTTCATTGATATAACCGATTTTATGCCCGGAAAAGAGAATTATGATGCCAGGTTCATACATCACTGGCGTACGCGCACCGGGGTTCTCACCATACAATAAGCGCACATCAGGCAACATATCTGACAAACTATTTTCTTTATCTTTCAGTCTATTAATTTTATCCGTCAGTAGGCGGCATATCTCTTCACGTTTCATATCGCGTAATTTCTTAGGAATAATGCGGCAATTTGATTGTGCGCAATTTTGTACCATTTCTCCAGCACTCTGGAGAAATAGGCAAGACATTGGCAGAAATGAGCATTGAGAGCCACGACGCAGGCGACCACAATGAAAAACATCAGGCAGACCGATCTCTGCCCTCATATTGACCCAGCAAAGGGAGCAAGTAATGAACAACTTTAATCTGCACACCCCAACCCGCATTCTGTTTGGTAAAGGCGCAATCGCTGGTTTACGCGAGCAAATTCCTCATGGCGCCCGCGTATTGATTACCTACGGCGGTGGTAGTGTGAAAAAAACCGGCGTCCTCGATCAAGTTCTGGATGCATTGAAAGGTATGGACGTGCTGGAGTTTGGCGGTATCGAACCAAACCCGTCTTATGAAACGCTGATGAACGCCGTAAAACTGGTTCGCGAACAGAAAGTGACTTTCCTGTTGGCGGTTGGCGGCGGGTCCGTGCTGGATGGCACCAAATTTATCGCCGCAGCGGCTAACTATCCGGAAAATATTGATCCGTGGCACATTCTGCAAACGGGCGGTAAAGAGATTAAAAGCGCTATCCCGATGGGCTGTGTGCTGACGCTGCCAGCGACCGGTTCTGAATCTAACGCGGGCGCGGTTATCTCCCGTAAAACCACTGGCGACAAACAGGCGTTCCATTCTGCCCATGTTCAGCCGGTATTTGCCGTACTAGATCCGGTTTATACCTACACCCTGCCGCCGCGCCAGGTGGCTAACGGCGTAGTGGACGCCTTTGTGCACACCGTAGAACAGTATGTAACCAAACCGGTTGATGCCAAAATCCAGGATCGCTTCGCAGAAGGTATTTTGCTGACGCTGATCGAAGATGGTCCGAAGGCCCTGAAAGAACCAGAAAACTACGATGTGCGCGCCAACGTTATGTGGGCGGCGACCCAAGCGCTGAACGGTTTAATTGGCGCAGGTGTACCTCAGGACTGGGCAACGCATATGCTGGGCCACGAACTGACCGCTATGCACGGTCTGGATCACGCACAAACTCTGGCTATCGTCCTGCCTGCTCTGTGGAATGAAAAACGCGACACCAAGCGTGCGAAACTGCTGCAATACGCTGAACGCGTCTGGAACATCACCGAAGGTTCCGACGACGAGCGCATTGACGCCGCGATTGCCGCTACCCGTAACTTCTTCGAGCAATTAGGCGTGCCGACGCATCTTTCCGACTACGGTCTGGACGGCAGCTCTATCCCGGCATTGCTGAAAAAACTGGAAGAACACGGCATGACCCAACTGGGCGAAAATCATGACATTACGCTGGAAGTCAGCCGCCGCATCTACGAAGCCGCCCGTTAAGCTTTTTACGCCTCAAACTTTCGTTTTCGGGCATTTCGTCCAGACTTAAGTTCACAACATCTCACCGGAGCCTGCTCCGGTGAGTTCATATAAGGAGGAACGTATGGCTAATCCAACCGTTATTAAGCTACAGGACGGCAATGTCATGCCCCAGCTGGGACTGGGCGTCTGGCAAGCAAGTAATGAGGAAGTTATCACCGCTATTCAAAAAGCGTTAGAAGTTGGTTATCGTTCGATTGATACCGCCGCAGCCTACAAGAACGAAGAAGGTGTCGGTAAAGCCCTGAAAAATTCCGCACTTAACAGAGAAGATCTGTTCATCACCACTAAACTGTGGAACGACAACCACAAGCGCCCCCGCGAAGCCCTACTCAACAGTCTGAAAAAACTCCAGCTTGATTATATCGACCTCTACTTAATGCACTGGCCCGTTCCCGCAATCGACCATTATGTCGAAGCATGGAAAGGAATGATTGAGCTGCAAAAAGAGGGATTAATCAAAAGTATCGGCGTCTGCAATTTCCAGATCCACCATCTTCAGCGCCTGATTGATGAAACTGGCGTGGCGCCTGTTATTAACCAGATAGAACTTCACCCGCTGATGCAGCAACGTCAGTTGCATGCCTGGAACGCCACACACAAAATCCAGACCGAATCCTGGAGCCCATTAGCCCAGGGCGGGAAAGGCGTATTCGATCAGAAAATCATTCGCGATCTGGCAGATAAGTATGGCAAAACCCCGGCACAGATTGTTATCCGCTGGCATCTGGATAACGGTCTGGTCGTAATCCCGAAATCGGTCACCCCTTCACGAATTGCTGAAAACTTCGATGTCTGGGATTTCCGTCTCGACAAAGACGAACTTGGTGACATTGCAAAACTCGACCAGGGTAAACGCCTCGGCCCCGATCCCGACCAGTTCAGCGGCTAACGCACAAATTCTCCCGGTAGCGGTAATGTTCCGCTACCGGACTTTTCAGAAATCATTTATTCCCCTCGCCTCCCGCCCGTTGTTACTCTCCCCTGTTCAGGAACACCAAATATAAGGACATCATCATGCGGAGCTGGAAGCTCTTAAAGGAACAACTCATCTACACCAGGGATAAACGCGATGGAGAGGTGAAAAACAGATGAAAATAATGGTTCTGTTTTTGGCAGCCTTTTTAAGTTTTACCCTCCAGGCGCAATCCCTCTCGCTAACCGCTGAACAAACAGTCAGGCAGATTTATCAACACTATACCGGTGGGGCTAGCGTTCCTTATTTCGCTGATAACAGTGAGCAAGCAATAACATCAACGCGAATGCAAAAGGCACTAACCTTGAATGACAATCTCACACTGCCGGGTAATATTGGCTGGCTGGATTACGATCCGGTTTGCGATTGTCAGGATTACGGCGATCTGGTGTTAGAAAGTGTCGCGGTTACTCAAACGGATGCCGATCACGTAGATGCCCTTGTGCGCTTTCGTCCCTATAAAGACGATAAAGAAAAGACCACGCAAACACTGAAAATGGTGGCAGAAAATGGTCGTTGGGTGATTGATGATATTGTCAGCAATCATGGCAGCGTCTGGCAGTCAGTTAACGGTGAGAATGAAAAAATATTGGCGGTACTGGCATCGCTGCAAAAAGAGCAGCCTGAAGCCTATGTCGCCGAGTTGTTTGACCATATCACTCATTATAGCTGGCCCTGGACGTGGGTCGTTTCCAACACCTATCGCCAGGCTGTTAATGCCTTCTATAAAACTACCTTCAAGACTGACAGTAACTCCGATGAAGATATGCAATTAGAGCGGCAATTTATCTACGACAACCCAATCTGTTTTGGCGAAGAGTCGTTATTTTCACGCGTTGATGAAATTCGTGTGCTGGAGAAAACTGCCGACTCCGCTCGTATTTATGTTCGTTTTGCATTGACCAATGGCAACAGCGAAGAGCAAGAAATTGTTTTACAGCGGCGTGAGGGTAAGTGGGAAATTGCCGATTTTATCCGCCCAGGCGGCGGAAGTTTACTTAAACAGATTGAAGCGAAGACTGCCGCCAGATTACAGCGGTGAGCGGAATAATTAATACCAGATAAAGGAAACTGGAAATGAATAATCAACTGTTACTCTTTTTTCTAATGTTCATACTCACAGGCTGCGTCAGTAATGAAAAAATCAGTCATGTAGAAAATGATATTCATCTGATAAATATAAAAGTCGAACAACTCCAACAGAATATCAACGCTTTACGTCAGGAAATTCAGGTAGCGAAAGAAGCGGCAGAAAAAGTTAACACACGGCTGGATGATGCCGGAAGATGGCCAGACGGAATTTGGGCGCACCCGCCACGGTGGTAATACTCCACTAAACATCAATCAACTATTAATCATAACAATAAAAAACAGGGAGAAATAAATAATGAAAAAGACTTTCAGCGTGGGAACACTAATTCTGGTAACCGGCTTATTAAACGGGTGCGTCAATGAGCAAAAGGTCAATCAACTGGCGAGTAATGTGCAAACATTAAATGCCAAAATCACCCGACTTGAGCAGGATATGAAAGCATTACGCCCACAAATCTATGCGGCAAAATCTGAAGCTAACAGAGCCAATACGCGTCTTGATGCGCAGGACTATTTCGATTGCCTGCGCTGCTTGCGTATGTATGCGGAATGACAAAACAATCCCCGGCAGCATTCTGTTACCGGGGATTTTTTTAACGTCCGACCGCTGCTTTAGGGCGTTTCTTCGCGCCAGCATTCACCGGACGAGATTGCGTAGACGACGCTTTTTTTGCCGTAGCAGGCGTCTGACGCTGGGTCGCCATCGGCGTATGTTTGGTCAACGCCGGACGGGTATTGCGGTTCTGACGGCGAGCTTCGCGCATCTCTTCAATGGTTGGCGCAGGCACTAAGCAATCGCGACGGCTGCCAATCAGATGCTTTTTACCCATTGCTTCCAGCGCCTGACGGATTAACGGCCAGTTTGCCGGATCGTGATAACGCAACAACGCTTTATGCAAACGACGCTGTTTGTCGCCCTTCGGTACGAAGACGTCTTCACTCTTATAACCAATCTTCGCCAGCGGGTTTTTCCCGGTGTAATACATGGTGGTCGAGTTAGCCAGCGGCGATGGGTAGAAGTTCTGTACCTGGTCGAGGCGGAAGCGATGCTTTTTCAGCCAAAGCGCCAGGTTCACCATATCTTCATCACGCGTACCCGGGTGCGCGGAGATGAAATAGGGGATCAGATACTGCTCTTTACCTGCCTGTTTGGAATAGGTATCGAACAGCTCTTTAAAGCGGTCATAGCTCCCCATGCCCGGCTTCATCATCTTCGACAACGGCCCTTCTTCGGTATGTTCCGGGGCAATCTTCAGATAACCGCCGACGTGATGGGTCGCCAGCTCTTTGATATAGCGTGGATCTTCTACGGCGATGTCATAACGCACGCCGGAGGCGATCAGGATCTTTTTAATCCCTTTCAGATCGCGCGCACGGCGATAGAGGTTGATCGTTGGTTCGTGATTCGTGTCCATATGCGGACAAATATCCGGGTAAACGCACGACAAACGGCGACAAGTTTGCTCGGCGCGTGGCGATTTGCAGCGCAACATATACATGTTGGCAGTTGGCCCACCGAGATCGGAAATCACGCCAGTAAAGCCAGGAACGGTGTCGCGGATCGCTTCAATCTCATTAATGATCGAATCTTCCGAACGGCTCTGAATAATGCGCCCTTCATGCTCGGTAATAGAGCAGAAAGAGCAGCCGCCAAAGCAGCCGCGCATAATATTGACCGAGAAACGAATCATTTCGTAAGCAGGAATACGGGCATTACCATAAGCAGGATGCGGCACACGCTTGTACGGCAGTGCAAAGACGCTGTCCATCTCTTCGGTAGAAAGCGGAATAGCAGGCGGGTTGATCCACACATAGCGGTCGCCATGTTTTTGCATCAATGCGCGGGCGCAGCCTGGGTTAGTTTCGTGGTGCAGAATACGCGAAGCATGGGCGTACAGGACTTTATCGCTCTTCACTTTCTCGAAAGAAGGCAGCAACACGTAGGTTTTTTCCCACGGTTTCGGGCGCGGTGGCTGCACGGTAACGGCTTTGGCTTCTTGTTTTTTCGGCGCCACCGGTTTGTTATCCGCGCACGGCAAATCTTCGCCATACGGATGCGGGATCGGGTCGATTTTGCCCGGGGTATCGAGACGGGTGGAATCCACGCCGCTCCAGCCTGGCAGCGCCTCTTTCACGATAATCGCGGTATTACGCACATCGCGGATTTCGCTAATCGGCTCGCCCATTGCCAGACGGTGCGCCACTTCCACCAGCGGACGCTCACCGTTACCGAACATCAGCATGTCGGCTTTAGAATCCACCAGCACCGAGCGGCGCACGGTGTCAGACCAATAATCATAATGCGCGGTACGACGCAGACTGGCTTCAATACCGCCGAGGATCACCGGCACATCTTTCCACGCCTCTTTACAACGCTGGGTATAAACCAGTGTGGCGCGATCCGGACGCTTACCTGCGACGTTATCCGGCGTGTAAGCGTCGTCATGACGTAAACGGCGATCGGCAGTGTAACGGTTGATCATCGAGTCCATATTGCCTGCGGTAACGCCGAAAAACAGATTCGGTTTACCCAGACGCATGAAATCGTCTTTGCTGCTCCAGTCCGGCTGGGCGATGATCCCAACGCGAAAGCCCTGCGCTTCCAGCATACGACCGCAAATCGCCATCCCGAAGCTTGGGTGATCGACATACGCGTCGCCAGTAACCAAAATGATGTCGCAGCTATCCCAGCCAAGTTGATCCATCTCTTCACGAGACATCGGCAAAAACGGTGCCGGTACAAAACAGGCGGCCCAGTACTGCGGCCAGGAGAACAGGTCGCGATCCGGTTGGATCAGGGAGATAGAGCTCATTTTGCTTCCAGAAATGGTAAAAAAATAATCAAAGGCCGGGGATTATACGCTGTATCACGCGCGGAAATGAAGTGATGTTGATAAACGGTGACGAAATACCCTGGTGAAGTTTTCACTGCCGATCGGGGCAAACACATTTAAGGCTAGCGGTATCGTGGCAACTGCCGCTACTATTTATGCCGATCAGCAACGTTCAGGTCATGTTGCACGACGATCGGCTATCCGAGGACACCCACAGTAAGGCAAGGTATGGAACAGGTTATTACAAAGCGCCGCTATTACGATATTGGTCTACAGATTGAAGAGTTGCTGTATTCAGGCGTATTCAAAGCCGGAGAGCGCTTACCTTCAGAACGTGAACTGAGCGAGCGGTTTAATACCAGCCGGACTACCATTCGTGAAGCCATCATTATGCTGGAACTGAAAGGCGTACTGAATGTGAAGCAAGGGTCAGGGATCTTCTTTGTCGATTCCACCGATAAGCTCAATCAGAAATCATTAATGCCTTATTCAGAAATTGGCCCGTTCGAACTGTTGCAGGCGCGCCAGGTGATCGAGAGCAATATTACCGGTTTTGCAGCCAGCCAGATCAGCTTTAACGAATTACAAGAATTAAAGAAAATCATTAGCTTGCAGGAAAAGGCGATCGCAGCGGAAAGTGATAAATTTGAAGAGCTGGATCACCGATTTCATAGCCTTATTGCCGAAGCAACGCAAAATCGTGTGCTGATCAAACAAGCCGCCGAATTATGGCGGGCAGTGCGCACAGAAAACCCCCGCTGGAAGAAGCTGAACTACAAGTATTTGCACGAAAAGCCTTTGCGTCTGCAATGGCTGGAAGATCACCGGGCTATTGTCCTTGCGCTGCAACAGAAAGATTCAGAGCTTGCCAGAGAAGCGTCCTGGAACCATCTGGAAAACAGCAAAAATGAACTGATCAAAATCTTCAAACAAGACGCTTCCATTAGCGACTTTGATGACTTTTTCTTCGCTCGTTAACCTTCATTTATCCAGAGCTGACGTGAAAAATGACGCTGGCTCTGCATCCCCCCTCACCTGGTACACTCTATCTTGTTAATTGGTCTAATGAATTATCAACGGACTGATGATAAAGCGCGCTTTGCTCGTGCCGAATGCAGCGTGAATACCTAATCTGGCATAACAAATTAAAATTAAATACATTACACAATAATCGCCAGCCTGATCAGCGTAGCGCATCAGGCAGTTTTACGTTTGTCATCCATCTCAAATCACTTCCTCTTGTTCTGTTCCGTACTTTTACCTTTCTCTGCAAGCGTGATGCATCTCTCTGTTTTTGGTCTAATGAATTATGTAAATTGGTCTACACACACCAACTACCAGGAGTAAGCACATAATGTCAGGGAACGAGAGCATCACTGTCGCCCACCATGATCAGGTCACCACCTGGCCTCGAGACGGGTTACAGGCTGATATTGTCCATATTGGTTTTGGCGCTTTTCATCGCGGACACCAGGCTGTCTATACTGATCTTACTAATCAGCTTTCGAACACCCGCTGGGGGATCTTTGAAATCAACCTGTTTGGTGATGCTCAACTGATCGAAAACTTAAATGCGCAAAATGGGCTGTTTTCGGTGGTGGAAACGTCTGCATCGCAATCTACCTCACGCCTTGTACGCTCGGTGACTGGCGGTATCCATACCCCCGTGGACGGTATTGCCGCAGCAATCCAGAAATTGACTGAACCTCAGGTAAAAATCGTTTCATTAACCATCACCGAGAAAGGCTATTGCCTCGATTCGCAAACGCGATCACTTGATCTCACCAATGGATTAATCAAACACGATCTACAAAACCCGGATGCGCCTCAGTCGGCTATTGGCTTGATCGTCTGTGCTTTGCAACAACGTAAAGCAGCCGGACTTGCCACTTTTAGTGTGCTCTCCTGCGATAACTTGCCTGACAATGGGCATCTGACGCGAAATGCCGTTCTCGGTTTTGCCCGCCAACTGGACCAGTCTCTGGCTCAGTGGATCGAAGAAAATGTCTCATTTCCAGGCACGATGGTCGACCGCATTGTTCCGGCAATGACCGAATCGCAATTCGCCTTACTGGAAACTAAAACTGGTTATGCCGATCCCTGCGGGATTGTCTGCGAATCATTTCGCCAGTGGGTGATCGAAGATAATTTTGTGCATGGGCGACCGGAATGGGATAAAGCAGGCGCGATGTTTGTCAGCAATGTTCAGCCTTATGAAGAGATGAAGTTACGCATGTTAAACGGTAGCCATTCATTTCTGGCTTATAACGGCTCACTGGCAGGCTATGAATTTATCTGGCAATGCATGGAAGACGCTAATTTTCGTTCCATTACCCGCCATCTGATGATCAATGAACAAGCCCGAACACTTAATCCTGATTTAAATATCGACGTCCAGGAATACGCCGACCTGTTAATTGAACGCTTTAGCAACCGTAATGTTGCACACCGTACGGGGCAAATCGCTATGGATGGTTCGCAAAAGCTTCCCCAGCGTGCGCTAACTCCCTGGCTTAAATTGCATCAGCAAAAGCAAAACAATGCTGTTCTGTCACTGCTCGTTGCTGGTTGGTTGCATTATGTCATTGAAGCTGTTGAGAAAAGCCAGTCTGTCGCTGATCCAATGAGTGAACAATTTCATGCGCTAATAAAGGAACAACAAGACGCATGGCAACAGGCGCTCGCATTACTGCACCTTAGCGCCATATTTGGTGAATTAAGTAATCATCAGCCCTTTATAAATGAAATAAAAATTGCCTTTGCAAATATAAAAAACAAGGGCATCAAGGCCACAATCAGCCAATTATTATCGGACGAGCAGAAATGAAAACATTAATTTGTCAGCAGCCTGGCGTTATGGAGTATGTGGAAAAGGATATTCCCGTGCCAGCAGATAACGAAGTGCTATTAAAAATTAAAGCCGTGTGTAGTGGATCACAAAATCA
>NZ_RHJM01000030.1:0-121975 GCF_004212315.1 Escherichia sp. E10V5
TTTTGTGATCCACTACAGTGTTTTGATAGTCGGCGACTTCGGTAATTAAACCGCCCATAAGATCAATAACAGTGGATTTTTTGGCTGGCAGCATTGGAGTGTCTTGCATAACCAGTCCCTTCATAACCGTTTGGCTTCCTGAATCTTCTGGCCGCTGCCAGACTTTTATGCGGTCGTCACCACCGCCTACTTTATTCCAGCGACTCACTTTACCGCTAAAAATGTCTTTGACCTGCTGTTCGCTAAGCGAATTAACCGGGTTTTTGATATCAACGATAAAGACAAAGGCTTCGCGGGCAAACGCGGTATATTTCAGCTTAACTCCCGCTTCTTCTGCACGTTTTTTCTGTCCTTCAGAAGGTTGCGCGACAAAAATAACTGTCGCAGTACCTTTAATCAGACTATCGTAGGCTTCCGCTGTTCGGGTTTGCTGTAAACCATACGCCTGCCAGGCCAGCGAAGTTTGATCCGCATCTTTCGGCTCCGGTACTAATTCATAATATGCAGAAGCATACAGCGGGTATAAAGCTGTTGCACCGAACACTCTCGGCCATCTTAACCAATCATCGCTGTAACGTAATTCAGGTTCTCCCCGCAGAGAAGTCAGTCCCCGACTCTCTTCTTCCCTGACACTGTTATAGTAGGCTTCCCGGTCGGCGCATCCCGCCAGTAATACTGCACCTAACAGTAAAACGCCTGTGAATTTATTCATCGCGCTGATTCCTTTGCATCGAATTTTATTTCATTGTTGGATACATCGGCACATATCCCACATCTTCCACCAGGCTCTGCCCTACCGATGGCTAAAAGCGGGCTAATCCGTTTCTGCACTGACTCACATATCACTGATATTCCACCCGTAAAACAGCCAGGGCGTTATAACGCCCCGCGGCAGGTAGTCGCCCTGTGGTACTGACGGGGAGAGACAGAAAAGTCACGTCTGCCGTCTGAGCGGATGCTGCCCGGTTTTCTATTAACTTAAATGGTACTCCAACATGAGTAGCAAGAGCGTTCAAATCTACGGACTCCTGTTGGCTATCCATAATCATAATGCCAACGTCTGGGTTATCCTCCGCCTGAAGAATACTTTGCCGACCGTTAACATCTCTCGTTGATGAAATATTTCCATCAAAAACCAGCGTCATTACGGCATCAATATCTTTGTTCGTGCAATTGATCGGAATAGTGGTTGCAACTGGAGAAATACCTGTTGGCTTCACTCCAGCGCCAGCCCGACTTAACTCACTAGCCCAGACATCAGGCATATTAACGGTAAAACTGGTGCCCTCATTAATTGTGCAGCCTTGTGGAACCTCAATATTTAAGTTGCCAATATAAGCATTAAATACAGGAACGGGGCCATGTTCAGTTGGGAACTGGCTAACGTACAAAGAAACTAGTAGCACACTATTTATTGAGACATCGGATATTATTTTTTTATCCAGTCTGATTTTTATATATCCCTCTGTTCCTGAGGTCCAATCAGATGGTTTACTTCTGTCTGCTGGATAATTGGTGCTATAGTTATCAAAAGGTACTGTTTTATCTGTCATTGTGCCATTTTTATTATAGAGTTTTATATGTGTCGAGACAGATATTTCATGAGTCAGAGGAATAAATATATCGCTCCCCTGATGATCACCAGATGCTCCCGACGGGTCAATTCCAGACACACCGGAAAAATAAACTTCATAATCATCAAGAGAATTGCAATATGCCTTATAACGCCCTATTTTCCAGTTCTGCGTTGGTAATACCGTTCCAGGAGAGTTATTATTGACATCAGAGACAGTAATAGTACCAAAATTATAAGAAAATACTGCTGGCGTACTGTTATTACCAGGAGTACCAGGATAACAAAAAGCGCGATCACGTCCCATATCTTCAGCATACACAATGTTATAGAAATTACTGATTAAAAGAATAGAAAATATAAAAATTGCTTTTACATTTCCCCAAAAACAAGTAAACATCATGCCTCTCCAGTTATCCATGTATCGCTGCTGTACCCATAGCATTATTTTGCAAAACATTTAATTTCACACTCCATACAGGCAAAGCATTATTGTAAAGATCCAACGTCTGCCAGTTAATCTCGCAATATCCTTGCCCCTGACACCAATTCTGTTGACGATGGCTAAATGGTGCGACCATGCCACCATTTATGTTTTTACCATCAATAGATAAATTATAGAGTGTCACATACCAGGGTGTAGGATTAAAAACAGTGACAGCCTCATTGCTTCGCGACCAGCGTAACTGCTGATAAGCGTTAAGTGGATTACCTGATAACGCCTCCGGGCGATAAAATATTTTCATCCGGTTGCGTACAGCTACCTGGAGTTGATTTTCGTGCTTAAGCTGTGAGTCTTGTTCCTGAGCAGGTAACGCAGCAACATTCAGTATAAATAAACTCTCACGATCTGTAGGTAACTGACCACCTACGCGATTAATTCTTATTTTGGTATTTTTATCTTGTTTAAGTACCAATAATGGTGGCGTAGCAATAAATGCCTTATCTGGAAGTAAAGGCTGAGATTCTACTGTCCCATTTAACTGACGTCCATCATCAGGTGTCACGGAAATTTTAACCAGCATATCTTTACTGGCAGTATTTTTAAGCTCGACCGAAATTGATGACTGCTTTTCTGGGTAAACAAAACGGGTACCGCCAACGATAACCCCTGCTTGCGCATTTACGCAACATATTAAAAAGCATATCAGCACATTAATCATAAGTGACGATAAAGGAAACTGATGCATTCGCATCTCCTGGTTGTACATCATTTTTTATCGCTTTATAAGCAGCAAAGAAATGCAATGTATTATCTACCAATGGCGTAAGGGCATAACTGGTACTTTTTATACCATTACTAATACTTTGTTTGTTGTTATCATAAATAGCCAGTGCTAACCCCTCAACAGATCCCTCTTCCAGTTTATACAGAGTGGTATCTTCACTCACAGATGCTCCATCAAATTTGATATTGGCATTACTGACATCACTGCCACATCGGGTTAATTTTATAGTGAAGTCAATTTTTTCAGTGATATCCCCTGAATTTTTAACCCTATAACTGGGAACATCAGGCATGTTAACCGTGAAATTTTTAGACTCATCGGCAACAATACAAGTCTTTGCCGTTATTATTCCTTCTATACGTACAATACCAGCATGTGTTGTATCATCAGCAATGGATGACATGGATATCACAGAGAATAACAGAGCAATTAAATTCCAATAGCGCTTCATATCACCCTCACTGATAGTCTATATCAAAGTACAACAGCGCATTTGCTTGCCCCGCATGTACGTTTTGCTGAGTTGACTTATAGCGGAGTTTAAAGGCCAAACTGGCATCACCATTATTATCTAAAACTAATTCCCGGAAGCCTGACTCACCATTAATTGCTATAATTTTATCATTGCTATCTAAAATTTCGACGCCCACTCCAGTTGCACTATCTGCACTGGAAGTAAGGCGTAATAAGGTGGTATTGATAGCATCTGTATCCCCGCTAAACCGCACATTAGCACTAACTCCTGAACTATAAACAGTGCTGGTTGTCGTTGGACACCCTTCCAGATTTATTGTAAATGTACGGCTACCAGAAACATCTCCCACATTTAAAAAATCATTGACGTCATAAGTTCCCATGTTTACTGGCTGGTCTTTACTTCCAGCTGTAATATCACACGTTTTTGCTAATAACTGGCCTGTAAATGTGACCACTACGGTATCGTTAGCCAGTGCATTATATGAAACCACCATCATGGATAATGAAGTGAAAATTAATAAAATAAATTTCTGTAATATATTCATCAGCGGCACTCCAGATTTGCATAGCTAATAGCATTATCTAGCTCACTTTCCGGTAATTGATAGCTTGCCTGACATTGCTGATAAGAACTTTCTCCCCACTGTATATTTATTATGCCTTGCAAAGGCAAACCAGAGAGATAAACCTGCCCACTGTCACCCACTATTCCTGTAATCTGAGTGGTTCCCTCAGTGGGTACACTGGCCGTCGCACCAAATGGAACTGGTTTATTACGATAGCTCACATTAAATAAACCACGAATACCGACATGGGCATTAAACTCAGCGCGAACTAAAGCGCCTTTACTGGGTATCACTTCCATGCTAGTGGCATCTAATTCTGTATGCATGTTCATAGACATAGGGTCTAAAGAGATATTATTACGCCGATATTCCGTGGCATAAGGTACGACAGCATAGCCACGCCAGTCTGTCTTAACCCCCGTTCCGCGTTCCACATTTACATTGTTTGCCCCAGGTGCTTTTATCAGTATATTTGTTTCACCTAACGGCTGGCTTAGCGTGATACCATTTTCGTGAACAACCAAGGCGCCACTTAAACCATAGTTGAATTGCTGGTTACCATTATTATCGTAGCTGTATCCGGAATTTAGTGAACCATAAGTACCGCGGTAATTTAAACCTACCGAGCCATTTCCGGTATTATTCTGATTGGCAAAATTTTGTTGAATATTATAGTTGAGATTATGTTGTTCCAGCAGTGAGCCAGATACTCCAGCATACTGATTCACATGACCGCTATTATCTTGACTGTAACCATAGGTCGCTGTCATAGAATTTGTCGCAGTGCGTCCATCGACTGCTGGTGATAACCAATTGCTGATCGGCAATGATATATTGACGGATAAGATTCTGTCCGCATCTGAACCTGGTGATTTGCTGTAGTTATAAGCAATGTTTAAATAAACCCCATGCACACTCGTATTATAGCCGACCTGGTATAAGGTATCTTTATCATTCGTATTCCAGTAAGTTTGTTGACTCGCTGCCAAATACATAGAGCCATATTCGCCCAATGGTTGTGATATATTTGCCTGAAACTTTCCTCTTTTGTTATAACGTAAATTATAAAAATCATTCCAGTTATAAACATAGTCTTGTTCATTAATGGTATCAGGATCGATAACCGTACCTGACATTTGTTTATATGTGGTATCACTCAACGAATAAAATCCCTCCGTCGAGTAGCGATAACCAATAATCTGAAAAGCTGTACCTGTTTGCACTAACGATTTTGAGTATAGAAAACGGTACGATTGCCCTTGATGTTTACTGCCATCAGCAAGTGTGCTATTGGCTTGCGTCAAATCAAATGAGGTCGCACCAAACATACCAAGGTTGAACCCAAGCCCGAGTGCTATTGCCCGATAATTATCAGAGTATTGTATCCCTCCATAGGCGGTAATATCCCAGGGTAACCCCCAAATCAAATCGCCTTGAAAGATATTCGGATTATTTTGATTATAGCTATTACTACGATATTTACCGGCAGTTGCGGAATATTTAATATGTCCTTCGCGTTGAAGGATGGGTACAGCGGCGTAAGGAATAGTATAGACAGTTTCGGAATTATCAGACTCTTTGATCGTAACTTCCAAATCCCCTGCGGAAGACGTAGGGTTCAGATCGTTGATTTCAAACGGCCCAGGGGGAGTATAGGTCTGATAAATAACATAACCGTTTTGTTTAATCGTTACCTGAGCATTACTTTTAGCAATGCCGCGCACAGTAGGAGCAAAGCCACTTTGGCTATCCGGCAGCATGTTTTCATCGGACTCAAGTTTAGCACCGCGAATACTCACGCTGTCGAAAACATCTGATGAAGACCAGGTATCACCCAGTGTTAATTCACTTTTGAACGGAATAATTACCCGTTGTAACGTACTACTCACATGTGCAATTTTACCCGGAGAATTACCTGAACGACTCCATGTAGAATAATCACGAAAACGCCACGCACCTAAATTTAAACCTGAACGAAGATTTAAATAATAACTATCAGACGCATAGTCTCCACGATCGCTGTTACCAGAAAAGTCATAATTAATAAGAACAGCCGGGATACCATTATCCCATTCCTCAGGTGGGATATAACCACGAGCTTCATGCTTTAATATTGCCTGCGGGAAGGTCAGTTTGAGTCGTTGCGCATCCAGTTCAGGAGTATATTGAACTTCAGCAAACCATATACGTAAATCGAGACAATGATTTCCCTCTGCTTGCGCCTGCTCCGGCAATGCACTTTTGTTAATTCCTAAAGTAACTAACTCATCGAGCGAAAAACAGGGAATCAACTGATTCTGCTCATCAGCTTTGAAAGTAACCTTACGTGATGTCAAAGGCGAATCATTGACCCATATTTCAACCTCATAGCTACCTGGCAGATACGTCATCCCTTTCTCAAAACGAGATAAATCAGCAACAGCTTCTGTATCACCCGACAAAAAGGCAGGATTAAAGCGCATACCCGCCACTGAACACGTAGGCAAAAGTGTCAGGAGAAGCGGTATACACAGCCTCATCTGCTTTTTCCTTGCCATCCAGTGTTCGAGTTTTCTGAGCTTTAGGTTCATATCCCTGACCTGAGTTGCTTTAACGTTTTAATCTTCCAGGTTTATTGCATCGTTCCCTTTTGCCTGGCCGTTGTGGCACCGTAATCATTGATAGTTTGATAAGTAATTTCGCCCGCTAACGTCACCGGAGAAGAAACTGTGATGTCACTTTTCGGGGGAACAAACGCATTGGGTAATTTTGCCCCTTGCATCCTGATTCCTGTCACCGTCAGGTAATAGGGAGAAGGATTAATGATTCTCAGCTGTTTACCTTCGTATTTAAATCGCAGCATATCCCGTGCTTTACCAGCCTGAATGGGTAAATTAGTCGGACGGTAAAATAATTTAATTCTGTTTTGTAACGCCAGTTGCAACGTGTTTTTCTGAGTATTCTTCTCATCCGTCGGCGGAATCGCTTTCACATTCATCCAGAATAATGTTTCACGATCAGTCGGTAACTGTGTTTTACCAATAAACATTATCCTCAATGATGCCTCTTTTCGCGTTGGCAACATAAATAAAGGAGGCGTAACCACAAAATCCTGACTTTTTTTACTGCTTTGATTGTCATCAATCCATGACTGGATTAAATAGCTGGTGTTAGCCCCACCATTCTGTACACTTAGCGTAATTTGCTGACTGTCCGATGGATAAACCAGACGCGTAGAACCAAGACCGAAACCACCCGCAGCCATAGCGTTGACAGATATGGCGGACAGCAAAAATAGAGCCGCTGCCCTTATGGCATATTGAGTCTTCAGCAAAGAATTTATATTTCTATTGGCTAAACATTTATTTTTTGAAATCCATCTCATACTGCATCCTTGTAGATGAAATTAATTGTAATTGCTGATACGTGTCTATTTATTATAAATAAACACGTAATATTAATTTCAGGCTACAATTAACTGTAACCTGAAATTATCTTGCTGTAATTATTCGTACAGCACAACGAAACTTGCCGTAGTTTTCACCAGACCTGGTGCAACGGTACTACCGTTCTGCGCATAGCCCGCGGTAAATGCGGCAGTATAATCATGTTTGGCTGCATCGCCAGGAATCACGTAAGCTGCCGAAGAACTACTCCCCTGAGGAGTTTGTGTATTCAGTTTAATCAGACCATCAGCTGTAGTGTTTTTAGAATAAATACGAATCCCTACACCTGTTGCACCTGCTTCGCCAGTACTATCAGCATCAGCGGCCCCTTCAACTTCATTGGCAAGCGTCTGGTTGGCACTGTCTGCTACGCCAGTAAAACGAAATTCAATGTTTTGACTGTCTGTATTGCTGCAGTCGGTCAGTTTAATGTTGAAGTCAGTCTGGTTACTGGCACCCGTTGCTTCGGTATCAATGCCCGTGAAAGCGTTAGAAGGTACGACTGGCAGTACCACTTCAATCTGTTTCGATTCTGTAGCAACCTTACACGTCGCTTTAACCACACGACCAGTAAAGCGGATGTTTCCGCCCATCGCATCGGTGTTGCTATCCATATCGGTGAGTTTTGGATAATCAACGGTGCTCCAGTCTGTATCCGCACCACCAAATTGTGATGCATCGCCTGGCGCAGCAGTTACCGCAGTTGACATCAGCATACCTGATGCGAGTAAAACTACGGATAAATTAGATAGATTGAATTTCATTTATACCTTTCCTTTTGTTAAAAAATCCAAGCAATATTGGCGATTATTTTTACATTCAGCTTTAACAAATCACATTATTTAAATGAATAAAGCTGGTGTGGTTAATCCCAGAAAAATTAAGAGATAGAATGGCTGGAAAATATTATATGAGCTGCTTGGTAATGTAACTAAAAGAATCAACGCTCGCAATAATTGACTTTATATAAAAATACAGTCATTTGAAAACAAAGGAGTTTATTTTAGAAAGAAGAACTGAGGAGTGAGTAAATATATAAACACGACAAATGATTTATTATTTATTTATAATGTTCGTTATATGGAACATTCCCTGATGAGGTACCTTATTAATAAATAACAAATATTAATTATATATTGATAGCATATGTAAATTTTCATGATATTTTGTTTATCTGATATAAAAATGCCGTGTGCCCATTAACGGTAGCTTTAAGGGAACACACGGCAGTTATCACTTTACGAACTTACAATCTCACTGGATCAATATGCCAGATATGATCGGCGTACTCTTTTATCGTACGGTCTGAAGAGAAGTAGCCCATATTGGCGATGTTCAGCATCGCTTTTGCAGTCCACTCTTCCTGACGCTCGTAGAGTTCGTCGACTTTATCCTGACAATCGACATAGCTGCGATAATCCGCCAGCACCTGATAGTGGTCGCCAAAGTTGATCAGCGAATCAACCAGATCGCGGTAACGGCCTGGGTCTTCAGGGCTGAACACGCCGCTGCCGATTTGCGTCAGCACCTGATGCAGCTCTTCATCTTTCTCGTAGTATTCACGCGGTTTGTAACCCTGACGACGCAGTTCTTCCACCTCTTCCGCAGTGTTACCAAAGATAAAGATATTGTCATCACCGACATGATCCAGCATCTCGACGTTCGCGCCGTCCAGCGTACCGATAGTCAGCGCGCCGTTAAGAGCAAACTTCATGTTACTGGTGCCGGAGGCTTCCGTCCCCGCCAGTGAAATCTGTTCAGACAGATCGGCCGCCGGAATGATCAACTGCGCCAGACTAACGCTGTAGTTCGGAATAAACACCACTTTCAGCTTGTCGCCAATCTGCGGATCGTTGTTGATCACTTTAGCAACATCGTTGATCAAATGGATAATGTGCTTCGCCATGTAATAAGCCGAAGCGGCCTTGCCGCCAAAAATATTCACGCGCGGCACCCAATTAGCATCCGGATCGGCCTTGATACGGTTATAACGAGTGATAACGTGCAACACATTCATCAATTGACGTTTGTATTCGTGAATACGTTTGATCTGCACATCAAACAGCGCCTTCGGATTCACCACCACATTCAACTGCTGGGCGATGTACTCGGCCAGACGTTTTTTGTTATCCAGCTTCGCCTGATGCACCGCATGGTTGACCATCGGGAAATCACAGTGCTGTTGCAGCTCGCTCAGCTGGCTAAGGTCGGTGCGCCAGTTACGGCCCAGGTGTTCGTCCAGCACGGCTGAAAGCGATGGGTTTGCTACCGCCAGCCAGCGACGCGGCGTCACACCGTTGGTAACGTTGGTGAAACGACCCGGGAAGATTTTCGCAAAATCAGCAAACAGTGACTGCACCATCAGGTTAGAGTGCAACTCCGAAACACCGTTGACTTTATGACTCACGACAACCGCCAGCCAGGCCATCCGCACACGACGCCCGTTGGATTCATCAATGATTGACGCCCGTCCCAGCAGGTCAGTGTCGTTCGGATACTGCTCTTGCAAGGTTTTCAGGAAATAGTCATTAATTTCAAAGATTATCTGCAAGTGACGCGGCAGAATTTTACCCAGCATATCTACCGGCCAGGTTTCCAGCGCCTCGCTCATCAGCGTGTGGTTGGTGTAAGAGAAGACCTCGCAACACACTTCAAAAGCGTCATCCCAGCTGAATTTATGCTCGTCAATCAGCAGACGCATCAATTCAGGAATCGACAGCACCGGATGGGTGTCATTGAGATGAATCGCGATTTTATCTGCCAGATTATCGTAGGTTTTATGCAGCTGATAATGGCGGCTTAAAATGTCCTGAATGGTCGAGGAAACCAGGAAGTATTCCTGACGCAGACGCAGTTCACGCCCGGAATAAGTGGAGTCGTCCGGGTACAGTACGCGAGATACGTTCTCGGAGTGGTTTTTGTCTTCCACCGCCGCGAAGTAGTCACCCTGATTGAATTTACCCAGGTTAATTTCGCTACTGGCTTGTGCGCTCCATAAACGCAGGGTATTAGTTGCGTCAGTGTCATAGCCGGGGATTATCTGGTCATAAGCAACGGCCAGAATTTCTTCAGTTTCAATCCAGCGAGTTTTCTTGCCTTCTTGCTGAATACGTCCGCCAAAACGCACTTTGTAGCGCGTATTGTGTCGTTTAAATTCCCACGGGTTGCCGTATTCCAGCCAGTAGTCCGGTGACTCTTTCTGGCTGCCGTTAACGATGTTCTGCTTGAACATGCCGTAGTCGTAACGAATACCGTAGCCGCGACCTGGTAACCCTAAAGTCGCCAGAGAATCCAGGAAGCAGGCCGCCAGACGCCCCAGACCGCCGTTACCGAGGCCAGGGTCATTTTCCTCATCAATCAACTCTTCGAGATTCAATCCCATCGACTCCAGCGCTCCCTGGACATCGTCATAAATACCTAACGACAGCATGGCGTTGGAGAGAGTACGACCGATCAAAAACTCCATCGACAGATAGTAAACCTGACGAGTTTCTTGCGACAGCTGGGCACGATTCGAGCGTAACCAGCGCTCCACGAGACGATCGCGCACAGCAAATAACGTTGCGTTCAGCCATTCATGTTTATTGGCAACGACAGGATCCTTGCCAATCGTAAACATCAGCTTATAAGCGATAGAGTGCTTAAGAGCTTCTACGCTAAGCGTGGGCGATGAATATGTAAACGGAGCATTCATATAGGCGTTTCCTGAAAACTATTTCAAGCGATAGTAAAGCTCACGGTACGACTTCGCCGCGACCTGCCAGCTAAAATCCATTGCCATAGCCTGACGTTGCACAAACCGCCACAATGAAGGGCGGGACCACAGAACAAAAGCGCGTCGAATAGCCCGTAACAACGACCAGGCATTACTATCTTCAAAGACAAACCCACTGGCGACGCCATCTGCAAGGTTCTCAAGAGAACAGTCAGAAACCGTATCAGCAAGCCCACCGGTACGCCGCACTAACGGCAGCGTGCCGTACTTCAATCCATAAAGTTGCGTTAAGCCGCACGGTTCAAAACGACTGGGCACCAGAATGACGTCCGCGCCGCCCATAATGCGATGCGAAAATGCTTCGTGATAACCAATCTGTACACCAACCTGACCGGGGTGTTCCGCTGCTGCAGCAAGGAAACCTTCCTGCAATACCGGATCGCCCGCGCCGAGCAGCGCCAGTTGTCCGCCCTGTTCCAGAAGGCCCGGTAAGGCCTCTAACACCAGATCCAGGCCTTTCTGGCTGGTCAGACGGCTCACCACTGCAAAAAGCGGCACTTTATCGTCAACCTTAAGCCCCATTGCGATTTGCAACTGGCGCTTATTCTCCGCTTTATCCTCCAATGAATCGCGGGTGTAACGCGAGGCTAAAAGTAAGTCCGTCTCTGGACTCCAGATTTTCTCGTCCACGCCGTTCAGTACGCCGGAAAGTCGCCCTTCACGATGACGCTGCTGAAGTAAACCTTCCATACCGTAGGCAAACTGTGGTTCAGTAATCTCGCGAGCGTAGGTCGGACTAACCGCTGTAATATGGTCAGCGTAATACAGTCCGGCTTTCAGGAAAGAGATTTGCCCGTTGAACTCCAGCCCGTGAACATTAAAGAATGACCATGGCAATTGGATGTCATTCATGTGATGTGCATAAAACATGCCTTGATAGGCCAGATTGTGCACAGTAAACACCGACTTCGCCGGACGCCCGCGTGCCGCCAGATACGCAGGCGCAAGGCCGGCATGCCAGTCGTGCGCGTGCACCACATCAGGGCGCCAGAATGGGTCCAGCCCACTGGCCATTTCTGCCCCGACCCACCCCAACAGCGCAAAACGCAACACGTTGTCAGTGTAGGCAAATAAGTTGGTATCGTGATACGGGCTTCCGGGACGATTGTAGAGATGCGGCGCGTCAATCAGGTAAATACCAACCCCGTTGTAATGTCCGAACAGCAGCGTGATATGCCCGGCAAAGGTATCACGACGAGATACCACCTGCGCATCGGTCACGCCACGGCGAATATCGGGAAATGCAGGCAACAGTACGCGAGCGTCAACGCCGTCTGCGATTTGTGCTGCGGGTAATGCCCCAATAACATCAGCCAGACCGCCGGTTTTAAGCAGCGGAAACATCTCTGAACATACATGTAAAACCTGCATTATCGCTCCTGTTTATACCCTAACTTCCGTAGCATTTCGCGCGTAACCAGCACGATGCCTTCTTCTGAACGATAGAAACGACGTGCATCTTCCTCTGCATCCTCACCAATCACCATGCCTTCCGGAATGACACACGCGCGGTCAATGACACAGCGGCGCAGACGGCACGAGCGACCTACCCATACTTCCGGTAACAATACGGCGGAATCAATGTTGCAGAATGAATTAACACGAACGCGCGAGAACAGAACGGACTGCACCACCACTGAACCAGAGATTACACAACCGCCGGAAACCAGTGAGTTAAGGGTCATCCCATGGCTACCAGAGCGATCCTGAACGAATTTCGCTGGTGGCAATGATTCATTGTAGGTGCGAATTGGCCAGTTGCGATCGTACATATCCAGTTCCGGCACCACAGAGGCCAGATCAAGGTTCGCTTTCCAGTAAGCTTCCAGCGTTCCCACATCGCGCCAGTACGGCTCGGCGTCTGGGTCAGACTGTACGCAAGAGAGAGGGAATGGATGCGCATAAGCCAGGCCTTCTTCGGTGATTTTTGGAATCAAATCTTTACCAAAGTCGTGGCTGGAATTTTCATCACGATCGTCTTCTTCCAGCAATTCATATAGATAGTCGGCGTCAAAGACGTAGATACCCATACTCGCCAGAGATTTGCTCGGATCGTTTGGCATTGATGGCGGGTTAGCAGGTTTTTCAACAAATTCGATAATTTTATCGTTTTCATCGACTGCCATAACGCCAAATGCAGAGGCTTCTTCAATCGGTACTGGCATACAAGCAACAGTACAACGCGCACCTTTTTCGACGTGGTCGATAAGCATTCGCGAGTAGTCTTGCTTGTAGATGTGGTCACCAGCCAGGATCACCACATACTCCGCTTTATAGCGGCGGATAATATCGAGGTTTTGAGTTACCGCGTCTGCGGTACCGCGATACCAGTTTTCCCCTTTCATTCTCTGCTGCGCGGGCAGCAGGTCGACAAACTCGTTCATTTCTTCATTGAAGAACGACCAGCCGCGCTGAATATGCTGCACCAGGGTGTGAGACTGGTACTGGGTGATCACGCCCATACGACGGATCCCAGAGTTGATGCAGTTGGACAGCGCAAAGTCGATAATGCGGAACTTACCGCCGAAGTGTACGGCAGGCTTTGCTCTCTTATTGGTTAAATCCTTCAGGCGGGTACCACGTCCTCCCGCCAGTATCAGGGCAACAGATTTCAATGGCAGCTGGCGCGCCAACATTAAGTGATCGTTCTTCTCTAAACTAACCATGACTAACTCCTTTTTTATCATCTCTGGAACACACACAATCCGTGTGCAGGTCCCGGCCAGACAGCCGTAATCACTGGGTTATCCTCTCCAGCGAATGGGGGAATGGCGTGCCACTCCCCAGCAGGTAAAACAATCTCTGTTACCTCAAGCGTGGCGTTTATTGCGATCAAAAAACGATCCGAAAGCAAAATTTGCAGCTGCTTTGGCCCGTTTTGCCACTCATCCGAGCTTAAAGGTTGAGCATATCGATTCAGCCAACGGACATTGCCATCGCCTTCTTCCCACCAGCGATCCTCTACCAAAGCAGGAATGCGCTTGCGCAAATGGATTAACGCGGCGGTAAACCCCGTTAACCCACTGTTTGCCTGCGACCAGTCCAACCACGTTAGTTGGTTATCCTGACAGTAGGCATTGTTATTGCCATGCTGGCTGTGACCATGTTCATCACCTGCCAGTAACATCGGCGTACCCTGGGAGAGCAACAACGTCGTTAACAGGGCGTGAATGCTGTCGCGCCGCCGTTCAATCAAATCAAGAGTACCGCCTAACCCTTCTTTACCATGATTGTTACTGTAATTGTTGTTGGTCCCGTCGCGATTTTCCTCTCCATTTGCTTCATTGTGTTTATGGTTGAAACAAACGCAGTCGCGAAGCGTAAAACCGTCATGCGCAGTAACGAGATTAATCGCAGCGCTCGGCAGACGGCCATTACGTTTAAAAACATCGCTGGAGGCGGCAAAACGCCCGGCAAACTCACCCAGCGACAAGTTATAGTGCAGCCAGAAACGGCGTGCGGCGTCGCGGAAATGATCATTCCACTCGGCAAACAGCGGTGGGAAATTGCCCACCTGATAACCACCTGGCGCGATATCCCACGGTTCGGCAATCAACTTCACTTGCGAAAGCACTGGGCAATTCTGGATAGCCGTAAACAGCGGCGCATCCTGACGAAACTCCGGTGTTCGCCCCATGACTGCTGCGAGATCGAAGCGGAAACCATCAACGTGGCAGGTTTCCACCCAGTAGCGTAGACAGGCGCTGGCGTACTCCACTACCGCCGGATGGCTCAGATTGAGCGTATTACCACAGCCGGTCCAGTTGTGATAATCGCCGTCTTCTCTTATCCAATAATAGCTACGGTTGTCGATCCCGCGCAGTGAGAATACAGGGCCGTCCAGGTCCAGTTCCGCACTGTGGTTGAGTACGATGTCGAGAATAACTTCAATACCCGCCTTGTGCAGGGCTTTCACTGCGTCGCGGAATTCGTCCAACGCCGTTTCGGGCGAGCTGGCATATGCCGGATGCAGCGCAAACAGCGCCACCGGATTGTAGCCCCAGTAGTTACTTAGCCCCATGCGTTGCAGGCGCGGTTCACTGGCAAACTGCGCCACTGGCAACAGTTCCAGTGCGGTAATACCCAACCGTTTTAAATAGTTGATCATCACCGGATGGCCGAGCGCTTTATAGGTGCCGCGGATCTCAACCGGGATCTCCGGATGCAGATAGGTTAATCCTTTGACATGGGCTTCATAAATGATGGTGCTGCCCCACGGCGTGCGCGGCGGGGCATCATCCTCCCAGTCATAGTGATCGACCACCACCACGCATTTCGGCGCAATGGCGGCGTTGTCACGATAATCAGGTTCATTATGGCCTGCATGCAGCAGCGGGTTATCTTTAAACTCACCCTCAATTTGCCGCGCGCAAGGATCAATCAACAACTTCGCCGGGTTAAAGCGATGCCCCACGGCAGGTTGCCAGGGGCCATGTACGCGATACCCATAGTGCAAACCCGGGCGCGCATCCGGCAAGTAACCGTGCCAGACATCGCCGCTGCGTCCTGGCAAGTCATACCGGTGTTCTATGCCCTGAGCGTCAAACACACACAGCTCTACCCGCTCGGCATGAGCGGAAAAGAGCGTGAAGTTGACGCCCTGGCCATCATAGTGCGCGCCAAGGGGAGCAGGTTTGCCAATGGCGAGTTGTGTCATTCTCCCTCCCGCACCAGCCAGATAGTGGCCAGCGGTGGTAGAGTAAGGCTCAATGAATGCTGACGACCGTGGCTGGCGATCTCATCGCTATGTACCGCGCCGCCATTGCCAGCATTGCTGCCGTGGTAGTGCATGGAATCGGTGTTGAGAATCTCACGCCACTTACCTGGCTGATTAATGCCAAAGCGATAATCATGGCGCGGCACCGGCGTAAAGTTGCTGGCAACGATAATTTCGTTACCCTCTTTATCGCGACGCACAAAGATCAGCACCGAGCGCTCATGGTCATCCACCACCAGCCATTCAAAGCCGTAGGCGTCGAAATCCAGCTCGTGCAGAGCTTTGTGGTGACGATAAGTATGGTTCAGATCGCGTACCAGTCGCTGGACACCGTGATGCCAGTTGTCGCCACCTTCCAGCAGATGCCAGTCGAGGCTGGCATCGTGGTTCCACTCACGCCCTTGGGCAAATTCGTTACCCATGAACAACAGTTTCTTGCCCGGGAACGCCCACATCCAGGCATAGTAGGCTCGCAGATTGGCAAACTTCTGCCATGCATCGCCAGGCATCCTGTCGAGAATCGATTTTTTGCCGTGCACCACTTCGTCGTGCGACAGCGGCAGGACGAAGTTTTCAGTGTAGTTGTAGAGCATCCCGAAGGTGAGTTTATTGTGGTGGTATTGACGATAAACCGGGTCGAGCTTCATGTAATCCAGAGTGTCGTGCATCCAGCCGAGGTTCCACTTGTACCAGAAGCCCAGACCACCAATATCCTGCGGGCGGGAAACGTTCGGGAAGTCGGTAGACTCCTCCGCCATCGTTACTGCACCAGGAACTTGTTCACCGATAATACGGTTGGTATTGCGAAGGAATTCAATCGCTTCCAGATTCTCGCGTCCACCATACTCGTTCGGGATCCACTCGCCTTCTTTACGGCTGTAATCACGATAAATCATCGAAGCAACCGCATCGACGCGCAGCGCATCGATACCAAAACGCTCGATCCAGTACAGCGCATTACCAACAAGGAAATTGCTGACTTCACGGCGGCCATAGTTGTAAATCAGGGTGTTCCAGTCCTGATGGTAGCCTTCACGCGGATCGCTGTGTTCATACAGATTTGTGCCGTCAAATTCGGCAAGTGCAAAGTCATCTGTCGGGAAGTGACCCGGCACCCAGTCGAGAATCACGTTCAAACCTGCTGCGTGGGCGGCATCAATGAAATAGCGGAAATCATCGCGAGTGCCAAAACGGCGAGTTGGCGCATACAAACCTGTCGGCTGATAGCCCCAACTGCCATCGAATGGATGTTCGTTAATTGGCAGCAGTTCGAGGTGGGTAAAGCCCATCCATTTAGCGTAAGGCACCAACTGATCGGCTAGTTCGCGATAGCTTAACCAGAAGTTGTTGTCGGCGTGACGACGCCATGACCCCAGGTGAACTTCATAGATAGAAATTGGCGCATCAAACTGATTCGCTTTTTTGCGCTCTTCGGTCTGCACGACCTTTTCAGGCAGTCCGCAAATAAGGGAAGCGGTTTCCGGGCGCATCTGCGCTTCGAAGGCATAAGGATCAGACTTCAAACGCAGATTGCCATTGGCATCAATCATTTCGTATTTATAGAGCTGACCGTTATGCGCGCCAGGGATAAACAGTTCCCAAATGCCGCTCTCTTTACGCAGGCGCATCGGGTGACGACGACCATCCCAGTAGTTGAATTGCCCAACAACCGAGACACGGCGGGCATTTGGCGCCCAGACAGAAAAACGCGTGCCGGTAACGCCATCCATAGTATCTGCGTGCGCACCTAAGGTTTCATATGGGCGCAGGTGGGTACCTTCAGATAACAGCCAGGCGTCCATTTCCTGGATTAAAGGGCCAAAACGGTAAGGATCATCAATCAGATTCTGCTGGCCATGCCAGACAACCGCCAACTGATAGCGGAAAAAATTTTTACGCCGAGGAACGACGCCGCTGAAGAATCCACGAGAGTCGAGACACTCCAGTTTAGCGACTTTGCGTCCAGTTTTTGGTTCAATTACCCACACATCGGTGGCGTCAGGTAAAAGGGCACGGACTTCCAGTCCCGCTGTGGTTTTATGCATTCCAAGTACGGAAAAAGGATCCGCAAAATGACCTGCAATTAGCGCGTTAATCACGTCTCTATCGATACGATCGGACATGCTTGTCTTCCTGTTTTATTGTGTCACCCCATCCAACTAATTTTTGACATCTGGTTGTGACATTTTTTTGACCTGAACGGCGCAGCACTCTGTGCATCCTCTCTACGCCGTCCTCACTTCAGGTAAGGCATTGAATACGTATGTATCCCGCCACCCTTAAAGAATAGCCAATGCTCTACTTAACTCCCGGTAAATCATGAAACATCTGCGCTTACTCCTGTACTACGCACTAAAAGGGGCAGCATTACGCCCCAAATTTAATGAATAAACATTACGCCAGTTGACGAAGCATCCGGCGTAGCGGCTCCGCGGCCCCCCACAGCAGCTGGTCGCCCACGGTAAAGGCTGACAGGAACTCAGGTCCCATATTCAGCTTACGCAAACGGCCTACCGGCGTGGTCAGCGTACCGGTGACGGCAGCTGGGGTTAGCTCACGCATAGTGATTTCGCGATCGTTTGGAACCACTTTTGCCCACGGGTTATGGGCCGCCAACAGTTCTTCCACGGTCGGAATAGACACATCTTTTTTCAATTTGATGGTGAATGCCTGGCTGTGGCAGCGCAACGCCCCGACACGCACACACAAACCATCTACCGGAATAACGGAAGATGTGTTGAGAATCTTGTTGGTTTCTGCCTGCCCTTTCCATTCTTCGCGGCTCTGACCGTTATCAAGCTGTTTGTCGATCCACGGAATCAGGCTACCCGCCAGCGGCACGCCAAAGTTATCCACTGACAACTCGCCGCTGCGGGTTAAAGTCGTGACTTTGCGTTCAATATCGAGAATAGCAGAGGACGGTGTCGCGAGTTCATCCGCCACATGGCCATACAGTTGGCCCATCTGGGTTAACAACTCACGCATATGTCGCGCACCACCGCCGGAAGCCGCCTGGTAGGTTGCAACGGAAACCCAATCTACAAGATCATTGGCGAATAAACCGCCCAACGACATCAACATCAGGCTTACGGTACAGTTACCGCCAACAAAAGTCCTGATGCCTTTATTTAATCCATCAGTAATGACGTCCTGATTGACTGGGTCAAGAATGATGATGGCGTCATCTTTCATGCGCAGAGACGATGCTGCGTCAATCCAGTAACCTTGCCATCCGCTCTCACGGAGCTTTGGATAGATTTCGTTGGTATAATCGCCGCCCTGACAGGTTACGATGATATCGAGAGCCTTCAGCGCCTCCAGATCAAAGGCATCCTGAAGTGTGCCAGAAGCACCGCCGAAGGAAGGCGCAGCCTGACCAGACTGTGAAGTCGAAAAGAAGACAGGGCGAATGGCGTCGAAGTCGCGCTCTTCAACCATGCGTTGCATGAGAACGGAGCCGACCATACCGCGCCAGCCGATAAAACCAACATTTTTCATAAGCGTTTTTTCCTGCAAAGATGTGTGCTGTATATATGTGCCGGTGTCCTCATGGCACATCTTTCACCATACAAAAAGCAGCCAAAGTCGCAAGTGAAATTAATCAATGATAGCGAAGCCATCAGTAATGCGACTTATCCTGCTTTCGTAGCACGCAGAAAGTCCACGGCAATTATCAGGGAACTTGAGTTATGAATGAAATCATTTCTGCAGCAGTTTTATTGATCTTGATTATGGATCCGCTCGGAAACCTACCTATTTTTATGTCCGTACTGAAACATACAGAACCGAAAAGACGTCGGGCAATCATGGTGCGAGAGTTGCTTATTGCTCTCATGGTGATGCTGGTGTTCCTGTTTGCGGGTGAGAAAATTCTGGCATTTCTTAGCCTGCGGGCGGAAACCGTCTCCATTTCTGGCGGCATCATTCTATTTCTGATCGCCATTAAGATGATTTTCCCCAGTGCTTCAGGCAATAGCAGTGGGCTTCCGGCAGGTGAAGAGCCGTTTATTGTGCCGCTGGCAATCCCATTAGTAGCAGGGCCGACTATTCTCGCCACATTAATGTTGCTGTCTCACCAGTACCCGAATCAGATGGGGCATCTGGTAATTGCGCTGCTGCTGGCCTGGGGCGGCACCTTTGTTATCCTGCTACAGTCATCGCTATTTTTACGTCTGCTGGGCGAGAAAGGAGTGAATGCGCTGGAACGCCTGATGGGATTGATTCTGGTGATGATGGCAACCCAGATGTTCCTCGACGGCATTCGGATGTGGATGAAGGGGTGACGAGAGGCATTACCAGGAAGGAGCCCGGTAGTGTAAGACCTACCGGGCAAACAGACTTAACTCAACAACTGGAACGCAATCATCCCGACGATGGCACCAACAGTGCCGAGGATGGTTTCCATCATGGTCCAGGTTTTCAGCGTTTCGGCTTCAGTCGCACCGGTAAATTTACCGAACAACCAGAAACCAGCGTCGTTAACGTGGCTGACGACAATCGAACCACCAGCGATACAAATCGACAGTGCCGCCATTTGCGCACCGGAGTAATTCAATTGTTCAATGACCGGCATCACCAGCCCCACCGCCGTTAAACAGGCAACGGTGGCAGACCCCTGAATGATGCGCACTGCCGCTGCCAGCACGAAGCAGGTGATGGCAATCGGCAGGCCCATGCCGGTTAACGCTTCGCCCAGCGCCGGACCTACGCCAGAGTCAACCAGCACCTGTTTGAACACGCCGCCCGCACCAATCACCAGCAGAATGATCCCCGCCGGTTGCAGCGCGTGACCGCAAATCTCCATCACTTTATCTTTTGGCATGCCCTGACGCATTGCCAGGCCATAAATTGCTACCAGACAAGCAACCAGAATCGCAGTAAACGGATGACCGATAAACTCAAACCATTCGTAAGCAGTTGATCCTTCTCGTACAAAACGCGCAGCAATGGTTTTAAGACCTACCAGCACCAGCGGCAGTAGGATCAGGGACAGGCTGAATCCAAAAGACGGCATTTTGCCTTCGCCGAGATGCGGTTCGCTGATATCGTCAGGAATATGCAGCTCAACATAACGGCTGATGAAGTTACCCCACAGCGGCCCGGCGATGATCATCCCCGGAATTGCCGCACACAGGCCAATCAGGATCATCCAGCCAAAATCGGCGTTCATCTGCGATGCCAGCAGCATCGGCGCTGGTCCAGGCACCAGAAATGCCGCCGCTGCCGCCACGCCTGCGAATAATGGGATTACCAGTTTCACCAGATTCGTACCGGTGTGGCGCGCCATCGAGAAGGCAACGCTAATCAGCAGAACAATCGCCACTTCAAAGAACAGCGGTAGCGCGCAGACCAGCCCCGCAAGGCCGATGGCATAATGCGCGCGGCTGTGACCGAAGGATTTGAGCATTTTGACGGCAATCTGATCGACTGCGCCGGTTTCATGTAATATCTTGCCAAACATGGCTCCCAGGGCGACAACCACCGCCAGGAAGCCGAGGGTGCCTCCCATCCCTTTTTCCATCGTCGCTGCAATTTTATCGAGCGGCATACCGGAAAAAAGGCCAGCCCCCATAGACACCACCATCAAAGCCAGGAAAGCGTGCATACGCGCCTTCATGACTAAAAACAGCAGCAGTAAAACAGACCCTACAGCTGTTAAAACAAGCGTTAATGTAGTCACTACTTATTTGCCTTTTTTAATAACCTCAATGGTGCTTGCCACAACACCTTCCAGCGGTTGATCGATATCCACCACCAGTACATCGGTTTCGTCCGCACCCGGCTCCTGCAGCGTTTCAAACTGCGTCACCAGCATTTGGGTTTTAAAGAAATGGCCTTTGCGCGCTTTCAGGCGGCTTTCAATCACATCAAAATCGCCTTTCAGGTAGATGAAAGAGAGATTCGGATTACCTTCACGCAGCAAGTCGCGATAGTGTTTTTTCAGTGCAGAGCAGACGATCAGCGACACTTTATTGGTACGCTGCATGGCAAACGCGGCGTCGTTCAGCGCCTGCAACCACGGTTTGCGATCGTCGTCGTTCAGCGGTTCACCAGACGCCATTTTTTCGATATTGCAGCGCGGATGGAGGAAATCGCCATCAAGAAACGCGGCATGAAGTTGATGCGCCACTTCACTGGCGACCGCAGATTTGCCGCTGCCTGAGACGCCCATCAGAACGTAAATGTGGTGATCATGGTTAGTCGTGCTCAAAGTGGTGCCCCCACAGTACAAGAATTAAAAATGTTACGGGTAACTGTTATCGGTAACATTGTCCGGCCGGACAAAATCAGAAGCAATATCCATCCGTGCCTTAAGTGTATAAGTGTGAGCTACTTCAAATTTGTAGGCTTAAATAGATCCACCTGGTGACAAGGTGAAACCTAAATCTAACATTTTCGGCATCACCGCTTCGCCACGAATACGCGCCAGCAGGCGTTCAGCGCCAATGCTGCCCATCCGCTCACGCGGCGTCAGCACACTTGCCAGCCGTGGCTCCATCACCTGACCAATATCATGACCGTGGAAACCGGCAATCGCCATATCGTCAGGAACTTTCAACCCCAGACGCTGACATTCAAACGCCGCGCCGACCGCCAGGTCATCGTTGGTACAGAACACGCCATCCAACTGCGGATATTCCCGCCGCGCCTGACGAATCAGTTCAATACCGGAAGAGTAAGAAGAAGATTGTTCAACCATCACGCTATATGGCACCAGGCCTGCATCCAGCATCGCCTGCTCATATCCCTTCTGTTTGATGATAGTACGTTCGTCGAGACGTGCGCCGAGATAAGCAATGTGACGATGCCCGCGAGCAATAATGGCAGCAGTCATCTGGCGTGCCGCTTCAAAGTTATTAAAACCGACAGCAATATCGAGGCACGGCGACTGGCTGTCCATCAGTTCCACCACCGGAATACCCGCCACTTCAATCATCTTTAAGGTGCGTGGCGTGTGGGTGCGTTCGGTAAGGATCAGGCCATCGATATTCCAGGAGAGCATCGATTCAAGGCGTTCTTGCTCCATTTCCGGCTTATAACCGTAGTGCGCCAGCATCGTCTGATAACCGTGCGCGTCGGTGACGCTTTCGATTCCGCGTAATACTTCCGCAAAAACCTGGTTGGTGAGAGAAGGTAACAGGACACCAATCGCCCGGCTGGTGGCGTTAGAGAGGATATCGGGCGCGCGATTGGGAATATAACCCAGTTCATCAAGAGCGGCGGCAATCTTGCCACGTAGAGCGACGGAAACCTGCTCCGGGTTACGCAAAAAACGGCTGACCGTCATTTTGGTCACGCCTACACGGTCAGCCACATCCTGAAGTACGGGTCTTTTCTTTTTCATCGTCCTGAAAGGTACAAAAGGGATAGATTCCTTTAGTTTACCACGGACGCATCACAACCTTCCTGATTCCTCAGGAAGGTTTGTGAGATAAATTTAGACTGGCGGTAAATCGAACAGCAGGATTTCACTGTCGCTATCAGCGTGGACGGAAATCGCCTGCTCATCCCAAATCGCCAGACCATCGCTGGTCGAGGCTTTTACGCCGTTAATAGTGACATTACCTTTCACCACCTGGATCCAGACGCGGCGTTCAGCGGCAATCTGATGTATCGACTGCTCATCTTTTACCAGCGCCCAGCGGTACAGTTCCATATCCTGATATACTTTCAGCGAACCGTCACGCGCATCCGGCGAGAGCACCAGCTGTTTGCCCTGCACGGCATCGAAGCGACGCTGTTCATAACGCGGCGTAATACCGTTTTCTTCTGGCATGATCCAGATCTGATACAGATGCAGACGCTCGGTGCTGCTTGGGTTGTACTCTGAGTGACGAATACCCGTACCCGCACTCATAATCTGGAACTCGCCCGCCGGAACCTGTTCTTTATTGCCCATGCTGTCCTGATGCTCAACAGTACCTTCCAGCACGTAGGTCAAAATTTCCATATCTTTATGCGGGTGAGTGCCGAAGCCCTGCCCTGCTTCAATCACGTCGTCGTTAATCACGCGCAGCGCGGAGAAGCCCATAAAGTTCGGATCGTAATAATTGGCAAAAGAGAAAGTATGCCAGGAGTCCAGCCAGCCATGATTAGCATGACCGCGTTCATTTGCTTTGCGTAAGTAGATCATTTGTATTCGCCCCCTGAATGATTTCGATGGGCTTAGTGTGGACCCGATCCGCCTGGGATGATAGAGGGTGAAAATTGACCCCTCTGTTCAAAAAAATTGAACTATTCGAGGGGCCATCAAACTTACTTCACGAGAGTCACTGTGGAGGGAGAGGCTTGTTCAAAACCGCGTTCAAGGATTTCCAGATTGGTAAGAACTTCAGATTCCTTGACGTAATTTGGCGCACCGTTGGTGATGGTTTGGTACAACGCATCATACACACGTCCATAGTCGCCCATCTCTGGCTTCATCTCTTCTCTGACCGTCACGCCCTCGTCATTGACATACTCCAGCACACCGACCGAATCATCCGCCGCAAATCCAGGTTCGCCCGGCATAATATTAGCCTTCAGGCTGGTTTCCTGCTGGTCGATGCCGTATTTAATAAATGTACCTTTCTTACCGTGAACGATAAATTTCGGATAATCGATTTTCACCAGATGACTGGTTTTAACGATCGCTTTCAGGTCGCCATAAAACAGCTGCGCTTCAAAGGTGTCGTCAGGATTGGCTTTATTACGCAGGCTGCGGATGTCATAAGCGACGTGATCCGGGCGACCAAACAGCGAGATAACCTGGTCCAGGGTATGCACACCAAGCCCATAGAACGCGCCATCCTGCGGCAGTCCAGGTTTGGTTTCTGCCACCGGGCGGTAATAGTCAAAATGGCTTTCCACTTCGACAATCTCTCCCAGCTTGCCGCTTTCAATCGCTTTTTTCGCCGTCAGGAAGCAGGAATCAAAGCGACGATTCTGATACGGCGTGACGGTCAGCCCTTTACTTTTCGCCAGCGCAAACAGCTCTTTCGCCTGCGCAAGCGTCGGGGTGAACGGTTTTTCGACAAGTACATTTTTCCCGGCTTCCAGCGCGCGCTTCGCGTACTCGAAGTGGCTGTCCGCGTGGGTGCAGACGACAACCAGCTTAACATCGGGATCGTTTAACACTTCGTCGAGATCGCTGGTGAAATGAATATGGGAATAAATGGGAGCCTGTTCTTCCGGCTTCGCATGGCGGCGAAAAATATGCGCGACATGCCAGCTATCCTTGCGGTTAAGTACATACGGAAGATGGTAACGGGTGGTGCTTTTGCCGAAGCCAATAAAGGCACAGTTGATGACCATGATTTCGTCCTTTTTAAGGTGGTTATTTACACCTTAGCGCAAAGCGGACGCGGTTCCTATGCCTGGGCTTCAGTACGTCAGATTGTTGGCAAAGTGCACTTTGATCATGCCGGATGCGGCGTGAACGCCTTACCTGCCTACACAAAATGGCATCGGTTTGTAGGTCTGATAAGCGTAGCGCATCAGGCAATTTTGCATTTGTCTCGACACGAGGAACACTTCACGTGGACAAAATGGCAAACAAACCAGTACGAAAGCAAAAAAAAGCCAGCACCCGGCTGGCTAAGTAATACTGGAAGCAATGTGAGCAATGTCGTGCTTTCAGGTTCTCCGCGAGGGTCTTCCTGATCGCGAGACAATAATAATCATTCTCATTCGCACTTGTCCAACACTTTTTGCAAAAAAATGCATTTGACTCGTATTTGAAAGTCAATGATGTTGAAAGGGACATTTACCCGAAAGAGGACAGAGGAATGAGTGAGATAGTAATACGCCACGCAGAAACGCGCGATTATGAGGCCATTCGGCATATCCACGCCCAGCCGGAGGTGTATTACAACACACTACAAGTGCCTCATCCTTCAGAACATATGTGGCTGGAACGACTCGCCGATCGCCCCAGCATCAAGCAACTCGTCGCCTGTATTGATGGAACTGTAGTAGGTCATCTCACCATTGATGTACAGCAACGCCCGCGCCGCAGTCATGTTGCCGATTTTGGTATCTGTGTCGACGCCCGCTGGAAGAATCGCGGCGTCGCCAGCGCCCTGATGCGAGAGATGATTGAAATGTGCGACAACTGGTTGCGGGTAGATCGTATTGAACTAACGGTGTTCGTCGATAACGCGCCAGCAATTAAGGTCTATAAAAAATTCGGCTTTGAGATTGAAGGGACTGGCAAGAAGTACGCATTGCGTAATGGTGAATATATCGATGCGTATTATATGGCGCGGGTGAAATAGAGAATTTGCAATCTAAGTTTGTCATTTAAGCCCTCACCTACCAGGAGAGGGCTTAAGATATTAGTACCCTGCTGTTAAATCATCCACCGAGCGCGGGTCGGATGCGCCGTACAACTCACCGTCAGGCCCAACCATAATGCTTTGTGTACTGCCCATCGCCTCTTTCAGCGCCACTTTCTGACCTTTTGCTTCCAGCAGCTTGATCGTATCCGGGCTAAACCCCTTCTCGACACGCAGCTCGTCCGGCAACCACTGATGGTGGAAACGCGGCGCATTGGTCGCTTCGGCGACGTTCATCCCATAATCGATGCTATTTACCACCATTTGCAGCACAGTGGTGATAATCCGGCTACCGCCAGGGCTACCAGTCACCAGCCAGGTTTTACCGTCTTTCACCACAATAGTCGGCGACATCGACGACAGCGGACGTTTGTTCGGCCCGACGGCGTTGGCATCACCGCCCACCAGCCCGTAAACGTTCGGCACGCCCGGTTTGGCGGAGAAATCATCCATCTGGTTATTGAGCAAAATACCGCTCTCACCCGCGACAATGCCCGTACCGAAGGTGGTGTTCAGCGTATAGGTCACCGCCACCGCGTTACCGTCTTTATCCACTACAGAGTAATGGGTAGTTTGATTACTCTCATAAGGCGCAAGCTTGCCAGGGCGAATCTCGCTGGACGGCTTCGCTTTATTGATATCGATTTGCTCGGCAATAGATTTGGCATAGGCTTTATTGGTCAGCGCCTGCCACGGGACTTTGACAAAATCCGGGTCGCCAAGATATTCCGAGCGGTCGGCGTAGGCATATTTCTCAGCTTCTGCCATGATTTGCATCGCATCGGCGCTGCCAAAGCCGTATTTCTGCATATCGAAGTTTTCCAGAATATTGAGGATTTGTACGATATGAATCCCGCCGGAAGAGGGCGGTGGCATGGAGTAAACCTGATACCCGCGATAATCGCCGCTAATCGGTGTGCGTTCTACTGCTTTATACGCGGCTAAATCTTCTTTCGTAATCAAGCCACCGTTTTTCTGCATCTCCTGAGCGATCTGCTCCGCTATCGTGCCTTTATAGAATTCATCCGGGCCGTTTTCGGCAATCATCTCCAGGCTCTTTGCCAGGTTCGCCTGCACCAGCTTGTCGCCCTTTTTCAGCGGTTCGCCCTCTTTCCAGAAGATAGCTTTGCTGTTTTCGTGATTCGGCAGCACTTCGCTACCGTAGGTTTTGAGATCGTCTGCCAAAGCGTCGTTAATGATAAAACCATCGCGTGCCAGTTTAAACGCCGGTTGCACCACTTTGTTCAACGGCATGGTGCCGTATTTATCCAACGCCAGCGAGAAACCTGCTACCGTACCGGGCGTGCCGGAAGCCAGATGCGAAGTGAGTGATTTTTTGCTGTCCGGGTTGCCCTGATCATCAAGGAACATATCGCGGGTCGCTTTGGCGGGCGCCATTTCGCGGAAATCGATAGCCGTGGTATTGCCATTTTTCGAGCGGATTAACATAAAACCACCGCCGCCCAGATTCCCTGCCTGCGGATGCGTTACCGCCAGCGCGTAGCCCACCGCCACGGCGGCATCAACGGCATTCCCGCCCTCCTTGAGGATATCCACCCCCACCTGAGTGGCAGTAGCATCTACAGACGCCACCATCCCCTGCTTTGCGCGTACCGGATGGAAGACATCTTCCTCCACACCATAAGAAACAGGTGGCGCGGCTGCCGCACTAAAACAACATCCTGAAAGCAAAGCTGCAATCGCCGCCCGGCGTAAAAACGTCGGTTTTATCATCGTTATTCTCCAGTTATGTGTGGGGCAACCCCAGCTAAGCCTGGTATATAACTCTGAATTAATCATCGTTTTGCCGGGAAGCGAGTAAACTTAAAGGATATCTTCAGAGGAGGATACGCGATGAAACGACTTCTGCTTTTGACGGCACTCCTGCCGTTTGTCGGCTTTGCACAGCCCATTAATACTCTGAATAATCCTAACCAGCCGGGGTATCAGATCCCCAGCCAGCAGCGGATGCAAACTCAAATGCAGACTCAGCAAATCCAGCAAAAAGGGATGCTGAATCAGCAACTGAAAACTCAGACGCAATTGCAACAGCAGCATTTAGAAAATCAGATTAATAGCAACTCTCAGCGGGTATTGCAGTCGCAGCCAGGGGAGCTAAATCCTGCCCGGCAGCAAATGCTGCCCAACACCAACGGCGGGATGTTAAACAGTAACCATAATCCGGATAGTTCGCTAAATCAGCAGCATATGCTGCAAGAGAGGAAAAACGGCGACATGCTGAATCCGCCCAGCACGTCGCAGCCTGACATTCCGTTGAAAACTATTGGGCCGTAAAGTTCGGACCAATCACATCAATCGCATCGGTACAGATGCAATCCACGCCCCAGCGCAGCAACTCTGCCGCGCGCTGGGGTTTGTTGACGGTATACACCAGAATCCGCAGTCCGGCGTCTTTCAACTGCATCACTCGCGCTTTATCGAGCAACTTATGATTGAGATGAATAGAGACGCAGCCCAGCCGCGCGGTCAGTTCGCGCCAGTCGTCGCGCCACTCATCAAGCAATAAACCACGCGGCAGTTCCGGTGCCGCCAATTGTGCGGCTTCTAAAGCATCAATCTCAAACGATGACAGCAGCGGCGGCGTCATACCGGCCCACAGTTCACGTGCCACCAGCGCCACCATTTTGCCCGTTAATGGCCCGGTGCCAGTGGTGGGCTTGATTTCGATATTCGCCATCATCCCATGTTCGCGACAGCGTTCCGCCACCTGCGAAAGCAACGGCAGCGGCTCACCTTTAAACGCTTTGCTGTACCAACTGCCCGCATCCACACGCAGTAAATCCTGCCAGTTCAGCTCGCCCGCAACGCCCCAACCGTTGCTGGTACGTTCGAGATTATCGTCATGGAGCAGGAAGATCTCGCCATCTTTCGATAACTTCGCGTCAAATTCGATCATCTTATGACCGTATTTTGCCCCTACGTCGATTGCCGCCAGGGTGTTTTCCGGGGCCAACTTACCGCCGCCACGATGAGCGACGATGCGGGGATAAGGCCAGTTACTCATACTCGTTGTCCTGTTTCACCATCAAAAAGATGTAGCTGATTTTCCGGCAGATGCAACCACAGCGTGCTGCCTGCCGTCGGGCGCTCCTGATGCGCCAGTCGCACCACCAGCTTCTGTTCCCCCCAGCGTCCGTGTGCCAGATTATCAGCGCCGAGGATCTCCAGCGTGTCCATCACCAGTGGCACGCCGCCTTCTGCCTGCGAACTTAGCGCAATATGTTCCGGGCGGATACCGAGGGTCATTTTACGCCCGGCATACTGGCGATAGTAACCGTTTAGCGGCAGCGCAATACCGCCATCCAGTTCGAAATGCGTGCCTTCGTTATTCACGCGGCCAGCCAGTAGGTTCATCGCCGGGCTGCCGATAAAACTCGCCACAAACAGGCTGACGGGCTTTTCGTAGACTTCAACTGGCGTGCCAATCTGTTCGGCAACACCGCCGTTCATTACCATCACTCGCTGGGCGAGGGTCATCGCTTCAACCTGATCGTGGGTAACGTAGAGTGAAGTTGTTTTCAGGCGACGGTGCAGTTGTTGTAGTTCAAGCCGCATCTGCACGCGCAGCTTGGCATCGAGGTTAGAGAGCGGCTCATCAAACAAGAACACCGCCGGCTCACGCACAATCGCGCGCCCCATCGCCACACGCTGGCGCTGACCGCCGGATAGCTCACGCGGGCGACGTTTGAGCAGGCCGTCCAGTTCCAGAATACGCGCCGCTTCTTTAACGCGCTCGGCAATTTGCTGCTTGCCCATGCCGCGGATTTTCAGCCCCCACGCCATGTTCTCCTCAACGCTCATATGCGGATAAAGCGCGTAGTTCTGGAATACCATCGCAATTCCGCGATCTTTCGGCTCCATTTCAGTGACACGCTTGCGGTCGATCCAGATATCGCCCGTCGTTACCCGCTCCAGTCCGGCCACCATTCGCAATAACGTCGATTTCCCGCAGCCAGACGGCCCGACCATCACGATAAATTCGCCATCCGCCACATCAAGGGTCAGCGGTTTAATGACCTGGGTTTTGCCATCCCAGCTTTTGGTTACTGCCTGTAATTTCAGTCCTGCCATCTTATTTCTCACTATCGACCAGGCCGCGCACAAAGGCACGCTGCATCACTAAAACAATCACTACTGGTGGGATCAGGGTTAACAACATCGCCGCCATCACCGAGTTCCATTCCGTGGTGCCTTCGCCAGTGGCGATCATCCCTTTAATCCCTGCCACGGTGGTGCCGAGATCAACGTCGGTAATAATCAACAACGGCCACAAATACTGGTTCCAGCCGTAAATAAAGGTGATCACAAACAGCGCCGCCAGATTGGTTTTTGACAGCGGAAAAACGATGTCGCAAAAGAAACGCATTGGCGACGCGCCGTCGATCCGCGCCGCTTCCACCAGTTCATCCGGCAGCGTCATAAAGAACTGGCGGAACAGGAAGGTAGCGGTCGCCGAGGCCATCAGCGGCAGCGTTAAACCAGCGTAGCTGTCGAGCATTTTCAGGTTGGCGATGACTTCCACCGTCGGGAAGATACGCACTTCAACCGGCAACATCAGGGTGATAAAAATCATCCAGAAGAAGAGGTTACGTAGCGGAAAACGAAACCAGACAATGGCAAATGCCGAGAGCATCGAGACGGTAATTTTGCCGAGCGTAATGCTGAACGCCATCACAAAGCTGTTAAGCAACATCCGCCAGAACGGCGCGCTATTCGTGCCGACCCCGTTCACCCAGATGTTGTGGATATTTTCCAGCAGATGCGTGCCGGGAATAAGCGTCATCGGCGCGGCGTAGACTTCTTGTTTATCCAGCGTCGCCGCGACAAACGCCACGTACAGTGGGAAGAGGATCACCGCGATCCCGAGGATCAGCATGGTATGGCTGAATATCGTCAGCCACGGACGGTTCTCAATCATTGGTAACGCACCTTGCTTTCAACATAGCGGAACTGCACCACCGTCAGCACGATGACGAGGAACATCAACACCACCGACTGCGCGGCAGACGAAGCCAGATCCAGTCCGGTAAAGCCTTCGCGGTAGATCTTATAAATCAGCGTCGTGGTGGCCTGAACCGGCCCGCCGGACGTGGCGGCGTCGATCACCGGGAAGGTGTCGAAGAAGGCGTACACCAGGTTCACCACCAACAGGAAGAAACTCACCGGGGCGATAAGCGGCAGCGCAATCTTAAAGAAGCGGCGAATCGGCCCTGCGCCGTCAATAGCTGCGGCTTCAATCAACGAACGGGGAATGGATTGCAGCGCGGCATAGAAGAATAGAAAGTTGTAGCTGATTTGCTTCCACACCGAGGCAAATACCACCAGAAACATCGCCTGACCGCTGTTTTGCGCATGGTTCCAGTCGTAGCCGAACTCTGCGAGAAAATGAGTGATCAGCCCGCGACCGGGGTTAAACAGGAAGATCCACAATACGGCGGCAACGGCGGGAGCCACGGCATACGGCAGCAGCATTAAGGTTTGATAGAAACGGCTGCCGCGCACGATGTACTCCACCAGCGCCGCGAAGAACAACGACACCAGCAAACCGCTGACGGTGACAAAGGTGCTGAATTTTATCGTCGTCCAGAAGGAGTCGAGATAGTAGCTGTCATGGAACAGCGTGACAAAGTTATCCAGGCCGACAAACTGGCTGGAGAAACCAAACGGATCGACGCTTTGTAGCGAGTACCACAACGCTTCGCCCGCAGGCCAGATAAAAAAGATAACGGTGATGATGAGCTGCGGCGCGACCAGCAAATAAGGCAGCCAGCGCGAGCGAAACACCGGACGGGATGATGGCATTACGGTTAATTCCTGAACTGTGCCGGATACGCTTCGCTTATTCTGCCTACACTCGATGGCAGGTCGGATAAGCGAAGCGCACCCGACATTTCACTGGTTAAGACTTCGTCGATTTCTCAAAGCGGCGCAGCAACTGATTCCCACGCTCAACGGCGGTATCCAGCGCCTGCTGTGGCGTCTTCTTACCGGTCCACACGCTTTCCAGTTCTTCATCCACAATCACGCGGATCTGCGGCATGTTGCCCAGACGCAGCCCTTTGGTGAACGGCAACGGCGGCTTGTTCAGCATCTGACGCGTCGCGATATCCGCCCCGGGGTTTTTCTCGTAAAAGCCCTGCTCACGGGTCAGGTCATACGCCGCTTTGGTGATTGGCAGATAACCGGTTTTCTGATGCCACTCGGCAGCGTTTTCTGGCTTCGCGAGGAAGTCGAGGAACTTCGCCACGCCGGTATACGTTTCTTTATCTTTGCCCTGCATCACCCACAGGCTGGCCCCGCCGATAATGGCGTTTTGTGGCGCACCTTTCGCATCGGCGTCGTAAGGCATCATGCCTACGCCGTAGTTGAATTTGGCGTACTCGCGAATGTTGGCAAGAGAACCAGAAGAGGCTGTCGTCATTGCGCAATCACCGTTATAGAACTTCTCGGTGGATTCATCCTTACGCCCGACGTAGCTGAAGTCGCCCTTCTTGTTCATCTCTTCGAGCATGGTGATGTGTTTCACCTGCTCCGGCTTGTTGAATTCAAGCACCGCGTCTGTGCCGTCAAAGCCGTTGTTTTTGCTGGCAAACGGCAGACCGTTCCAGGCGCTAAAGTTTTCCAGTTGGATCCAGCCCTGCCAACCGCTGGCGTAGCCGCAATTCATGCCGGAGGCTTTCAGTTTCGCGGCATAGTCAGCCAGATCCTGCCAGGTTTTCGGCGGCTGTTCCGGGTCTAACCCTGCTTTCTTGAAGGCGTCTTTGTTGTAATAGAGAACGGGAGTCGAGCTGTTGAACGGCTGGGAGAGTAAGTGGCCCGTTTTGCTGTCAGAGTAGTAACCTGAAACCGTCGGCACAAACTGCGACTCATCGAATTGAATCCCCGCCTCTTTAAACACGTCATACACCGGTTTAATGGCTTTCGACGCCATCATGGTGGCGGTACCAACTTCATAAACCTGCAAAATAGCCGGCGCGTTACCGGTACGGAATGCGGCAATCCCCGCGCTTAAATTCTGTTCGTAGTTGCCTTTATAGGTCGGTACAATTTTGTAATCCGGGTTTTCGGCGTTAAAACGTTGGGCCAGAGAGTCCACCTCTTTCCCCAGTTCCCCTTCCATTGAATGCCAGAACGGAATGGTCGTCACTGCCTGCGCATTGCCCATTAACGCCAGTCCGAGCGCCAGTGCTGAAGCTGTATAATGTAACGGTTTCATTGATTATCTCTCTTGTTGTACCGAATGCGCGAATTCACGCGTTTTATGCTCGCGGGGTAACATGACATGCTCGAATTACAGAAAAATAACTCTTTTGTTACATTTTTAAGATAGTAAGGTGTCAGAAAGATGACAAGGCGGTGACGGCGCGGGTGAGGGAAAATGGGAGATGGGGCACGGATATCCCAAGAATGCACTGAAAAGAGGCGATTAACGACCTTCTAATCGCCAGAACGCCTTACCATGAAGAGCAAAAATGGCAGCAAATTCTGCGTCCAGTTTTGCTGCCCGATGAGAAGTACATTTTTCAATTTTAACAATAGATTGCCGCTACACTGGTCTAACGGCAAAGAAGATTTTCATCGCACCACACTCTGCTTCAGCCGTTCATTGGCGGTCTTAATCCATTCCCGGTGGTGTTTTCTATAATGAGGTCTTGAGCGTTTAGCCGTATCAACCACAGCAACATACTGCTCGTTGGCTTCACGTAGTCGACTCATTTTCGCCAGCATTTCCGCATAGTAAATACGCGCCTGCGGGCCGGGGTAATAAGAAACAAGCACCTCAAACTCGCTTTCCGCATCAGCGTATTTTTCCTGGGCGGCTAAGGTTCTGGCGAACAATAAATGCCCGTCTGCCGACTGAAAATCGGGGTTATAACGCATCACATCTTCCAGCGTCTGCTGACAGGCGGCGAACTCCTGGATGGCAAATTGTGCCTGTGCCAGGCTTAACATCATTGCCGCTTCATGGACGAATATCCCGCTTAACGCCTGCTGATAATGGGGAACGGCTTCGTGATAACGCCCAAGGCGCACCAGTTCATTAGCCAACGCATAATGGTTTTGATTAGTCTCGGCAATCGCCAGCTCTTCGGTTAATTTGCGCAGGTGCCGTTCCGGGCTGATTGTGTCCTGCAGACGCATCAGCAAAGTACGCCCGTGACGGTCAGCGCCCGTTTCAGGCAGCATCACCATGACAAAATACGCCACGCAACCAATCACCGGAAAACAGAAGATGATAAAAATCCAGTACCGCTCTTGTCCGGTACGGTAAGCGTGAATACAGCAAAGCAGTTCAAGCATGACAACAACGGCATAATGCATGGGAGCAAACCTTTCCGTGGCAAATAAGTGGTCTGGTTTTAATCCTCCCGGTCTGTTGAAACAAGTCTGTATACGGACGAAGAGCCCGGCAGAACTTGGCTGCCGGGTATTCGATAATTTACCCGCCTAAATATGCACTTCTCACTGCTTCATTCGCCAGCAGCGCGTCGCCAGTATCGGAGAGCACCACATGGCCGTTTTCCAGCACGTAGCCCCGATCCGCCAGTTTTAGCGCCTGGTTGGCGTTCTGCTCGACGAGGAAGATAGTCATCCCCTGCTCGCGCAGCTGCTCGATGGTGTCGAAGATTTGCTGGATGATAATCGGCGCAAGACCGAGCGAGGGCTCATCAAGCAACAACAAACGCGGGTTGCTCATCAGCGCGCGACCAATCGCCAGCATCTGCTGTTCACCGCCGGACATCGTTCCCGCCCGCTGAATACGGCGCTCATGCAGACGTGGAAACAGTTCATACACCCACTTTATGCGCTCCTGAAACTGGTCGCGTTCAGCAAAGAAGCCGCCCATCGCCAGGTTCTCTTCCACCGTCATCCGCGAGAAGACGCGACGCCCTTCTGGGACAATCGCTACTGCTTCGCGCATGATTTTCGCCGTCTGCCAGTCGGTAATGTCTTTATCATCAAACACAATTCGCCCGCTGGTGGCGCGCGGGTCGCCGCATAACGTGCCGAGTAAGGTGGTTTTCCCCGCCCCGTTCGCGCCAATGAGGGTGACAATCTCGCCCTGATTGATATGCAGGCTCACCTCATGTAGCGCCTGGATTTTGCCGTAGTGGGCGCTGACTTTGTCAAAGGACAACATGACTTTTTCCATCTTATGCCTCACCTAAATAGGCACGGATCACGTCCGGGTTATTACGGATTTGCTCCGGCGTACCGTTTGCCAGCGGCGTACCCTGATTGACCACGTAGATTCTGTCTGAAATCCCCATCACCAGCTTCATATCGTGTTCAATCAACAAGATAGTGGTGTTGTGATGGTTACGCAGTTCGGCAATCAGCTCATCCAGCTCTTTCGTCTCTTTCGGGTTAAGACCTGCTGCCGGTTCGTCGAGCATTAAAATCTCCGGCTGCGTCACCATACAGCGGGCGATCTCCAGACGGCGCTGGTCACCGTAGGCCAGGTTACTCGCCTGACGGTTAGCGTGTTCCAGCAAACCAATGCGCTCAAGCCAGGTGGCGGCGCGATCGAGCGCTTCACTCTGGGCGCGACGGAAAGAAGGCGTTTTCAATAGGCCAGAGAACAGCCCGGTTTTCAGTTGCTGATGCTGCGCCACCAGCAGGTTTTCAATTACCGTCATTTCACGGAACAGACGCACATGCTGGAAGGTACGCACCACGCCCATGCGGGCTATTTGCTGGCCGGGCAAACCTTCCAGGTGCTGATCGCGCAGTAAAATGGTGCCGCCAGTGGGTTTGTAGAATCCGGTCAGGCAGTTGAAGACCGTGGTTTTTCCGGCACCGTTAGGGCCGATTAACGAGACGATCTCCTGCGGGTACAGTTCAAGATTGACGTTGTTCACCGCCAGCAGGCCGCCGAAGCGCATCATCAGGCCGTTAACAGATAATAATGGCTGACTCATGCCTGCTCTCCTTTCGCTGCGCCGTTTTTCAGCTTCAGTTGCGGGCGCGTCATGGGCAGCAAGCCCTGCGGGCGCCAGATCATCATCAGCACCATCAAACCACCGAGCATTAACATGCTGTATTCGTTGAAATCACGCATCAACTCGCGCGATACCACCAGCAGAACTGCCGCCAGAATCACCGCGAATTGCGATCCCATACCGCCGAGCACCACTATCGCCAGCACAAACGCCGATTCGGCAAAGGTGAAGGATTCCGGGCTGACAAAGCCCTGACGCGCCGCGAACAGCGTTCCGGCAAAACCGGCAAACGCGGCACTGATGGTAAAGGCAGTCAGCTTGATACGACGCGGACTTAAGCCCAGTGAACGACAGGCTATCTCGTCTTCACGCAACGCTTCCCACGCACGGCCCAGCGGCATCCGCAGTAAGCGGTTAATGACAAACAGGCTTAATACCACCAGCAGCAACGCCACCAGGTAGAGGAAGATAACGCGATCGGAGGGATCGTATTTCAGGCCAAAGAAATTACTGAAGGTGTCCCAGCCGCCTTCACGGGCGGTACGGCTGAACTCAAGGCCGAAGAAAGTCGGTTTCGGGATCTGACTGATACCGTTTGGGCCGCCGGTAATCTCGGTGTTATTGAGCAGCAATATGCGCACAATTTCGCCGAAACCGAGGGTAACGATCGCCAGATAGTCACCGCGCAGACGCAGCACCGGGAAGCCAAGCAGAAAGCCCGCCGCCGCTGCCATTAACCCGGCAATAGGCAGACAGGTCCAGAAGCCAAGACCGTAATAGTGATTGAGCAGCGCAAAGGTGTAAGCGCCGATGGCGTAAAAGCCACCGTAGCCCAGCACCAGCAAGCCGGAAAGCCCCACCACTACGTTCAGCCCGAGGCCGAGGATAATGTAGATCATGGTCAGGGTGGCAATATCCACCGTCCCGCGCGACACCATAAACGGCCACGCCACCGCAAGCACCAGCAGCGCCACGAGGAACAGCTTTTGCTTCACCGTGGAGCCATCAATCGCGGGCAGAATAAACTTCGGCCCGGAAACGCTTTTTAGCCCTTTCTGGAAAGCAGGTCGCACAAGCTGGAAGAAAAAGACCACCGCCGTGCCGATAAACACCCACTCCCAACGGACATCCGAAGCCGTGTCGACCACCAGTTTGGTGCCGTCCAGCTCCAGCTGCACGCCCATAAAGACGCCCGCCAGCACAAAGAACATAGCGGCAGAGAGCAGCGCCATTGCAATATGCATCGGTTTCATACTTTCTCTACCTCCGGACGGCCCAGAATACCGGTCGGCATCACCAGCAGCACCAGAATCAGCAGGGCGAATGAGACCACATCTTTATATTCCGTACTCAGATAGGCAGAAGAGAGCGCCTCCGCAATCCCCAGGATCAGCCCGCCAATCATCGCCCCCGGAATGCTGCCAATCCCGCCGAGCACCGCCGCGGTAAAGGCTTTCATCCCGGCCATAAAGCCGATATAGGGGTTAATGACGCCGTAGAACTGACCGAGCAGTACACCCGCCACCGCCGCCATCGCTGCGCCAATCACAAAGGTCAGCGCAATCACCCGGTCGGTGTTGATGCCAAGCAGGCTCGCCATTTTCAGATCTTCCGCGCAGGCACGACAGGCGCGCCCCATACGGGAATAGCGAATGAAAATCGTCAGCGCCAGCATGGCGAGGAAGGTAACAATCCAAATCACCGCCTGCATGGTGGTAATAGAGGCAGAGAAGTTTTCGCTATGACCCACCACCCACTGACCGTTAAACAGGCTCGGCAGCGCCACGTCGCGCGAACCTTCGGTCAGGCTGACGTAGTTTTGCAGGAAGATGGACATACCGATTGCCGAGATGAGCGCAATCAGGCGCTTAGAATTACGCACCGGGCGATAGGCCACCCGTTCGATACTCCAGCCGTAGGCGCTGGCAATGACGATTGCGCCGACGAATCCCGCCGCCACCAGCAGCCAGCCGGTATCAATGCCCATCATCATCAGTGCGGCGATGATCATAAAGGAGACATAGCTACCAATCATATAAACCTCGCCGTGGGCGAAGTTGATCATGCCGATAATGCCGTAAACCATGGTGTAGCCGATGGCTATCAGCGCGTAGGTACTGCCCAGCGTGACGCCGTTAAACATCTGCTGCAAGAAATACAAAAACTGCTCAGACATAAGGTAACCTTTCTAAACCCGCCCGCATTTCACGGGCGGTGGGATTTTCACTTGGCTGCCGTGGATGAACCGTCGGCGTGCCACTGGAAGACACCAAAATCAAATCCCTTAAGATCGCCTTTTTCATCCCAGTTCAGCGGCCCAATCACGGTGTTTGCACCGTTAGCTTTTAAATCTTTCACCAGCGCCAGCGGCTCATCGCTGCCGGTACGCTCAAGGGCAGTTGCCAGAGATTGCACTGCCGCGTAGGTGATCCAGACATATGGCCCGGATGGATCTTTCTTGTCTGCTTTCAGCGCATCAACGATGCCCTGGTTTGCCGGATCCTGGTCATAGCGTTTTGGCATAGTGACCAACATGCCTTCGGCGGCATCACCGGCAATGTTCGACAGCGATGCGTTACCGACACCTTCCGGCCCCATAAACTGGGTTTTCAGGCCAACGGAACGGGCCTGGCGCAGCATCTGCCCCATTTCCGGGTAGTAACCGCCGTAGTAAACGAAGTCGATGTTTTCTTTTTTCAGGCGGGCGATCAGCGCGGAGAAATCTTTCTCGCCAGCGGTAATACCGTCGAAGAAGACGACGTTGGCGTTAGCCGCTTTCAGCCCGTCCTGCACCGAACGCGCCAGCCCTTCGCCATACTGTTGTTTGTCGTGAATGATGGCGATGCGCTGGGGCTTCACCGTCTCAAGAATGTATTTTGCCGCCGTTGGCCCCTGGGAAGAGTCCAGCCCGGCAGTACGCATGATGTGTTGATAACCGCGTTGGGTCAGCTCCGGATTGGTCGCTCCCGGCGAGATCATCAGAATACCTTCGTCTTCGTAGATATCTGATGCAGGTTGGGTAGAAGAAGAACACAGATGACCAATAACGTATTTAATGCCGTCATTAACGATTTTGTTGGCGACCGCAACGGCTTGTTTCGGGTCACAGGCATCGTCATATTCCACGCCAACCAGCTTATCGCCCTTAATTCCCCCTTTGGCATTGATGTCTTTGATTGCCTGACGCGCGCCGTTAAATTCCATATCGCCCCACTGGGCAACCGGGCCGGACATCGCGCCGACAACGGCAACTTTAATATCGTCGGCCAACGCGGTGTGTGATATTGCCAGTGCAATCATCCCTGCGATGATAGTTTTCGCATTCCGTTTCATTATTCAAAATCCCCACTCGTAATGTTGTGCTGCTTTGTTTTTATGTATTCAGAAATCAGACTGTTCTTTTTTATACTGCACTGTTTTTACCTGTCTGATTAAGGGTTTAGCGCAGTATATTGTGATAATAGCGATTAAAATCCCTATTTTTCAGTCGATTAAGAACAGATAATATTCTGAATATGTTGATAGATAAACAGAAAAAAGCGTCGTTGTCAGCATAAAATAACGGCATAAAGGGCGGAACAATTCACTACCCATCAGGGGATTATGCTGGACAATTTTCATTCTCTAATGTTTTTAATTTGTAATTATTGCTGAAAAAAAATTAATCACCTGCCAAAAGAAATAAAAAAGAGAAAGCCTCCGATTAAATTATTTCGCTACACTGGTTCCACTTTTGTGATTTACACGGGTTACCCATGAAGCTGACCATCATTCGATTAGAAAACTTTAGCGACCAGGACCGGATTGACCTGCAAAAGATCTGGCCGGAGTATTCCCCTTCCTCTTTACAGATTGACGATAACCACCGTATCTACGCCGCGCGTTTTAACGAGCGTCTGCTCGCGGCCGTGCGGGTAACCTTAAGCGGCACCGAGGGAGCACTGGATTCCCTGCGCGTGCGGGAAGTCACCCGGCGTCGCGGTGTAGGGCAATATCTGCTGGAAGAGGTTTTGCGTAACAATCCTGGCGTTTCAGGCTGGTGGATGGCGGATGCTGGCGTGGAAGATCGCGGCGTGATGACAGCGTTTATGCAGGCACTGGGGTTTACGTCACAACTGGGCGGCTGGGAGAAGCGTTAATCGCTCTGTGTAAAAAGCAGTTCAATGGATTTAGTTGGGAAAAATAACGCATTTTCGTTTTCTCCGACCAACGGGATAAAGCCCAGCGACCGATAAAACGTATGGGCTTTTTCATTCAGCGCCTCGACAAAAAGACCGTGAATACCTACCGCTAAAGAGGCTGACCAGACGACTTTCATGGCATGAGCAACCAATGTTGCTCCCCATCCCTGCCCCTGTAATGAACGATCAATTGCCAGACGCCCAAGAGTGACGCTGGGAATATTTTTGTAGGGAATTTTTTTCTGTTTCGATTTCGAGGGCAATGCGGCTCGTTCAAAACAACTGCCGGATAATGTGTAATATCCCAGCACCTGACGTTCTGGAGTGTTGCGACAAAGGATATACGCTCGCAGAATTTTATTGCGATGTTGACGAACCAGATGTGTCGTCAGAAAGAGATTTAACGCTTCCTCGCCGCAGTCGAATCGCTGTAGATCATAATCTGCATCATCGGTCAGAATCTCTATCGTCAGATCATCCATAAATTATTACATTCCCTGAAGACGTTTTGCCGCGCGTTTTAGCTTTTCACCTGGCGACGGGGGATTACTCAGCGCATCCATCACCCGCGTCCAGGATTCCTCATTGAGGATCATCCGCCGATGCTGTTCAATCACTTCCGCAGCCCGCTGTGAAGCGCTGTTCAACATAAATTGGCTGACGGACTGATTAGATATCGCTGCCGCTTCCTCAATCATACTTTTATCATCGTCAGTTAAACGCAGATCGATACGCTGCTTTTTAACAGCAGACATGTGAACTCTCCTGCTCCGTATAATATGTACGGCACATCACCGTACAATAAGCATATCCTGGATTGTTTAATCTTTCTACAACCATTTCGACAAACACAAAAAAACCCGATAGCCGTTAAGCGCATCGGGCATTTTCATTTATCTATCTGTTACTTCGCATCGGTCGCCGTGCCATTGGCGTGCCAGTCAAATACGCCGAACTCAAAACCTTTCAGGTCGCCTTTCTCATCCCAGGTCAGTGGTCCCATCACGGTATCAACCGAGTTCGCTTTCAGGTATTTAGCGATCTCAGCCGGATCATCTGACTGATTCAGGCCCGCCTGCAAAGATTGCAGCGCGGCGTAGGTGGTCCAGACGAACGCTCCGCTTGGATCCTGTTTTTTCGCTTTGATCGCGTCAACAATCGGTTTGTTCGCCGGAACCTGATCGTAGTTCTTCGGCTTGGTCACCAGCAGCCCTTCCGCTGACTCGCCCGCGATATTAGACAGCGAGACGTTAGCCACGCCTTCCGGCCCCATAAACTGAGTTTTCAGCCCTGCCGCGCGTGCCTGACGCAGGATTTGCCCCATTTCCGGGTGGTAGCCGCCGTAGTAAACGAAGTCGATATTCTCTTTCTTCAGACGCGCCACCAGCGTTGAGAAATCTTTTTCCCCAGCGGTGATGCCATCAAAGAACACCACGTTAGCATTGCCTTTCTTCAGGCCGTCCTGCACCGCACGCGCCAGACCTTCACCGTACTGTTGTTTGTCGTGGACGATAGCAATACGCTGCGGTTTCACTTTCTCAAGAATATATTTCGCCGCCGTCGGTCCCTGGTCGGAGTCCAGGCCGGTGGTGCGCATAATCAACTTATAGCCGCGCGCGGTCAGCTCTGGCGCGGTTGCCGCTGGGGTGATCATTAAAATGCCTTCGTCTTCGTAGATGTCAGACGCTGGCTGCGTTGATGAAGAACAGAGGTGACCAATCACGTATTTAATGCCATCGTTAACGACTTTGTTCGCCACCGCGACCGCTTGTTTCGGGTCACAGGCATCGTCATATTTTACGATTTGCAGTTTGTTGCCTTTGATACCGCCTTTAGCGTTGATATCTGCAACCGCCTGCTCTGCGCCAGTAAACTCCTGGTCACCGTACTGGGCCACCGGACCAGACATCGCGCCCACGACCGCAACTTTAATATCTTCCGCCAGAGCCATATTGCTGAATGCCAGCGCGATACATCCTGCCAGTAACGCTTTACCCTTTATATTCATCCTGAGAATCCCCATTCTTCTGGTTATTACGTGTGTTGTGATGTTGTTATTCAGCACTTTATTTCGTTTTATGCATGGCTACCCGTGCTTTAGCAGCATACTCTGCTAAAACATACCCGATTTTTATGATATTGGAATAGCTATTTTGACAGTTTATTAACAATCTGCGTGGGGATTGGCGTTTTGCCGGAGGGGGAAATTGATTATTGCAGAGGCCCAAAAAACAAAAACCCCGGACTCTCATCCAGGGTTCTCTGCTTAACAGCGGAAATTACGCTTCAATAGCAGCGCGAAGTTTTTTCATCGCGTTCTTTTCCAGCTGACGCACACGCTCAGCGGAAACACCGTAACGGTCAGCCAGTTCCTGCAACGTGGACTTGTTGTCTTCGTCCAGCCAGCGCGCGCGGATGATGTCCTGGCTACGCTCGTCCAGACCTTGCATCGCATCGGTCAGGCGGTTTGCCGCCTGCTCTTCCCAGTTATCATCTTCAATGCCGTCGGCAAAGTTGGATGATTTATCCTGCAGATAGAGCACCGGAGCCATCGGCTGGCTATCGGAATCGTCGTCGGAAGACAGGTCAAAGGTCATGTCCTGCGCTGCCATACGTGACTCCATCTCACGCACGTCTTTGCTGGTTACGCCCAGTTCACGGGCCACCATTTCGACTTCGTCCTGGTTAAACCAGCCCAGACGCTGCTTGGTTTTACGCAGGTTGAAGAACAGTTTGCGTTGCGCTTTGGTGGTCGCAACTTTGACGATACGCCAGTTACGCAGAACGTATTCGTGGATCTCTGCTTTGATCCAGTGAACGGCGAAGGAGACCAGGCGCACACCCACTTCCGGGTTAAAACGGCGCACTGCTTTCATCAGGCCGATGTTACCTTCCTGAATCAAATCCGCCTGTGGCAGGCCATAGCCCGCATAATTACGAGCAATATGAACAACAAACCGCAGGTGAGACAGGATCAGCGTTTTAGCTGCTTCCAGATCGCCATGGTAATGCAGCTTTTCAGCCAGCGCCCGCTCCTCGTCAGCCGACAACATCGGCCACGCGTTAGCTGCCCGGATGTAGGAATCCAGGTTGCCAACAGGGGCTAAAGCTAAACTTTGCATTTTGTCAGTCATTCAAATCCTCTCAATCGATATCTTCTGGCGCCTCAGTGGTAGCAACAACTGTGCCAGAGCTTAAGAGCAATGAGGTTATCATTCACTGTTTTATCAGACCGTGATTTTATCCACAAGTTCAATGCAACGCTGTGAATAAATTACGCACAAAATGTGACATAGAGATGAAATACCGGGAAGAGACAACGGGGTCTCTTTCCCTGCTACGGAACCCATTGCAGGGAAAGAGTATAACACGCTTTTATTATTCAGGCGTAAAATGGCGTAAATGTTGTACCGTGGCAAGCCAGGCTGCCACCCAGCCAATCATCGAACACACCAGCAGCAAAAGCAGACATTCATCGAAAGATAAGCCATTGATATCAAACTTAGTTCCGAAAACCTGCGCCACTTCCGCCACCGCTGACGACAAACGCAGTACCAGAATTTCTGACAAAATTAATGACAACAATGCGCCAGAAAATCCCAGCAGCGCACCGCCGTACAGGAACGGGCGAAGGATGAAACCATCCGTCGCACCAATCAGTTTCTGCACGTTGATGGAGTCACGGCGAGCAAAGATGCTCAGACGTACGCTGTTGCCGATGACGAGGAACACGGCCGCCACCATCAACACGCCGATCATCGCCGAAACGCGCCCGACCAGCCCGGTCAACGCCGCCAGACGGGCAAACCAGCTGTCATCCATCCGCACTTCGTCAATGCCGTTAATCTGAGTGATTCGATCGCGCAGCGTATTCAGTGACTCCGTCCCCTGAAAATCGAGTTTCGGGATCACCACCGCTACTGCCGGAAGCGGGTTTTCCTCCAGCATATCCAGCGCGCCGCCAAAGCCAGACCAGTTACGGAACTCGCCCAGTGCGTCTTCACGAGAAAGATAGTTCACTTTCTCCACGCCCTGCTCGGCCTGTAGCTGCGCCACTACGCCTGCTGCGGCGTCATCATCCAGTGTTTTTTGTAGATAAACGGTGATTTGTGGTGACGGATAATACTGCGTCGCCGCCTGGTTAACGTTTTTGTACACCATATAACAGACGCTTGGCAGCGTCAGGGAGATGGCGATGACCATCACGGTTAGAAACGTGGCGAACGGTTTGCTTTTCAGATCCTGCAAAGCGCCGTGGAACGCATAGCGCACCTGTTCGTTGAAAACGTTGGTTTTGCGATTTGCCGGTTTTGGCGAGGACTTCGCGCGTTTCGGCGCGTTACGCCCCCCGTCGCCAGAGCCGCCAGCCGATTTACGGAAGCGATCAAGACGCCCGCCAAACTGCCGGATATGATTGATTGCATCGCGCTTATTCATGGCCCACGCCTCCATGCAAGTGACCATCGCTCAGGGTGAGCATGCGATAGGAACGTCGTGAAATCAGGTTGATGTCGTGTGTAGCCATCAATACTGTTACCCCAACGCGATTAAACTCTTCAAACAGACGTAAAATCCCTTCTGACAGCGCATCATCCAGGTTACCGGTCGGTTCGTCCGCCAGCAGTACCGCAGGTTTGTTCACCACCGCGCGGGCAATGCCAACGCGCTGCTGTTCACCGCCAGAAAGCTGTATTGGAAAGTTTTTCGCTTTGTCCAGTAGCCCGACTTTGTCCAGCGCCGCCGATACACGGCGACGAATATCGTCACCGCTGGCACCGGCGATAATCAACGGGATCGCCACGTTATCATAGACAGTACGGTCCATCAGTAGATGGTGATCCTGGAAAATCATGCCGATCTGGCGGCGCAGAAACGGAACTTCACGGTTTTTCAGACGCGTGATGTCATGGCCGCTAAACCAGATTTTCCCGGCGCTTGGCCGCTCAATCCCACAGATCAGCTTCAGGAGGGTACTTTTCCCTGCACCGGAATGACCGGTCAGAAACGCCATCTCACCCGGCTGCATATGAAACGTAACGCCCTGCAGCGCCTGTCTCCCACCGAGATAAGCCTTGCTGACATGTTCAAAGCGAATCATTGTTAATCCTCTCGGGCAAAAAGTGCCTCTATAAAGTCGTCCGCCTTAAACGGACGCAAATCCTCAATACGTTCGCCGACACCAATATAGCGGATAGGAATACCAAACTGGTCAGCCACCGAGAAAATTACCCCGCCTTTCGCCGTGCCGTCCAGTTTCGTTAACGTGATGCCGGTTAAGCCAACCGCTTCGTGGAACAATTTGGCCTGGCTTACCGCATTCTGCCCGGTGCTGGCATCGATAGTCAGCATAACTTCATGCGGGGCTTCAACGTCGAGTTTCTTCATCACGCGGACGATTTTCTTCAGCTCTTCCATCAGGTGCGATTTGTTCTGCAAGCGTCCGGCGGTATCGGCAATCAGAACGTCAACATTACGCGCCTTCGCAGCCTGAATGGCGTCGAAGATAACAGAGGCGGAATCCGCACCAGTATGCTGGGCAATCACCGGGATATTGTTGCGCTGACCCCAGACCTGAAGCTGCTCAACCGCTGCCGCACGGAAAGTATCGCCCGCCGCCAGCATCACCGATTTACCTTGCTGTTCAAACTGACGCGCCAGCTTGCCAATCGTCGTGGTTTTCCCCACGCCATTGACGCCGACCATCAGGATCACAAACGGCGCTTTGCCTTCGACGTTCAGTGGTTCATCGACTTTCGCCAGAATCTCGCCCATCTCTTCTTTCAGCAGGCCATAGAGCGCCTCGGCGTCACGAAGCTGCTTGCGGGATGCGCCTTCTGTCAGATTGGTGATGATTTTACGCGTGGTTTCCACACCCACATCGGCGATCAAAAGCTGCTCTTCCAGCTCCTCAAACAGATCATCGTCGATTTTTTTACCGCGGAACAGGCTGATAAATCCGGAACCGAGATTTTCTTTGGTTTTTAACAGGCTGCGTTTCAGGCGCGCGAAGAAACCTTCTTTGGTCGGTTTTTCTTGCTCCTGGGCAATTTCTTCCACCGGCTGCTCTTCTTCTGCCGGAGGAACCACCATCACCGCCTCTTCTGCCGCTTCGGCAGCCAGCGCCTGTGCTTCCAGCTCTTCGTCGGTGATTTCTTCTTTAGCCGCTTCTTCTTGCGCCGCTTCGACAATCTCCACGGTTTCCGCTTCTGCCTGCCATTCTTCTGGCGAAACCTCTTCGGCGTTGACGTCTTCCGGCAACGGCAGCTCTTCACGCTCGATAGCCACTGGCTCCGGCGTGACTTCAGGTTCAACTACCGGTGCTGGCGATTCTTCCACTACGAGTTCTGGCTGCGCACTGGCTTCCGCTTCGACAACAGCGTCAGGCTGCACTTTCTCGCTTTCGGCAACCTGTTCCGTCACTTCCACCACTTCGGCAGCAAAAGTTTCCGCCTCGGCTTCAGTATGGGACTGCGGCAACTCCTCAACAGGTTGTTCAGCAACCTTCGCAGGCTCTTCTGCCTGGACAGTTTCTTCTACAACCGATTGATCATTTTGGACTTCTGTCTCTTTTTCCGGGGTCTGCTCTTTTTGACCAAAGCCCAGCCAGGAAAAAAAGCCACGTTTTTTTTCTTTCGCCATCTGCGACTACACTCCTCGCTGTTGCTTCATGGCACAGCGTTAACGCTATGTACATAGCAGCTAAAAAAATGATGAAATAGTCTATCACTTAACTGAATACACATCACCGCCTGCAATTATGTGTTATCTGGCGGATTGAGCAATTTATCATGAAAAAACCGAATCATTCCGGTAGCGGCCAAATCCGCATTATTGGCGGGCAGTGGCGAGGCCGTAAACTCCCGGTTCCGGACAGCCCAGGCCTGCGCCCCACCACCGATCGCGTGCGCGAAACGTTATTTAACTGGCTGGCTCCGGTTATCGTCGATGCGCAATGTCTGGATTGCTTCGCCGGTAGCGGCGCGCTGGGGCTGGAAGCCTTGTCTCGCTACGCTGCGGGCGCCACGCTGATTGAGATGGATCGTGCGGTGCATCAGCAATTAATCAAGAATCTGGCAACCCTGAAAGCAGATAATGCGCGGGTGGTTAACAGCAATGCAATGTCATTCCTGGCGCAAAAAGGCACACCGCATAATATCGTGTTTGTCGATCCGCCATTCCGCCGAGGCTTGTTGGAAGAAACCATTAATTTACTGGAAGACAACGGCTGGCTGGCTGACGAAGCCTGGATATATGTCGAGAGTGAAGTCGAAAACGGTCTGCCCACTGTTCCGGCAAACTGGTCGTTATATCGGGAAAAAGTGGCGGGTCAAGTTGCTTATCGGTTGTATCAGCGTGAAACACAAGGAGAAAGTGATGCTGATTAATATTGGACGTTTGTTAATGCTTTGCGTATGGGGATTTTTAATCCTCAATATTGTTCAGCCATTTCCGCGACCGCTGAATATTTTCGTTAACGTGGCGCTGATTTTTACCGTGCTGATGCATGGTATGCAGCTGGCGCTATTGAAATCCACTTTGCCGAAGGATGGTCCGCAGCTAAGCAGTGCCGAAAAGGTGCGTATTTTCCTTTTCGGCGTGTTTGAACTGCTGGCCTGGCAGAAGAAATTTAAAGTTAAAAAATAACCTTATTCTTCGCCAGCAAAGCTGACAAAACGCGTGCCTTTATAGCTCAGCGTACCTTTATCACCCACTGTCAGGGCGTGGTACTGCTGGGCATCTAGACGGAACGTCTGCTCCAGTCCACCGCTTTGCGGTTTGAAGCTTGCCTCATAGCGCACACTGGTGCCAGCGGGAGTCACTTCCTGCTGGCGCGAACGGCGATCGTTAATTGGTTTTTCCCGCTTGTTACTCACCACCACCAGCTTTTGCTGGAGCGGTGCCATATCATTATCAACTTTTTCCCGCCGCTGCTGCATAAAGCGAAACGATGCAGCGACAACAATTAAGCCAATGATAACAATAAAGAAAAGAGGTGGTTTACTCATCTTTGTACCTTATCGGAAAATGCGGAAATAAGCATACCCTGCCCGTTATGGTGTTGTCATCTGTCCGCCCTCGCCACTAAACTGAATAGCAAGACTGTAGGCATTCCGCTTACTAAATAATAACGAATTCAAGGAACTAAGATGCTTTGGTCGTTTATCGCTGTCTGTCTTTCCGCATGGCTATCTGTGGATGCCTCCTATCGTGGTTCAACCTGGCAACGCTGGGTGTTTAAACCGTTAACTCTTCTTCTCCTGCTGTTGCTGGCCTGGCAAGCGCCGATGTTCGACGCCATTAGCTATCTGGTACTGGCGGGGCTATGTGCGTCGCTGCTGGGCGATGCGCTAACGCTATTACCACGTCAGCGTCTGATGTACGCCATTGGCGCATTTTTCCTCTCGCACCTGCTGTACACCATCTATTTTGCCAGCCAGATGACGCTCTCTTTCTTCTGGCCATTGCCGCTGGTGCTGCTGGTACTGGGCGCGCTGTTGCTGGCCATTATCTGGACACGCCTGGAAGAGTTACGCTGGCCCATTTGTACCTTTGTCGGTATGACGCTGGTGATGGTGTGGCTGGCAGGCGAACTGTGGTTCTTCCGCCCGACCGCTCCGGCGCTCTCTGCGTTTGTCGGCGCTTCGTTACTGTTTATCAGCAACTTTGTCTGGCTGGGTAGCCACTATCGCCGCCGCTTCCGGGCCGATAACGCGATTGCTGCTGCCTGCTACTTTGCTGGTCACTTCCTCATCGTCCGCTCGCTGTATCTCTGATAAAACTTGACTCTGGAGTCGACTCCAGAGTGTATCCTTCGGTTAATGAGAAAAAACTTAACCGGAGGATGCCATGTCGACTCCTGACAATCTCGGCAAGAAAGCCCCTCAATTTGCTGCGTTCAAACCGCTAACACCAGTAAAGAACGCCAACGACTGTTGCTGCGACGGCGCATGTTCCAGTACGCCCCCCCTTTCTGAAAACGTCTCCGGCAACCGCTATAGCTGGAAAGTCAGCGGCATGGACTGTGCTGCCTGTGCGCGCAAGGTAGAAAATGCCGTGCGCCAGCTTGCAGGCGTGAATCAGGTGCAGGTGTTGTTCGCCACCGAGAAGCTGGTGGTTGATGCCGACAATGACATCCGTGCACAAGTTGAATCTGCGGTGCAAAAAGCAGGCTATTCCCTGCGCGATGAACAGGCCGCCGACGAACCGCAAGCATCACGCCTGAAAGAGAATCTGCCGCTGATTACGCTTATCGTGATGATGGCAATCAGTTGGGGACTGGAGCAGTTCAATCATCCGTTTGGTCAACTGGCGTTTATCGCGACCACGCTGGTTGGGCTGTACCCAATTGCTCGTCAGGCATTACGGCTGATCAAATCCGGCAGTTACTTTGCTATTGAAACGTTAATGAGCGTAGCCGCCATTGGTGCGCTGTTTATTGGCGCAACGGCTGAAGCTGCGATGGTGTTGCTGCTGTTTTTGATTGGCGAACGACTGGAAGGCTGGGCCGCCAGCCGCGCACGTCAGGGCGTTAGCGCGTTAATGGCGTTGAAACCAGAAACCGCCACGCGCCTGCGTAACGGTGAGCGGGAAGAGGTGGCGATCAATAGCCTGCGCCCTGGCGATGTGATTGAAGTTGCGGCAGGTGGGCGTTTGCCTGCCGACGGTAAACTGCTCTCACCGTTTGCCAGTTTTGATGAAAGCGCCCTGACCGGAGAATCCATTCCGGTGGAGCGCGCAACGGGCGATAAAGTTCCTGCAGGCGCCACCAGCGTAGACCGTCTGGTGACACTGGAAGTGCTGTCAGAACCGGGTGCCAGCGCCATTGACCGGATTCTGAAACTGATCGAAGAAGCCGAAGAGCGCCGCGCGCCCATTGAGCGGTTTATCGACCGTTTCAGCCGTATCTATACGCCCGCGATTATGGCCGTCGCTCTGTTGGTAACGCTGGTTCCGCCGCTGCTGTTTGCCGCAAGCTGGCAGGAGTGGATTTATAAAGGTCTGACGCTGCTACTGATTGGTTGCCCGTGTGCGTTAGTTATCTCCACGCCCGCGGCAATTACTTCCGGGCTGGCGGCGGCGGCACGTCGAGGGGCATTGATTAAAGGTGGCGCGGCACTGGAACAGCTAGGTCGCGTTACCCAGGTGGCGTTTGATAAAACCGGAACGCTGACCGTCGGGAAACCACGCGTTACCGCCATCCATCCGGCAACGGGTATTAGCGAATCTGAACTGCTGACACTGGCGGCGGCGGTCGAGCAAGGCGCAACGCATCCACTTGCGCAAGCCATAGTTCGTGAAGCGCAGGTCGCTGCACTCGCCATTCCCGCCGCCGAGTCACAGCGGGCGCTGGTCGGGTCCGGCATTGAAGCGCAGGTTAACGGTGAGCGCGTATTGATTTGCGCTGCCGGAAAACATCCTGCTGATGCATTCGCCGGTTTGATTAATGAACTGGAAAGCGCCGGGCAAACGGTAGTGCTGGTGGTACGTAACGATGACGTGCTGGGTGTCATTGCATTGCAGGACACCCTGCGCGCCGATGCCGCAACTGCTATCAATGAACTGAACGCGCTGGGCGTCAAAGGGGTGATCCTCACTGGCGATAATCCACGCGCAGCGGCGGCAATCGCCGGGGAACTGGGGCTGGAATTTAAAGCGGGCCTGTTGCCGGAAGATAAAGTCAAAGCGGTGACCGAGCTGAATCAACATGCGCCGCTGGCAATGGTCGGTGACGGTATTAACGACGCGCCAGCAATGAAAGCTGCCGCCATCGGGATTGCAATGGGTAGCGGCACAGACGTGGCGCTGGAAACCGCCGATGCAGCGTTAACCCATAACCACCTGCGCGGTCTGGTGCAAATGATTGAACTGGCGCGCGCCACTCACGCCAATATCCGCCAGAACATCACCATTGCGCTGGGGCTGAAAGGCGTTTTCCTCATCACTACGCTATTAGGGATGACCGGCCTGTGGCTGGCAGTGCTGGCAGATACGGGGGCGACGGTGCTGGTAACGGCGAATGCATTAAGGTTGTTGCGCAGGAGATAAAGGTGTTGCCTGATAGCCTCTGGCTATCAGGCTTAGTGCTGAGGCGGGAACGGCGGCATGGTCAGAATAGCGTAATATAGCGCTAACATCAGAATGACTGAGATAACACAGCATGCAGCAACCAGGCGGGATGCTAATGATGGCCTTTTGAACATCAACCACATGGCATAAGCAAGCCCGACACCACTAAGTAAAGGTAAAAAAATCATTAACCAGAGCCAACCACAGGCAAGTACCCCCAGCCATCCCCCCATGATGATAAAAACAGGCATCAGCCAATTGGGGGCGAACATCGCCAGCAATACCAGCAATGCCAGACAAACTGGAATTAAATAATCCATTTGTGCATTCCATTACTATTGCGTGCCGGATGCGGCGTGAACGCCTTATCTGGCCTACACAGAGCATCGAACTCGTAGGCATGATAAGACGCGGCAGCGTCGCATCAGGCATTGTGCACCGTATCGCAGATGCAGCTTGAACGCTTTATCCGGCCTACACAGGGCATCGAACTCATAGGCATGATAAGATGCGGCTGCGTCGCATCAGGCATTGCGCACCACCGCCGGATGCGGCGTGAACGCCTTATCCGGCCTACACAAGGCATCGAACTCGTAGGCATGATAAGACGCGACAGCGTCGCATCAGGCATTGCGCACCGTATCGCCAGATGCTGCTTGAACGTTTTATCCGTCCTACAAACCCGTTGCAAACCGCAAAATTGAGCGCGATCGGTCCGCTAGCCTGCTCCACCTTAACCCGATTTGCGAATCAAATAACGATAAGGCAAGCCATCCGTCTCTTTAGCAACCAGTTCGTGTTCCATAAAGGTACAAAACCCAGGAATATCGCGAGTCGTCGCCGGATCATCAGCAATAATCAGCAACGTTTCGCCAGGCTGCATATTGCGCACGGTTTTGCGCACCATCATCACCGGTTCCGGGCAGCGCAGGCCAAGCGCGTCGAGTGTGTGGTCAGGGCTGGAAAAGAGATCGGTCATTTTCTTCTCATCACATAAAAAAACGGCGCTAGTTTACGCTCTGTGAGTCCGTAAGCAAACCAGGTTAACGATTGCGTGAAAATTAACCATTGCATTGTCAACGTAAAGCAGTATCATGCGGCGGCTCGAAAAAAGGGTAAGCACGTTATTATGTTAAGGTAACAGACGTGTCGTACGTATTGGGTTCCCTCACCCCAATGGCTAATCAAAAAGGTACAATATGAACGTTTCCTCACAAACTCAACGCTATAAGGCGTTGTTCTGGTTATCGTTATTTCATCTGCTGGTGATCACCTCCAGTAACTATCTGGTTCAGCTTCCTGTCTCCATTTTTGGTTTTCATACCACCTGGGGCGCGTTTAGCTTTCCGTTTATTTTTCTTGCTACCGACCTGACCGTGCGTATTTTTGGCGCACCGCTGGCCCGTCGTATCATCTTTGCGGTGATGATCCCTGCGTTATTGATCTCCTATGTCATCTCGTCGCTGTTCTATATGGGTTCATGGCAGGGATTCGGCGCTCTCGCCCACTTCAACCTGTTTGTCGCCCGTATCGCTGCCGCCAGTTTTATGGCCTACGCACTGGGGCAGATCCTCGACGTGCATGTATTTAACCGCCTGCGCCAGAATCGCCGCTGGTGGCTGGCACCGACGGCGTCCACACTGTTCGGTAACGTCAGTGACACACTGGCCTTCTTCTTCATTGCTTTCTGGCGTAGTCCGGATGCCTTTATGGCCGAACACTGGATGGAAATCGCGCTGGTTGATTACTGTTTCAAAGTGTTAATCAGCATCGTTTTTTTCCTGCCAATGTATGGCGTATTACTCAATATGCTATTGAAAAGACTGGCAGATAAATCCGAAATCAACGCTTTGCAGGCCAGTTAAAGGTTCGTTATCAGACTTGTGATAAGATGGATGAATGAGCCGTTATGGCCGTTTATCGAAAGGAAGATGTCAATGCGCAATCTGGTTAAATATGTCGGAATTGGCCTGCTGGTTATGGGGCTTGCGGCCTGTGATGATAAAGACACTAACGCTACAGCGGAAGGTACAGTCGCGGAAAGTAACGCTACCGCGAATCCCGTCAACCTGCTTGATGGCAAGTTAAGCTTCTCGCTGCCAGCGGATATGACCGACCAGAGCGGTAAGCTGGGAACACAGGCCAATAACATGCACGTCTGGTCCGACGCCACCGGGCAGAAAGCGGTGATTGTTATTATGGGCGATGATCCGAAAGAAGACCTGGCTGTGCTGGCGAAGCGTCTGGAAGATCAGCAACGTAGCCGCGATCCACAGCTGCAAGTGGTGACCAACAAAGCCATTGAGCTGAAAGGTCACAAAATGCAGCAGTTAGACAGCGTTATCTCTGCTAAAGGCCAGACGGCGTACTCTTCCGTCATTCTGGGTAACGTGGGCAACCAACTGCTGACAATGCAAATCACACTGCCTGCTGACGATCAGCAAAAAGCGCAGACCACCGCAGAAAACATCATTAACACGCTGGTTATTCAGTAAGTTTTAAGATGACGAAACGGCCTCAGGTGCTTCCACCGGAGGCCGTTTTTTTAATCGCCACGTCAGCAATAACGCGATTGCGACCAGCCCCGCCGCCGCCAGATAAATCACCGGTACGCCCGCCCAACTCATCACCAGCCCTGCCAGTGGTCCGGTCACGCCAAGCGATAAATCCATAAATACGGTGTAGGTTGCCAGCGCCGCCCCCTGATTCTGCTGCGGCACCGCTTTGACCGCCACTACGCCCAATGCCGGGAACACCAGCGAAAAGCCCGCCCCCGCCAGTAAGACGCCGATTTTCGCCATCCACGGCATAGTCGCCACGCCAACCAGCAGTAGGCCGATTATCTCAACGCTAAAGCAGAGCATCGCCACGTTTAAGCCACCAATGCGGTTTATGCCGTTAGGGAATAACAATCGCGTTCCAACAAACGCACAGCTAAACAACGTCAGCGCGAAGGCCGCACCGTCCCAGCCTTTAGCGTCATAAAACAGCGTGATAAAGGTGGCGATAACGCCAAACCCGGCGGAAGCCAACGCTAGCGCCATACCGTACAGCCAGACGCGCCCAAGTACCGCGCGAAACGGCAGAGGTTTGCCTTTACTGGCTTTCACCGTCGGACGCGGTATTGCCAACAAAATAGCCACCAGCGCCACGCCCATAATGATTAATGCCAACGCCTGCAAACCGCCCCAGTGATAAAACACCACACCTAACGGCGCGCCCATCGCCATCGCTCCGTAAGTGACAATGCCATTCCACGAAATCACTCGCCCGATATGCAGCGAACCGACCACGCCAACGCCCCACAGTGTCGACCCCGTTCCGGCAAAACTTTGCCCAATCCCAAGAATCACGCGCCCCAGGCAAAGTAATAACAGACTGATAATTGGCAGACTGGCGGTTAACCCAGCCACCAGATAACCCAGCCCGCTCAAAAAGCAGCCGCACAAACCGAAGACGACAATCTTTTTTGGCCCCAGCAAATCAGCATAACGCCCGGCATGAGGACGACTCAGCAACGTGGCGAAATATTGCAGGCTGATAACCAACCCCGCCCAGAAGGCGCTAAAGCCCATCACATCATGGACATAGCCCGGTAGCACGGCGAGCGGTAACCCAATGGTCAGATAGCTGGCGAAGTTAAACATGACAATGGAGACAATGCGCAAATTCAGACGCATTCCGTTAAGCGCCGGTTCGGCAACAGGTACGGGCATGAGAAGCACCACATTTTTACAACAGTGTTTCATTTTTACCACGTGGTGGCGTGTAAATCAGCAAGAAGAATCAGAATATTGCTGGCGTGACTCCCGCTACACTTAATACAAAAAGTCATAAGGAAGCCCCAATGGAAACATCTCAACCCGATAAAACGGGCATGCACATTCTACTCAAGCTGGCTTCACTGGTAGTAATCCTCGCAGGTATTCACGCAGCGGCAGATATCATTGTGCAATTGTTACTGGCGCTGTTTTTCGCCATCGTCCTCAATCCACTGGTGACCTGGTTTATTCGTCGCGGAGTTCAGCGTCCCGTTGCCATTACGATTGTGGTCGTAGTGATGTTGATTGCGCTTACTGCGCTGGTCGGTGTGCTGGCGGCATCGTTTAACGAATTCATCTCTATGCTGCCGAAGTTTAATAAGGAGCTGACGCGCAAGCTTTTTAAATTGCAGGAGATGCTGCCTTTTCTTAATTTGCATATGTCGCCGGAACGAATGTTGCAGCGGATGGATTCAGAAAAAGTGGTTACCTTCACCACCGCTTTAATGACCGGGCTTTCCGGGGCAATGGCGAGCGTACTTCTGCTGGTGATGACCGTTGTTTTTATGTTGTTTGAAGTACGCCACGTCCCTTACAAAATGCGCTTTGCGTTGAATAACCCACAGATTCACATCGCCGGATTACACCGCGCATTAAAAGGCGTTTCGCATTATCTGGCATTAAAAACGCTGCTAAGTTTATGGACGGGCGTTATCGTCTGGCTGGGGCTGGCGCTGATGGGCGTGCAGTTTGCGCTGATGTGGGCGGTACTGGCTTTTTTACTCAACTACGTCCCCAATATCGGCGCGGTAATTTCCGCCGTACCGCCAATGATTCAGGTGCTGCTGTTTAATGGTGTTTACGAATGTATTCTGGTCGGCGCATTGTTTTTAGTTGTCCATATGGTCATCGGCAATATTTTAGAACCACGGATGATGGGCCATCGCCTGGGGATGTCCACCATGGTGGTATTTCTTTCGTTGTTGGTTTGGGGATGGCTGCTCGGTCCGGTAGGGATGCTACTTTCGGTGCCATTAACCAGCGTCTGTAAAATCTGGATGGAAACCACTAAAGGCGGTAGCAAACTGGCGATTTTACTGGGGCCGGGCAGACCGAAAAGTCGGTTACCGGGGTAATAGCGCACCCTGATCAGACAATGGCCACCGTTTATCTAACGGTGGCCATTTGATTCGAGAAAATGATGCAATATTATTCAGAAAATTAATTTCTAAAAACCACTCCTTAAGTCAAATATATATAAACACCGAATAATCATTAAATTCCCATCCCAGAGAACGCACTGATTATATTGTGTTATTTTTATTGCCTCATTTTTCTCACTCACTTATAGTTGGTCCCCGCTGGCAGTAATTTAGTCATCTCAAAATGATTTGTTCTGATGTGCACTTACTGACTTATCTCATAAGTAAATTTTTCGCTAAATAAAGAATAGTGATACCAGCAATTACAGTTAAATCCTGCTTTACTCGTAAAAACAATACTTTAATGGGGCTTTAATGAAACACTACATGAAATGGTTTGCTGCTATTGCTGTTGTCGGCGCTTTAGCGGGTTGTGCGCGTACTGCACCAATTGATCAAGTCCACTCAACCGTCAGCGCCGGTCATACCCAGGATCAAGTTAAAAAAGCGATTCTGAAAGCCGGCGTTGAACGCAAATGGATTATGTCCGAAGCCGGACAAGGTGTAATTAAAGCACGTCAACAGTCACGCGATCATTCAGCAGAAATTCGCATTAACTACACGGCATCCAGCTACGATATCAATTATGAAAATAGTCAGAACCTGCAAGCATCAGGCGGACAAATTCATAAAAACTATAATCGCTGGGTCCGCAATCTCGACAAAGATATTCAACTGAATTTGTCGGCTGGCGCAGATTTGTAATTTCCCCTAAAGTCGGGCCGCTTCGGTCCGATAATAATTTAATTCCCTCTTAACAGGTTGTGCCCAACATGTACGAACAGGATTCTCTTAGCGCACTGGATGCGATTACCGAAGCTCAACGCATTGCCTTTGCCCCCATGCTTTTTCAAACAGCTCTCTGCCTGCGTAATGCGGGTGTACTTTCTTATCTGGATCGGCAAGGCAAACATGGCGCAACGCTGGCTGATATCACCGAAAATAGTCATATCAACGAATATGCTGCCAGCGTTCTGTTAGATATGGGCTTAAGCGGGCGAATTATTACCTGCAAAGAGGGAATTTATTACCTGGCGAAAATCGGTCATTACCTCCTGCATGACACCATGACGCGCGTGAATATGGATTTCACCCAGGATGTCTGTTATCAGGGGCTATTCTTCCTCGCCGATTCACTCAATGAAGGCAAACCTTCCGGGTTAAAAGTATTTGGCGACTGGCCGACGATATATCCGGCACTTTCACAATTACCTGACGCCGCCCGTGAAAGCTGGTTCGCGTTTGATCATTACTATTCAGATGGCGCATTTAACGCCGCACTGCCTTATGTATTCGCCAACAACCCCACAACCTTGTACGATGTAGGCGGCAATACCGGTAAGTGGGCTTTGCGCTGCTGTAAATACAACGAAAACATCACCGTTACGTTATTAGATCTGCCACAACAAATCGTGCTCGCCAAAGAAAATATCGCGAATGCAGGCTTTTCTGATCGTATAGATTTCCATGCTGTGGATATGCTAAGCGATGCGCCGTTACCGGGCGAGGCTGATATCTGGTGGATGAGTCAATTTTTAGACTGTTTTTCACCCGAACAAATAATTAGCATACTCAGCAAAGTTGCCAGCGTAATGAAGCCCGGGGCAAAACTTTGCATTATGGAGTTGTTCTGGGATGCGCAGCGGTTTGAAGCGGCATCGTTTAGCCTGAATGCCTCCTCACTTTATTTCACCTGCATGGCAAACGGTAACAGCCGTTTCTATAGCGCAGAGAAATTTTACGACTATCTGAATAAAGCAGGATTTCAGGTAGCAGAGCGCCACGATAATTTAGGCGTTGGGCATACATTATTGATATGCCAAAAGAAATAATCGTCACTTAATAATTTTGGTTTACCGCGGGCGCGCGTTGATGAAATTTACATTAAATATTACCGACTGGAAGGCACTGGCGCCTGGACTCAGCGAAGCCCAGCAATGGCAAGCATGGTCGCGCCAGCCGTGGGCGGTTGACCCTGCTGCACCGTTGGCAAAATTATGCGAATTGCCAATGATGACCGCCCGCCGTCTCAGTTCTGGCAGTAAACTGGCCGTGGAGTGCGGTCTGGCAATGCTACGCCGCCATCAAATAGACGCCGTTTTGTATACCAGTCGTCATGGCGAACTGGAACGCAATTACCGCATTGTTCATGCACTGGCAACCGAACAGGCACTCTCTCCGACAGACTTCGCGCTCTCCGTACACAACTCTTCCGTGGGTAACCTGACCATTGCGGCCAAACAACCGATCGTTTCGTCATCGCTTTCGGCTGGTCGCGACAGTTTCCAGCAAGGTTTATGTGAAGTGCTTAGCCTGTTACAAGCGGGATACCAGCGCGTGTTGATGGTCGATTTTGATGGCTTTCTGCCTGAGTTCTATCACCCACAACTGCCAGCAGAAATGCCGACCTGGCCGTACGCCGTCGCGCTGGTGATTGAAGCTGGCGATGACTGGCAATGTGAAACACAGCCAGCCATTGCGGGCAATGAAACATCACTGCCGCAAAGCATGTTGTTTTTACAGCACTATTTACAAAACGCTAATAAATTTTCACTGCCTGGCGAGCGCGTGCAATGGCGCTGGAGCCGCAGATGCGTAAGCTGATGTCGCGCCTGGAGTGGGCATGGCGATTGGTTATGACCGGGTTGTGTTTTGCCCTGTTTGGCCTCGGCGGACTACTGCTCTCTGTGGTGTGGTTTAACGTATTGTTAGTTTTGGTGTGGGATACTTCCCGCCGCCGTCGTGTGGCGCGCCGCAGCATTGCCGCCAGTTTTCGTCTGTTTTTAACAGTCGCAAAAGGGCTTGGCGTGCTGGATTATCGGATTGATGGGGCTGAAATTTTACGTCAGGAACGCGGTTGCCTCGTCGTAGCCAATCATCCCACGCTGATCGATTACGTACTGCTGGCGTCAGTCATGCCAGAAACTGACTGCCTGGTGAAAAGCGCGCTGTTAAAAAATCCTTTTCTTGGCGGCGTCGTGCGGGCGGCAGATTATTTAATCAACAGCGAAGCTGAAACCCTCTTACCCCGTTGCCAACAGCGACTGGCACAGGGCGACACTATCTTGATTTTCCCCGAAGGCACGCGAACGAAGCCTGGTGAAAAAATGACGTTGCAGCGCGGGGCAGCGAATATTGCCGTGCGCTGTGCCAGCGATTTACGCATCGTGACGATCGGCTGTAGCGAGCATCTGCTGGATAAACAAAGTAAATGGTATGACGTTCCGCCTGCCAGGCCGTTTTTTACGGTTGAAGTCCGTGGGCGGGTAGAAATCAATAAATTTTACGATGCAACTTCACAAGAACCGGCGCTGGCAGCAAGGCGGTTAAACCAGCATCTTTTGCTTCAATTACAACAAGGTTGTTTACCTCTCTCAGGAATAAATAATGCAAGCGCTTTATCTGGAAATTAAAAATCTCATCATCAGCACCCTCAATCTGGACGAGTTGACTCCTGATGATATCGATACCGATGCGCCGCTGTTCGGCGACGGTTTAGGGCTGGATTCCATCGATGCCCTGGAACTGGGGCTGGCAGTGAAAAATGAATATGGCGTTGTACTTTCCGCGGAAAGTGAAGAGATGCGTCAGCACTTTTTCTCCGTCGCCACTCTGGCCTCTTTCATTGCTGCGCAACGCGCCTGAGGAAAGCCATCATGACAGAACAACAAACCGTCTATCAGGAAGTCTCAGCCCTGCTGGTCAAGCTGTTTGAAATCGATCCGCAGGACATCAAACCTGAAGCGCGCCTGTACGAAGATCTGGAACTGGACAGCATCGACGCCGTTGACATGATTGTGCACCTGCAAAAGAAAACCGGTAAGAAAATCAAGCCGGAAGAGTTTAAAGCAGTGCGTACAGTCCAGGATGTCGTAGAGGCCGTAGAACGCCTGCTACAAGAAGCCTGATCTGATGTCGGGCATTCGCTCGCTACCGATTATTAAGCTGCTGACTGGATTATTGCTGCTCGCCTGGCCGTTCGTGATTTGGCTTGGTTTGGCACATAACGGCCTGCATTGGCTGTTGCCGCTGATGGCGCTGCTGCTTTTGTTGCGCCTGCGCCAGACCCGTCGCCAGGCGGGGCCGCTCCAGGTCGTCACACAAATCGTCGCTGTCGTGGGCATCGCCTTGTGTGTCGCCAGCTTTCTGTTGAAAACGCACCAGCTACTGCTGTTTTACCCGGTAGTGGTTAATGCGGTAATGCTGGCGGTTTTTGGCGGTTCGCTGTGGTCGGCAATGCCGATAGTTGAGCGGTTGGCGCGTTTGCAGGAGCCAGACCTTCCAGAAAAGGGCGTGCGCTATACCCGCCACGTCACGCAAATCTGGTGCGGCTTTTTCATCATCAACGGCGGAATTGCCCTCTTTACCGCGCTGCATGGCGATATGTCGTTATGGACTGCCTGGAACGGCATGATCGCTTATTTGTTGATGGGAACATTAATGGCTGGTGAATGGCTGGTGCGCCGTCAGGTGATGAAAAGAGATCGCTCATGAAGCAGACCTTACCGCTTGCACGCTGGCTGACTGCGCCACGCCCTGATGACACGCCCATTGCGTGGCTGGACGAAAGCACCTGGACGCTGGGCGATTTGCGTCACGATGTCGCGCAACTTATCTGCCGTTTACAGCAACAGCCCGGGAAACGCTGGGCGCTATGCTTTGAGAACAGCTATCTGTTTATCGTTGCCCTGCTCGCCACGCTACACGCCGGAAAAACGCCGGTGCTTCCGGGGCATAACCGCGTCATCCAGCTTAATGAGCAACGTGAACTGTTCGATGGTGTGCTTAGCGACAGCGAACTTAACTGGCAAGGTTCATTGCTGTTGGTAGCAAGTTCCCCACAAGTCGCGCCACAATCATTCACCTTTGCTGCTATAGCGCCAGACGCTTATATCGAGCTATTTACCTCTGGTTCCACGGGACAGCCGAAGCGGGTGATTAAACCTGTTCATTTGCTGGACCGTGAAGCAGAACTGCTGGCTGAACGATTAGGCGCACGTCTGGCGGGTTGTCGGGTGGTCGGTTCCGTATTGCCGCAGCATTTGTACGGCCTGACTTTTCGCATTTTCTTGCCAATGGCGCTGGGATTACCCCTGCATGCCGCCATGCTCTGGTATGTCGAACAGTTTGCCGCGTTGAGTCATCAGCATCGCTATATCTTCATCAGCAGCCCGGCATTTTTGAAGCGTCTGGATGCTCAGCTATCCCCGCCGCCTGTTCAGGTGCTTCTCTCTGCTGGCGGTGAGCTGCCGTGGCAGGACGTACAACACACCGCGAGCTGGCTGCGCGTCTGGCCTGATGAAATCTACGGCAGCACGGAAACCGGCGTCATCGCCTGGCGTTACCGCGAACAGGAGCAACGCCGCTGGCTGCCTTTCCCAGGTATGCAGTTCCAGGCAGAAGGTGATTCTTTTCGCCTCTTTTCACCGCTGATGACGGAAGATAACGGCCTGTTACTCGACGATATCTTGCAGTTTACTGAAGACGGTCAGTTTCATCTGATGGGGCGTCGTGGGCGCATCGTTAAGATTGAAGAAAAACGTATTTCTCTGCAGGAAGTGGAACAGCGTCTGCTGGCGCTGGACGATATTCGCGAGGTGGCGGCAGTTCCCGTTACGCGCGGCGGGCGTCAGTGCATTGGCGTTTTGCTGGTGCTGGATGACGAAGCTCATCTGCAATGGCAGAACGGTGGCGGGCATAGCCAGGAAATGACCTGGCGGCGATTACTGCGCCCGACGCTGGAGCCAGTTGCCATTCCGCGTTACTGGCGCGTTATTGATGAAATGCCAGTAAACAGTATGAACAAGCGTGTCTATGCGCAATTACAGGAGTTATTTCATGAAGCCCCATGAAATCGAGCGCCATCAGGCACAAGCGAATCACCTTGAGATTGTTTTGCATCTCAGGGCAGATCTGTTCTGGTTTCGCGGTCATTTTGCCGTGCAACCATTACTCCCCGGCGTGGCGCAAATCGACTGGGCGATGAGCTACGCGCTTGCCCTGCTCGCGCCCGGCTGGCGTTTTCACTCCATTCAGAACATAAAATTCCAGGCGCCTTTACTGCCGGATAACCACGTCACCCTCACGCTTAACTGGCAGGAAGATCGCCAGATTCTGAGCTTTAGCTATCAGCGTCACGACGGTGACGCCCGCCACACCGCCAGTAGCGGGAAGATCCGCCTATGTCGGTAAACTTTTCTCCCTGCGTGTTGATCCCCTGCTACAACCACGGCGCAATGATGCCGGGCGTGCTGGCGCGTCTTAAGCCATTTAATCTGCCCTGTATTGTGGTGGATGACGGCAGCGATGCCGCCACGCAACAGCAACTGGATAAGCTGGTTAGCGAACAGCCTGGCGTGACCTTAATTCGCCAGGCAGAAAACGCAGGCAAAGGCGCGGCGGTGATGCGCGGCTTACAGGCGGCGGCAGACGCGGGGTTCAGCCATGCGGTGCAGGTGGATGCTGACGGTCAACACGCGATTGAAGATATCCCCAAACTGCTGGCACTTGCCGAACAGCACCCTGCGGCGCTGATCTCCGGCCAGCCGATTTACGATGACTCCATCCCCCGCTCACGGCTGTACGGGCGCTGGGTCACCCACGTCTGGGTATGGATCGAAACGCTCTCCCTGCAACTGAAAGACAGCATGTGCGGCTTTCGCGTTTATCCGGTTGCGCCAACGCTGCAACTGGCAAAACACGCCACCATCGGCAAGCGGATGGATTTCGACACCGAAGTGATGGTGCGCCTCTACTGGCAGGGAAATACCAGTTATTTCGTGCCGACCCGCGTCACCTATCCGCTGGACGGGCTTTCGCATTTTGATGCCCTGAAAGATAACGTCCGCATCTCGCTCATGCACACGCGTCTGTTTTTCGGCATGTTGCCGCGTATTCCTTCGCTGTTAATGCGCCGCTCTTCCAGCCACTGGGCGCGGCAGAGTGAAGTGAAAGGATTATGGGGAATGCGCCTGATGCTGCTGGTCTGGCGTCTGCTGGGAAGAACGGCGTTTAGCGCGCTGCTTTACCCGGTGGTGGGCGTCTACTGGCTCACCGCCTCCCGTGCGCGTAAAGCATCGCAAGACTGGCTCGCCCGTGTGCGCCAGCATCAACCACAGGCAGCAAAACTCAACAGCTACCAGCACTTTTTACGTTTCGGCAACGCCATGCTCGACAAAATCGCCAGTTGGCGCGGCGAGCTGCAACTGGGGCGCGATGTGCTGTTTGCGCCAGGCGCAGAAGCGGCGCTTAACGTCAGCGATCCGCGCGGCAAATTGCTGCTGGCCTCGCATCTTGGCGATGTGGAAGTGTGCCGGGCGCTGGCAAAAATTCAGGGCTACAAAACCATTAACGCGCTGGTGTTTAGCGAAAATGCCCAACGCTTTAAACAGATAATGCAGGAGATGGCTCCTCAGGCAGGCATTAACCTGCTCCCGGTAACAGATATCGGCCCGGAAACCGCCATCCTGCTGAAAGAGAAGCTGGATAACGGCGAATGGGTGGCGATTGTCGGTGACCGCATCGCCGTCAACCCGCAACGCGGCGGCGACTGGCGCGTCTGCTGGAGTCCGTTTATGGGTCAGCCTGCACCTTTCCCACAGGGGCCGTTTATTCTCGCGTCCATTTTGCGCTGCCCGGTGAATCTGATTTTCGCCCTGCGCCAGCACGGCAAGCTGCATATTCACTGCGAAACCTTTGCCGACCCACTGCAGCTGCCGCGTGGCGAACGCCAGCAGGCGCTGCAAAACGCTATCGACCACTACGCCGCGCGTCTGGAACATTTCGCGCTCCAGTCGCCCCTCGACTGGTTTAATTTTTTCGATTTCTGGCAACTGCCGGAAGTCCATGACAAGGAGTAAAGGGTGCTTAACGATCCCCGATTTACCGCTGAAGTCGAGCTGACCATTCCCTTTCACGACGTCGATATGATGGGCGTGGCCTGGCACGGTAACTATTTTCGCTACTTTGAAGTGGCCCGCGAGGCGCTGCTCAACCAGTTCAATTACGGCTATCGGCAGATGAAAGAGTCAGGTTATTTGTGGCCAGTGGTCGATGCGCGGGTGAAATATCGCCACGCCCTCACCTTTGAGCAGCGCATCCGCGTGCGTGCGCATATCGAAGAGTTCGAAAACCGTCTGCGGATTGCCTATCAGATTTTCGATGCCGAAACGGGTAAACGCGCCACCACCGGATACACCATTCAGGTCGCGGTCGACGAGAAAAGCCGCGAACTGTGCTTTGTCAGCCCCGATATTCTGTTTGAACGCATGGGAGTCAAACCATGAAATTTTTGCCGCTGCTGGCGATGCTGATTAGCCCGTTTGTGAGCGCCCTGACCCTGGACGATCTTCAGCAACGCTTTACCGAACAGCCGGTGATCCGCGCCCATTTCGATCAAACTCGGACGATTAAAGATCTGCCGCAGCCGCTGAGATCGCAGGGCCAGATGTTGATCGCCCGCGACCATGGGTTATTGTGGGATCAAACCTCACCGTTCTCCATGCAGCTATTGCTGGACGATAAACGCATGGTGCAGGTGATCAACGGTCAGCCGCCGCAAATCATCACGGCAGAAAATAACCCGCAGATGTTCCAGTTTAACCACCTGCTGCGCGCGCTGTTCCAGGCCGATCGCAAAGTGCTGGAACAAAACTTCCGCGTCGAATTTGCTGACAAAGGCGAAGGCCGCTGGACGCTGCGCCTGACCCCAACCACCACGCCGCTGGATAAAATTTTCAACACCATCGATCTCGCCGGGCAAACCTATCTGGAGAGCATTCAGCTTAATGATAAACAGGGCGATCGCACCGATATCGCTCTTACCCAACATCAACTGACGCCAGCGCAACTGACCGATGACGAACGCCAACGTTTTGCCGCCCAGTAAACGCCCCGCGCTGTTATGGGGGATCGTCTGCCTGGTCATGGCGGCGGCGTTGCTGATCCTGCTGCCGCAATCACGGCTGAACAGTAGCGTGCTGGCTATGTTACCCAAACAGGCGATGGGCGATATTCCCCCTGCGCTGAATGACGGCTTTATGCAGCGTCTGGACCGCCAACTGGTGTGGCTGGTCAGCCCCGGTAAAGAGGCTAATCCCAGGGTGGCTCAGGAGTGGCTGACGCTGCTGCAAAAATCCGCTGCGCTCGGCGACGTTAAAGGGCCAATGGATGCCGCCAGCCAGCAGGCGTGGGGAGCATTTTTCTGGCAGCACCGCAACGGCCTGATGGACCCCGACACCCGCGCCCGCCTGCAAAACGGCGGCGAAGCGCAGGCGCAGTGGATCCTCTCCCAGCTTTATTCTGCGTTCTCCGGGGTAAGCGGCAAGGAGCTGCAAAACGATCCGCTGATGTTAATGCGCGGCTCGCAGCTGGCGATGGCGAAAAACGGCCAGCGTTTACGACTGATGGACGGCTGGCTGGTGACGCAGGATCCCCAGGGCAACTACTGGTATCTGCTGCACGGAGAACTGGCGGGATCGTCGTTTGATATGCAGCAAACCCACAAGCTCATCACGACCCTGAATACGCTGGAAAAAGATCTGAAAACACGTTACCCGCAGGCGCAGCTGCTCTCGCGCGGCACGGTGTTTTACAGCGATTACGCCAGCCAACAGGCGAAGCAAGATATCTCCACCCTGGGCGTGGCAACGCTGCTCGGGGTGATATTGCTGATTGTGGCGGTGTTCCGCTCTCTACGTCCGTTGCTGCTTTGCGTGATTTCCATCGGCATCGGCGCGCTGGCGGGAACGGTCGCCACCTTGTTGATTTTCGGTGAATTACACCTGATGACGCTGGTGATGAGTATGAGCGTTATCGGCATTTCCGCTGACTACACGCTCTATTACCTCACCGAGCGGATGGTGCACGGCAACGACGTTTCGCCGTGGCAAAGCCTGGCGAAAGTGCGCAATGCCCTGCTGCTGGCGCTGCTCACCACCGTGGCGGCGTATCTGATTATGATGCTCGCCCCCTTCCCCGGCATTCGCCAGATGGCGATTTTTGCCGCCGTCGGGTTGAGCGCCTCTTGTCTGACCGTCCTGTTCTGGCATCCGTGGCTGTGCCGTGGCCTGCCGGTGCGTCCGGTTCCGGCGATGGCGCTGATGCTGCGCTGGCTGGCAGCGTGGCGGCGTAATAAAAAATTGTCGCGGGGTCTGCCCGTCGCGCTGGCGCTGTTTTCGCTGGCGGGGATGTCAATGCTGCGCGTCGATGACGATATCTCGCAGTTACAGGCGCTGCCGCAGCATATTCTGGCGCAGGAAAAAGCCATTACCGCCCTGACCGGACAAAGCGTCGATCAAAAATGGTTTGTGGTTTACGGCGACTCCCCACAGCAAACATTAAGACGGCTGGAGAAATTTACCGCTTCGCTGGAGAAGGCGAAAAAAGACGGCCTTATCAGCAACTACCGCACCATTCCGCTGAACTCCCTGGCGCGGCAGGAGGAAGATTTACACCTGCTGAAAACGGCGGCCCCGACGGTAACAAAAGCACTGCAAAATGCCGGGCTGACGGCAGTGAATCCGGATCTCAACGCCATGCCGGTGAAGGTCGATGAATGGCTGGCAAGCCCCGCCAGTGAAGGCTGGCGTCTGCTGTGGCTGACGCTGGAAAACGGCGCAAGCGGCGTGCTGGTGCCAGTTGAAGGGGTTAAAAATAGCGCGGCGCTACAGGAAATCTCCACATATTACCCTTGTGGCATTGCCTGGGTTGATCGCAAAAACACCTTTGATGAATTGTTCGCACTTTACCGTTATGTGTTAACCGGTTTGTTGCTGGTGGCGCTGGCAGTAATTGCCTGCGGCGCGGTGGCCCGCCTCGGCTGGCGCAAAGGGCTTATCAGCCTGGTGCCTTCGGTACTTTCGCTGGGCTGCGGTCTGGCGGTGCTGGCGATGAGCGGGCAGGCGGTGAATCTCTTTTCGCTACTGGCGCTGGTGCTGGTGCTTGGCATCGGCATCAACTACACGCTGTTTTTCAGTAATCCGCGCGGTACACCGTTAACTTCACTACTGGCGATCACGCTGGCAATGCTCACCACCTTGCTGACGCTGGGTATGCTGGTATTCAGCACCACCCAGGCCATCAGCAGTTTTGGCATTGTGCTGGTGAGCGGTATTTTCACTGCCTTCCTGCTTTCGCCGCTGGCTATGCCCGATAAAAAGAGAACAAAAAAATGATCAAACCTACCTTCTGGCGAGCGTTCGCCCTGACCGCTACGCTTATCCTCACCGGCTGTAGCCACTCGCAACCGGAACAGGAAGGCCGCCCGCAAGCGTGGCTGCAACCTGGCACACGCATCACGCTGCCTGCGCCGGGGATTTCACCCGCCGTCAATTCCCAACAACTATTGACCGGAAGCTTCAACGGCAAAACCCAGTCGCTGCTAGTGATGCTTAACGCCGACGACCAGAAAATCACCCTTGCCGGGCTGTCGTCGGTCGGCATTCGCCTGTTTCTGGTGACCTACGATGCGCAAGGGCTACGCGCCGAGCAATCCATCGTCGTCCCACAGTTACCGCCCGCAAGTCAGGTACTGGCTGACGTAATGCTCAGCCACTGGCCGATTAGCGCCTGGCAGCCGCAACTTCCCACTGGCTGGACGCTTCGCGACAACGGCGACAAACGCGAGCTACGTAACGCCAGCGGCAAACTGGTCACGGAAATCACCTATCTGAATCGCAAGGGCAAACGCGTGCCAATCAGCATTGAGCAGCATGTCTTTAAATACCACATCACCATTCAATACTTAGGTGACTGATATGATTTATATTTCCGCCGTCGGCATGATCAACGCCCTGGGAAATAACCTTGACGAAATCGCGACCAACCTGACTCGCGGTGCCGCTCCCGGAATGCGCCCACGCGCAGGCTGGTTGCAGGGGCATCCGCAGGCAGTCCTGGCTGGCGTGGATGGCGAGCTTCCGCTTATCCCGGAAAAATTCGCTGCGCACCGCTCGCGCAACAATCAGATCCTGCTGGCGGCGCTGGCGCAGATCCAGCCGCAGGTTGATGACGCTATCGCGAAATATGGCCGCGAGCGCATCGCGATTGTGCTTGGCACCAGCACCTCCGGCCTGCATGAAGGCGACACGCACGTTAAGCTGCGCACCAACGGACAGCCGAGCACCACGTGGCACTATGCACAACAGGAACTCGGCGATCCGTCGCGTTTTCTCAGCCACTGGCTGGCGCTCGACGGCCCGGCCTATACCCTTTCAACCGCCTGCTCCTCCAGTGCCAGAGCGATGATCAGCGGGCGCAGACTTATCGAAGCGGGGCTGGTCGATGCCACCATTGTGGGTGGCGCAGATACCCTGAGCCGAATGCCGATTAACGGTTTTCACAGCCTCGAATCGCTCTCGCCAACCTTATGTCAGCCGTTTGGTCGTGACCGCGCGGGTATTACCATTGGCGAAGGGGCGGGGCTGATGTTATTAACCCGCGAACCGCAGCCCATCGCGTTGCTGGGCGTTGGTGAATCAAGCGACGCTTACCATATTTCGGCCCCGCATCCGCAGGGCGAAGGGGCGATCCGCGCTATTAATCAGGCGCTGGCTGATGCGCAGCTTACGCCAGATGACGTCGGCTATATCAACCTGCACGGTACCGCCACACAACTCAACGACCAGATTGAATCGATGGTGGTTAACGCCCTGTTTGGCGAACGCGTACCTTGCAGTTCCACCAAACATTTGACCGGACACACGCTGGGCGCGGCGGGCATTACCGAGGCAGCAATCAGCATGTTGATCTTACAGCGTGATTTGCCGCTGCCCGCTCAGGACTTCAGCCTGTCGCCGCGCGATCCCACGCTGCCACCGTGTGGCATTATCGAAAAACCGCAGCCGCTGGCACGTCCAGTGATCCTGTCCAATTCCTTCGCCTTTGGTGGCAATAACGCCAGCATTCTGCTCGGGAGGGTTTCGTGAGCCACTATTTATCCCCCGGCGCTTATCTGCCCCACGACGCGCCCATGTTACTGCTGGAAGAAGTGGTGAGCGTCAGCGATGACAGCGCGGTCTGCCGCGTAACAGTCTCGCCCAGTGGCGTACTGGCACCGTTTCTCGACCCGGACGGCAATCTCCCTGGCTGGTTTGCCCTTGAACTGATGGCGCAAACCGTCGGCGTCTGGTCTGGCTGGCATCGCCACCAGCAGGGCAAAAACAGTATTGAGTTAGGGATGGTACTGGGCGCGCGTGAATTGCTTTGCACCACTGGCATTCTGCCCGCAGGCCAGACGCTGACCATTACCGTCAAACTGCTGATGCAAGACGATCGCTTCGGCAGTTTTGAGTGCAGCATCAACGACGGCGAGGCGACGGGCCGCATTAACACCTTCCAGCCGACCGCGGAAGAACTTACCACCCTGTTTCAACAAGGAGCGTCCTGATGAGTCGTTCAGTTCTGGTTACTGGTGCCAGCAAAGGCATTGGTCGCGCCATCGCCTGCCAACTGGCGGCAGACGGCTTTAACATTGGCGTTCACTATCATCGTGACGCCGCAGGCGCTCAGGAAACGCTGAATGCCATTGTCGCCAACGGTGGTAACGGGCGTTTGCTCAGTTTCGACGTCGCAAACCGCGAACAGTGTCGGGAAGTGCTGGAGCACGAGATCGCGCAACACGGCGCCTGGTACGGCGTAGTCAGTAACGCCGGGATCGCCCGCGACGCCGCTTTTCCGGCTTTAAGCGATGACGACTGGGATGCAGTGATCCACACCAATCTCGACAGTTTCTACAACGTCATTCAGCCGTGCATTATGCCGATGATCGGCGCACGCCAGGGTGGGCGCATCATCACGCTGTCCTCGGTTTCCGGCGTAATGGGCAATCGCGGCCAGGTGAATTACAGCGCTGCCAAAGCCGGAATTATCGGCGCAACAAAAGCACTGGCTATCGAACTCGCGAAGCGCAAAATCACCGTCAACTGCATCGCGCCGGGACTTATTGATACCGGGATGATCGAAATGGAAGAGAGCGCCCTGAAAGAGGCAATGTCGATGATCCCCATGAAACGCATGGGCCAGGCGGAAGACGTTGCCGGGCTTGCCAGCTATTTAATGTCTGATATTGCGGGTTACGTCACCCGCCAGGTTATTTCCATCAACGGAGGGATGTTATGACACGTCGCGTAGTGATTACAGGAATGGGCGGCGTGACTGCCTTTGGTGAAAACTGGCAGGACGTTTCCGCACGTCTGCTGGCGTATGAGAACGCAGTGCGCAAAATGCCGGAGTGGCAGGTCTACGATGGCCTGCACACCCTGCTTGGCGCGCCTATTGATGATTTCACGCTGCCGGAGCACTACACCCGCAAGCGTATCCGTGCGATGGGCCGCGTGTCGCAAATGTCGACCCGCGCCAGCGAGCTGGCGTTAGAGCAGGCAGGGTTGATTGGCGATCCGATATTAACCAGCGGCGAAACGGGCATTGCGTACGGTTCATCGACCGGCAGTACCGGTCCGGTGAGCGAATTTGCCACCATGCTGACGGAAAAGCACACCAATAACATCACTGGCACCACCTATGTGCAGATGATGCCGCACACCACCGCCGTTAATACTGGCCTCTTTTTCGGCCTGCGCGGGCGGGTGATCCCAACCTCCAGCGCCTGTACCTCCGGCAGCCAGGCGATCGGTTATGCGTGGGAAGCCATTCGCCACGGTTATCAAACGGTGATGGTTGCTGGTGGTGCCGAAGAGTTATGTCCTTCAGAAGCAGCGGTATTTGATACGCTTTTCGCCACCAGCCAGCACAATGATGCGCCGAAAACCACACCTTCACCGTTCGATGAAAACCGCGACGGGCTGGTGATTGGTGAAGGCGCAGGGACGCTCATCCTCGAAGAACTGGAGCACGCCAAAGCGCGCGGCGCGACCATTTACGGTGAAATCGTCGGCTTTGCGACTAACTGCGACGCCGCGCATATCACCCAGCCACAGCGTGAGACCATGCAGTATTGTATGGAGCAATCGCTGAAAATCGCCGGGTTAAGCGCACAAGATATCGGCTATATTTCAGCGCATGGCACGGCGACCGATCGTGGTGATATGGCAGAAAGTCTGGCGACAACAACCATTTACGGTGATAATGTGCCGCTCTCCTCGCTGAAAAGTTATTTTGGTCATACGCTTGGTGCCTGTGGCGCGCTCGAAGCCTGGATGAGTCTGCAAATGATGCGCGAAGGCTGGTTTGCTCCTACGCTAAACCTGAATAAACCAGACCCGAATTGTGGCGCGCTGGATTACATCATGCATGAAGCCCGCAAGGTTGATTGTGAGTTTTTGCAGAGTAACAACTTTGCCTTTGGCGGCATTAATACATCCATCATCATTAAACGTTGGCCCTGATATGTATCGGATAGTTCTGGGGAAAGTTTCGACCTTAAGCGCAGCTCCACTGCCACCGGCTTTACACGATCAAGCACCGCAAGGTCCACGACGCGAACGCTGGCTGGCGGGGCGTGCATTGCTTTCGCACACGCTTTCCCCGCTACCGGAGATCATCTATGGCGAACAAGGCAAACCTGCATTCGCGCCGGAAACGCCGCTATGGTTCAACTTAAGCCATAGCGGTGACGATATCGCCCTGCTGTTGAGCGATGAAGGCGAAGTCGGCTGCGATATCGAAGTGATTCGCCCGCGCGCCAACTGGCGCTGGCTGGCGAACGCCGTGTTCAGCCTCGGGGAACATGCTGAGATGGACGCCGTGCATCCTGATCAGCAACTGGAAATGTTCTGGCGCATCTGGACGCGCAAAGAAGCCATCGTTAAACAGCGTGGTGGCAGCGCCTGGCAAATCGTCAGCGTAGACAGCACCTATCAGTCATCGCTGTCAGTTAGCCATTGCCAGCTCGACAATTTAAGCCTGGCAATCTGCACCCCTACCCCCTTTACGCTCACCGCCGACAGTGTGCAATGGATCGATTCAGTTAACTGATCCGCCCGTCCGACTGCCTATCTCTTGATCCAGAACAGGTAATCAGTATGACGAATACTTAAAATCGTCATACTGATTTCCGCCATCTATTTTAATCCATTGGGGTTACCATGCTCTCCACACTCCGCCGCACTCTATTTGCGCTGCTGGCTTGTGCGTCTTTTATCGTTCATGCCGCCGCGCCAGATGAAATCACCACCGCCTGGCCGGTGAATGTCGGGCCACTAAACCCGCATCTTTACACGCCTAACCAGATGTTCGCCCAGAGCATGGTTTATGAACCGCTGGTGAAATATCAGGCAGACGGTTCGGTGATCCCGTGGCTGGCAACAAGCTGGACCCATTCGGAAGATGGCAAAACCTGGACCTTCACTCTGCGTGATGGCGTGAAATTCTCTAACGGCGAACCGTTTGATGCAGAGGCGGCGGCAGAAAACTTCCGCGCAGTGCTCGATAACCGTCAACGTCACGCCTGGCTGGAGCTGGCAAACCAGATTGTTGATGTCAAAGCACTCAGTAAAAACGAGCTGCAAATCACCCTGAAAAGCGCCTACTATCCTTTCCTGCAAGAACTGGCCCTGCCCCGCCCTTTCCGCTTTATCGCCCCCTCGCAGTTTAAAAACCATGAAACCATGAACGGGATTAAAGCGCCGATTGGCACCGGGCCGTGGGTTTTGCAGGAATCGAAACTGAATCAGTACGATGTCTTCGTCCGAAACGAAAACTACTGGGGCGAAAAGCCGGCGATTAAAAAGATCACTTTTAACGTGATCCCGGACCCGACTACCCGCGCGGTAGCGTTTGAAACTGGCGATATCGACCTGCTGTACGGAAACGAAGGGTTATTACCGCTCGATACCTTCGCCCGCTTTAGCCAGAATCCGGCTTACCATACCCAACTGTCACAGCCGATCGAAACCGTGATGCTGGCACTTAATACCGCCAAAGCCCCCACCAACGAGCTGGCAGTACGTGAAGCTCTCAATTACGCGGTAAACAAAAAATCGCTGATTGATAACGCGTTGTATGGCACCCAGCAGGTCGCAGACACTCTGTTTGCCCCTTCTGTACCCTACGCCAACCTCGACCTGAAACCGCGCCAGTACGATCCGCAGAAAGCGAAAGAGTTGCTGGAAAAAGCAGGCTGGACGCTACCTGCGGGCAAAGACATCCGCGAGAAAAACGGTCAGCCGCTGCGCATTGAACTGTCGTTCATCGGTACCGATGCGTTAAGCAAATCGATGGCGGAAATCATTCAGGCTGATATGCGCCTGATTGGCGCAGATGTCTCGCTGATTGGCGAAGAAGAGAGCAGTATCTATGCTCGTCAGCGCGACGGTCGTTTTGGCATGATTTTCCACCGCACCTGGGGCGCGCCATACGATCCACACGCCTTCCTGAGTTCAATGCGCGTACCGTCGCATGCTGACTTCCAGGCACAGCAAGGATTAGCCGACAAACCGCTGATTGATAAAGAGATCGGCGAAGTGCTGGCGACCCATGACGAAACGCAACGTCAGACGCTGTATCGCGACATTCTGACCCGTCTGCATGACGAGGCGGTTTATCTGCCTATCAGTTACATCTCAATGATGGTGGTATCAAAACCGGAGCTGGGTAACATCCCCTACGCGCCGATCGCCACCGAAATTCCGTTCGAACAGATTAAACCGGTGAAACCTTAATGTTGCGTTACGTATTACGCCGCTTTCTGCTGCTGATCCCGATGGTGCTCGCCGCCTCGGTGATCATTTTTCTGATGCTGCGCCTCGGCACCGGCGACCCGGCGCTCGATTATCTGCGTCTGTCTAACCTGCCGCCGACACCGGAAATGCTGGCCTCTACCCGCACCATGCTGGGGCTGGATCAGCCGCTGTACGTCCAGTACGGCACCTGGTTGTGGAAAGCACTGCATCTTGACTTTGGTATCTCATTCGCCAGCCAACGCCCGGTGCTGGACGATATGCTGAACTTCCTGCCCGCCACGCTGGAACTGGCGGGCGCGGCGCTGGTGTTAATTCTGCTTACCTCAGTGCCACTCGGTATCTGGGCGGCGCGCCATCGCGACCGTCTGCCGGATTTCGCCGTACGTTTTATCGCGTTTCTCGGCGTGTCGATGCCCAACTTCTGGCTGGCGTTTTTACTGGTGATGGCGTTTTCGGTGTATCTGCAATGGCTACCTGCGATGGGCTACGGCGGCTGGCAGCACATCATTTTGCCTGCGGTTTCCATCGCCTTTATGTCGCTGGCGATTAACGCGCGGCTGCTGCGCGCCAGTATGCTGGACGTTGCCGGTCAGCGTCATGTGACCTGGGCGCGGCTGCGCGGTCTGAACGACAAACAGACCGAACGCCGCCATATTCTGCGCAATGCCTCGCTGCCGATGATCACCGCCGTGGGGATGCACATCGGCGAACTGATCGGCGGGACGATGATTATCGAAAACATCTTTGCCTGGCCGGGCGTCGGGCGCTATGCGGTGTCGGCGATTTTTAACCGTGACTATCCGGTCATTCAGTGCTTTACGCTGATGATGGTGGTGGTCTTTGTGGTCTGTAATTTGATTGTCGATTTGCTCAACGCCGCGCTGGACCCGCGCATTCGTCGTCATGAAGGAGCGCACGCGTGAACTTTTTCCTCTCTTCCCGCTGGTCGGTTCGCCTGGCGCTGATCATTATCGCCCTGCTGGCGCTGATTGCGCTCACCAGTCAGTGGTGGCTGCCCTATGACCCGCAGGCGATTGATCTGCCTTCGCGCCTGCTTTCGCCGGATGCGCAGCACTGGCTGGGGACCGATCACTTAGGGCGCGATATTTTCTCGCGGCTGATGGCGGCGACCCGCGTGTCGCTCGGTTCAGTAATGGCCTGCCTGCTGCTGGTGCTGACATTAGGGCTGGTTATTGGCGGCAGCGCCGGACTGATTGGCGGACGCGTTGATCAGGCCACCATGCGCGTCGCGGATATGTTTATGACCTTCCCGACCTCGATTCTGTCGTTCTTTATGGTTGGCGTGCTCGGCACCGGGCTGACCAACGTAATTATCGCCATCGCCCTGTCGCACTGGGCGTGGTATGCACGCATGGTGCGCAGCCTGGTGATTTCACTGCGCCAGCGCGAGTTTGTGCTGGCGTCACGGCTTTCTGGTGCGGGCCATGTGCGGGTGTTTGTTGATCATCTGGCAGGTGCGGTGATCCCCTCGCTGCTGGTGCTGGCAACGCTGGATATCGGCCATATGATGCTGCACGTCGCGGGTATGTCCTTCCTCGGCCTCGGCGTGACCGCGCCGACCGCCGAATGGGGCGTGATGATTAACGACGCGCGCCAGTATATCTGGACCCAGCCGCTGCAAATGTTCTGGCCGGGGCTGGCGCTGTTTATCAGCGTGATGGCCTTTAACCTGGTGGGTGACGCACTGCGCGATCATCTGGACCCTCATCTGGTGACGGAGCACGCACACTAATGCCGCAACAGATTGAACTGCGCGATATCGCGCTACAGGCCGCGCAGCCGCTGGTGCACGGCGTATCGTTAACCCTGCAACGCGGGCGTGTGCTGGCGTTAGTCGGCGGTAGCGGCAGCGGAAAATCACTGACCTGCGCCGCGACGCTGGGCATTCTGCCCGCTGGCGTTCGCCAGACGGCGGGGGAAATTTTAGCCGATGGCAAACCGGTTTCTCCCTGCGCCCTGCGCGGCATCAAAATTGCCACCATCATGCAGAACCCGCGCAGCGCCTTTAATCCGCTACACACCATGCAGACCCACGCGCGGGAAACCTGCCTGGCGCTGGGGAAACCCGCCGATGACGCCACGCTTACCGCTGCCATAGAAGCGGTGGGGCTGGAAAACGCCGCGCGCGTATTGAAGCTGTACCCGTTCGAGATGAGCGGCGGTATGTTGCAGCGCATGATGATTGCGATGGCGGTGCTGTGTGAATCACCTTTTATCATCGCTGATGAACCCACCACCGACCTTGACGTGGTGGCGCAGGCGCGCATCCTCGATCTGCTGGAAAGCATTATGCAAAAACAAGCGCCGGGAATGCTGCTGGTCACCCATGATATGGGCGTGGTGGCGCGTCTGGCGGATGACGTGGCGGTGATGTCGCACGGTAAGATTGTCGAACAGGGTGATGTAGAAACGCTGTTTAACGCCCCCAAACATGCGGTGACGCGCAGCCTGGTTTCCGCTCATCTCGCCCTTTATGGTATGGAGCTGGCATCATGACTTTACTTAACGTCTGCGACCTTTCCCATCACTATGCGCACGGTGGATTTAGCGGTAAGCACCAGCATCAGGCAGTGCTGAATAACGTTTCCCTGACCCTGAAAAGCGGTGAAACCGTCGCTCTGTTAGGGCGCAGTGGCTGCGGAAAAAGTACCCTCGCGCGGCTGCTGGTAGGCTTAGAATCGCCCTCACAGGGAAATATTAGCTGGCGTGGCGAACCGCTGACGAAACTTAATCGCGCGCAACGTAAAGCGTTTCGCCGCGATATTCAGATGGTGTTTCAGGACTCCATCAGCGCCGTAAATCCGCGCAAAACCGTGCGCGAGATCCTGCGTGAACCGATGCGCCACCTGCTATCGCTGAAAAAATCCGAACAACTGGCGCGCGCCAGCGAAATGCTGAAGGCGGTCGATCTTGACGACAGCGTGCTCGACAAACGCCCACCGCAGTTAAGCGGCGGCCAGCTCCAGCGTGTCTGCCTTGCGCGCGCGCTGGTGGTCGAACCGAAACTGCTGATTCTGGATGAAGCCGTTTCTAACCTTGATCTCGTGTTACAGGCGGGCGTCATTCGCCTGCTGAAAAAGCTACAACAACAGTTTGGCACCGCCTGCCTGTTCATCACCCACGACTTACGTCTTGTAGAACGCTTCTGTCAGCGGGTGATGGTGATGGACAACGGAAAAATCGTCGAAACCCAGGCGGTGGGAGATAAATTAACCTTTTCCTCTGACGCCGGACGTGTGCTACAAAACGCGGTATTACCCGCATTCCCCGTGCGCCGTCGCGCCACAGAAAAGGTTTAACGCAAATGCAACGAGTCACCATCACGCTTGATGACGATTTACTGGAGACGCTGGACAGCCTGAGCCAGCGTCGTGGTTATAACAACCGTTCCGAAGCTATCCGCGATATTCTGCGCAGCGCCCTGGCGCAGGAAGCTACCCAGCAGCACGGCACACAAGGTTTCGCGGTGCTGTCGTATGTGTATGAACACGAAAAACGCGACTTAGCCAGCCGTATTGTCTCCACGCAGCATCACCACCACGATCTCTCGGTCGCCACGCTGCATGTGCACATTAATCACGACGACTGTCTGGAAATTGCCGTGCTGAAAGGTGACATGGGCGACGTGCAGCATTTTGCCGATGACGTTATCGCCCAACGCGGCGTGCGGCACGGGCATTTGCAGTGCTTGCCGAAGGAAGATTGAGTTATTTCTAAAACGAGGAAAGAAAAGATATTAACTGAACTTAATTTATATAATTAAGTTCAGTTGCATAGATAGCTCCTGTAAAGGCAGATATTCTGCGTAATGTACGCCGCTAAAATTTATAAATGATTCAAACGCTCATTCAGCGTTTCAATAATATAAGTATTAACAGAGACTTGTTGCTGCGCAGCCGCATTATTAAGGCGTTCACTCAGCGATTCTGGATAGCGTAACGTAAAGGTTTTAATCTTTTCTGTACGCGCATACGGCTCAATACCCGCAGCTTTACAATCCTCAAGATACTCTCGCAGGGAAAGCTCCCCTTCTTTTTGCAGCCCCTGAATGCTGTCAGAGACAAAATCACAATAACCTGACAAGCCCAGGAATTTGCCACGAAATGCATTTAGTTCTGGCACGTAGGTAATAACAGCAGGTTGCCCGGCAATCTCCATAGAGTTTGGCGTCTTCAGTTTGATCATGGTTTTACCCCTATACTTAGTAACCAGTCACGCACGCTTTCTACAGCGCCTTTATCGGTATCTGGCGACGGATGAGGCCGATGGAAACACGCAACGCTCATATTTAGTATGAACTTACAACGCGAACCTCTTCCTTCCTTAATTTCTCCGCCTAATGCTTTAACCAGTGACTCTATATCAGACCACTTGATCCCTTGAGGAACAGGAGATTTAAATATTTGATCCAATGTGTTTTTTTGTTTCTTCCGTAAAGCCTGTACCTGGGTTCTCATGGCATGTCCTTATGACTTCACTTTATGACATCAATAGTATGACATCACAGTATGAAGTCAAGTTTCCCTTCCTTACGCCATTGTTCCAATCGTCTTCCTGAATCGCAGCAGCGCGATGGTGAAAAACGCGCCGCCAATTGCCATCAGCGTCAGGAACTGCGGCCAGACGATTTCGAATCCGGCACCCCGGTAGAGTATGGCCTGCGCAAGGCTGACAAAGTGTGTCGTCGGCATGGTCAACATAATGTCCTGCACCATCTGCGGCATACTTTCGCGCGGCGTGGAGCCACCAGAAAGCATTTGCAGCGGCAGCAGCACCAGAATCACCAGCAACCCCAGTTGCGGCATTGAACGCGCTATCGTCCCCATAAAAATGCCGATTGACGTGGTGGCAAACAGACTGAGCGCCACGCCCAGCATAAACAGCGGGATCGAGCCTTCAATCGGTACGCCCAGCACGCCTTTCACCATCAGCACCAGCGATAATCCCGATACCACCAGCACCACCAGCCCCATCGACCAGACCTTTGCCATCATGATCTCAAACGGCGTTATCGGCATCACCAGTAAATGTTCCACCGTGCCGTGTTCACGCTCGCGGATCAGCGCCGATCCGGTCAGCACAATCGCCAACATGGTAATGTTGTTGATGATCGCCATCACCCCGCCAAACCACGCAGGATCGAGGTTCGGGTTAAAGCGCATCCGGGTTTCCAGCGATACCAACGGTTCGCTGTTATCACGGTAGCGCGCGACAAAGCTGTTCACTTCACCATTGATAATATTCTGGATATACCCGTTGCCAGTGAATGCCTGGCTCATGCGCGTGGCATCGACGTTCACCTGAATATCCGGCTGGCGTCCGGCGAGGAGATCACGCTGAAAATTAGGCGGAATATTTATCGCGAAGGTATAGCGTCCGGCGTCCAGTCCGGCATCCATCTCATCGGCGGTGATCATCTCCGGTGGCAAAAACCACGGGCGATAGAAGCTGTTAACGATCCGGTTCGATAACTGCGATTGATCCATATCGGCAATAGCGATCGGCGCGAGGTTCAACGATCCTGGCGTGACGGTCGCTGACGAATACACCGACACCGTAAACGAGAAAACAATCAACGTCAGCATCGCTTTATCACCGAGCAGACTGCGTAACTCTTTGATACCAAGATTAAAAATATTGCGTAAATGGCGCATCATCCCTCCTGTTTTTTCAGCAGCAGGATGCTTAAGCCCATCACCAGCGGGATGGCTATCAGCAACGGGATAAAAAGTTGCCACAAATCAGTCAGATCCAGCGCCTTCGAGAACGTCCCGCGGGCGATAGTCAGAAAATGACTGGTCGGGTAAACCTCGCCGATCCAACGTCCTGGACCTTCCAGCGAAGCTACCGGATCAATCATCCCGGAAAACTGCGTCGCCGGAATCAACGTGATAATCGCCGTACCGAAAATGGCGGCAATCTGGCTTTTCATAAAGGTAGAGATCAGCAGCCCCATTCCGGTGGCGATGATGATATACAGCAGTGCCGCCAGGGTGAGCGTCAGGAAACTGCCTTTATGCGGTACGCCAAACACAAACACCGACAGGCCGCAGAGCAGGAAAAAGTTCAGCATCCCCAGCGCGATGTACGGCAGCTGTTTGCCAAGCAAAAATTCGCTACGGGTGGTAGGGGTCACGTAAAGGTTGATAATCGACCCCAGCTCTTTTTCCCGCACCACGCTAAGGGCGCTTAGCATTGACGGGATCATCATCAGCAGAAGCGGGATCACCGCCGGAACAATCGCTGGCAGGCTTTTTACATCCGGGTTATAGCGATAGCGCGTCTCAATATTCATCAGCCCGCTTTGGCTGGCGGGCGCGGATTGTCGGCTCGCCACATCCTGTAGCCAGCTCTGGTGCATGGCCTGCACGTAGCCTTTTACCGTTTCGGCGCGGCTCGGCATCGCACCGTCGATCCAGACACCGAGTTCCACAGGCGTACCACGCGCGATATCGCGCCCGAAATTGGGAGGGATCTCAATTGCCACCGTGATATCGCCCGCACGCATCCGGCGATCAAGCTCGTCATAACTGGTGAGCGGCGGCTGTTCGATAAAGTAACGGGAACCGGAGAGATTGAGCGTCCACGCCTGGCTACTGACGGTCTGGTCGCGGTCGAGCACCGCAAAGCGCAGGTTTTCCACATCCATACTGATGCCGTAACCCATTATCAGCATCAGGATCACCGTTCCCATCAGCGCAAGCGTCGAACGTACCGGATCGCGACGCAATTCCAGTGCTTCACGGCGGCTGTAGCTAAACAGACGGCGCAGGCTAAATCCCTGACGCGGCGCGAGTGTAGCATCGTGTATCACGGGCGGCGCTTCGGCTTCGTTGCTCTGCCCTGCCGCTTCCTGCAAATAGGCGATAAAAGCCTCTTCCAGACTGGCAGCTCCGCGTTTCTCAACCAGCTCCTGCGGTGTACCGCTGGCGAGCACTTTTCCGGCGTGCATCAGTGAGATACGGTCGCAGCGTTCCGCTTCGTTCATAAAGTGGGTGGAGATGAAAATGGTCACTTTGTCCTGACGCGAGAGATCCACCATCAACTGCCAGAACATATCCCTTGCCACCGGATCGACACCAGAAGTAGGCTCATCGAGGATTAACATCTCCGGGCGATGAATCACCGCCACCGCCAGCGAAAGCCGCTGGCGAATGCCGAGCGGCAATGACTCCGGCAGAACATCTTCAACGTCGTTGAGCTTAAAACGCTCGCTCATTTCAGCCACTCGCGCGGGAATTTCCGCTTCCGGGATATGAAACAAACGGGCATGTAACTCCAGGTTTTGCCGCACGGTGAGCTCGTTATAGAGCGAAAACGCCTGCGACATATAGCCCACCCGACGGCGAGTATCGATATCTTTTGGATCAACCGGTTGCCCGAACAGCCACGCCTCACCTTCGCTGGCGGGCAGCAGTCCGGTAAGCATTTTCATGGTGGTGGATTTACCACAGCCGTTCGAACCAAGAAAACCAAAAATCTCCCCGCGTGGAATGCGGAAATTGACGTGATCAACGGCAACGAAGGAACCAAAACGCATGGTCAGCTCGCGCGCTTCGATGGCAATCTCTGCGTTTTCCGGTTGATACGGTGGGATCACTACCGCCTGATGCGCCTGGCGTTGTGCTTGCGGTAACAGATTTATAAATGCTTCTTCCAGCGTGGCGCTTTGCGTTTGCTGCCGCAGCTCTTCAGCGCTGCCAGTTGCCAGCACTTCTCCGGCATTCATCGCTACCAGCCAGTCGAAGCGTTCGGCCTCTTCCATATAGGCGGTGGCAACCAGCACGCTCATATTGCTCTGCCGCTGGCGAATGCTGTCGATCAGATCCCAGAACTGGGCGCGGGAGAGCGGGTCAACCCCCGTTGTTGGCTCATCAAGAATCAACAATTCCGGGTCGTGGATTAACGCACAGCACAGCCCAAGTTTTTGCTTCATCCCGCCGGAGAGTTTTCCCGCCGGACGATCGCGAAACGGTGCTAACCCGGTGCTGGTCAGCAGCTCATTAATTCGCACTTCCCGCTCCGCTTTGTCGTGCCCGAACAAGCGGGCGAAAAAATCGACGTTTTCATACACCGACAAGGTGTGGTAGAGGTTTTTGCCCAGCCCTTGCGGCATCCAGGCGATGCGCGGGCAGACGTCGCGGCGATGCTTCGGGTCGTGCATATCGCCGCCCAGCACCATCACGTTGCCCTGCTCAATGACGCGGGCACCGGAAATCAACGACAATAAACTCGACTTACCGACGCCGTCCGGGCCAATCAGCCCAACCATGCAGCGGGCCGGAATATCGAGTGTGATATTGTTCAGCGCAACGGTTTTTCCATAATGCTGGCTCACGCCCGCCAGTTGCGCGACAGGCGGGACGGGAACCAGTTCCAGATGCGTCATTGCGGCAACCTCGCCACCAGGTCTTCAGGCCACGGAAGTTCTTCATTCACCCGCACCCACGCCACGCCCGGCAAGCCCGTTTTGACATATTCCAGATGCTGCTGGAGTAATTCCGGTGGGATACGCGCTTTGACGCGAAACATCAGTTTCAGCCGTTCATCGCTGGTTTCGACGGTTTTTGGCGTGAACTGGGCGACGCTGGCGACAAAGCTGATGGTCGCAGGAATACGCAGATCTGGCGCGGCATCGAGGATCAGCCGTGCTTCACCGCCAAGTTTCAGCGTGCCCGCCTGTTCGGTTGGCAGGAAGAAGGTCATGTAGACGTCGCTCAAATCGACCATATTCAGCACCCGACCACCTGCCGCCAGCACTTCGCCTGGCTCGGCAACCCGATACTGCACGCGTCCGTCACGCGGGGCTTTCAGTTCGCTGTCATCGATATCTGCGGCAATGCGCCGCTCAGTGGCTTGTGCCGCTTCGACGCGCGTTTGCGCCTGAATGATATTGGTGCGTGCCGCCTCTATAGCGGCTTTAGAAGCCGAAACCTGGGCTTTTGCCGATTCCAGCGCAGCACGGGCGCCTTCGGCAGCGGCGCGGTCGTCATCCAGCTGTTGCGCAGAAATAGCCCCACGATGGGCGAGCGAGCGGGAACGGGTATGACGTTTGGCTACGGAGTCCAGTTCAGCCTGGCGTTGATTAACCAGCGACTGTGCGGCACGAGTTTCACTTTGCCGCTGTTCCAGCAAAGCCTGCGCGGCGGCAACGGCACTTTGCGCCTCTTTGATTTGCGCGATGGCCTCCAGTCGCTGTTCCTGCAACACACGAGTATCCATCTTCGCCAGCACTTCGCCTTTGCGAACAAACTGGCCTTCTTTCACCAGAATGGTGTCGATACGCCCGGCAATTTTGCTGGCGATATCCACTTCCGTCGCTTCAATGCGCCCATTGCTGACGGCAAAGCCTTCCGGCACACCTGCCGGACGCAACAGCCACCACGCCACGATAGCAGCCACCGCCAGTAACCCGACAACCCACCACGCCAGATGGCGCTTAATATTATCCATAATCGACCCGCCATAATCCCTGTAAGCAATCGACGCGTGTTACAACTGCCACCGAACGACGTTCAGCGAATTATTCCATCCGGGATAAGAAGGAAACGGCAAAGGCGGCCAGGGCGCAGCAAACTGAGCGCCAACGGGGAAGGTCTGGTGAAAACGGGTAGTAATGTTGTCATCATCAGCATTCCTGGCCGTAAATGAAACACGCATACTCATAAGTGAAATCAATTAAATACTAACAGTTATATTCATGTTGTCTATTTGATTACCATCAGCTTGTGATACATCGCGATGTTCTTCTGTCCGATAGCGTTTTTAACCAAAAATCTTCTGCACAGGTTCTCAGGTACTACTGCGTAGGTTTCCGTAACAGAAAACCCGATGACTATCACATAGCGTTATTATCGCCGAGGTGCAAATATTTACCGAAAGCGAAATAATTTTTTAAAAAGATGATAAAGGCTTATGTATTAAATAAAGCAGTCTCGAACAAGGTCGTTTAAAGCAACAAAATAAAAATATACTCGTCATACTTCAAGTTGCATGTGCTGCGTCTGCGTTCGCTCACCCCAGTCACTTACTCATGTAAGCTCCTGGGGATTCACTCGCTTGTCGCCTTCCTGCAACTCGAATTATTTAGAGTATAAGATAAAAATATTAACTCGGAATTTACCTTAGGATAAATATTTATTTATCAGCATTAACTCACATCTAAAACTTAACACTCCGGGCAATAAATCCGGCTATAGTAAAGTTACTTGTTACATTTGGTGGTATCTCATTGTTATATTTAACTGACTAAAAATACTACTGATACACTTTCTTATATTAGCAGAAAGTACACATGGAGTTTAAAATGAATATATATATCGGATGGCTATTTAAATTAATCCCTTTAATTATGGGGATAATATGTATTGCATTGGGTGATTTTGTATTAGCAGGTTCCGGGCAAAGTGAGTATTTTGTGGCGGGACATGTACTTATTTCGCTTTCTGCAATATGTCTGGCGTTATTCACTACTGCATTTATTATTATTTCGCAGTTAACGCATGGTGTGAATAAGCTCTACAGCACACTTTTTCCTGTTATTGGTTACGCTGGGTCTGTCGCAACTATGATTTGGGGATGGTTGCTGCTGGCAAGTGATAATGTCATGGCCGATGAATTTGTTGCCGGGCATGTTATTTTCGGTGTTGGGATGATTGCTGCCTGCGTATCAACCGTGGCGGCGTCTTCCGGGCATTTTCTGCTAATTCCCAAAAACGCCTCGGGCAGTAAGAGTGATGGTACGCCGTTGCAGGCTTATTCTTCAACAATCGGTAATGGCTTAATTGCCGTTCCCGTTCTGCTTACTCTCTTTGGTTTCATTTGGTCAGTCGCGCTGTTACGTAGTGCAAATATCACACCACATTATGTTGCTGGTCACGTACTGCTGGGGTTAACGGCAATTTGCGCTTGTCTTATTGGTCTTGTCGCCACTATTGTCCATCAAACGCGGAATACGTTCTCAATGAAAGAGCATTGGCTGTGGTGCTATTGGGTTATTTTACTTGGCTCACTGACGGTTATTCAGGGGATCTACGTTTTAGTCAGTTCTGATGAAAGTGCCAGACTGGCACCCGGCATTATTCTTATTTGTCTGGGAATGATTTGCTACAGTATTTTCTCCAAAGTGTGGTTGTTGGCGCTGGTATGGCGACGCACCTGTTCGTTAGCCAACAGAATACCCATGATTCCGGTATTTACCTGTCTGTTTTGCCTGTTCCTCGCAGCGTTCCTTGCTGAAATTGCGCAAACCGATATGGCTTATTTTATTCCTTCGCGAGTTTTGGTTGGCTTAGGTGCAGTGTGTTTTACACTGTTTTCCATCGTTTCTATATTAGAAGCAGGGTCTGCGAAAAAATAATAGAAAAGGCTTCAGATAAGGCGCCGAGCGTCTTATCTGGACTTTGTTCAGGTAATCCCCCCTGGTTACACCGCGAAAACGAGGGGGGGGCATTTTGCCTCTTATTCTGCCGCCAAATCCTGCGCACAAGCCCACGCACTCGACCACGCCCACTGGAAGTTATAGCCCCCTAGCCAGCCGGTAACGTCCATCACTTCGCCGATAAAGTACAAGCCCGGAACTTTACGCGCTTCCATCGTCCGTGATGAGAGTTCATTGGTGTCCACGCCGCCGAGCGTCACTTCGGCGGTGCGATAGCCTTCAGTGCCGTTAGGTTGTACGCGCCAGTCGGTCAATGTGGCAATGAGCGCCTGTTGGTCACGCACGTTGAGCTGTTTTAACGAAACGTCCGGGATCTGCCCAAGTTGTTGTAAACGCTCAACCAACCGTTTCGGCAGATGAACCGCCAGCGTGTTTTTCAGGCTCTGATTTGGATGCGCGTTACGCTGTTCATTAAGAAAAGCGTCCAGGTCGACATCCGGTAGCAGATTGATGCTGACAAATTCACCCGGTTGCCAGTAGCTGGATATCTGCAATACCGCAGGGCCAGACAAGCCGCGGTGGGTGAAGAGTAAGTTTTCACGGAACACGGTGCCGTTTTCAGCGGTTATCACAGAAGGCACCGCCACGCCCGCCAGCACCTGTAACTCCTCCAGCAACGGTTTATGCAGGGTGAATGGCACCAGGCCTGCGCGCGTCGGCAACACGTTCAGCCCGAATTGTTCGGCAATCTTATAACCAAACGGCGACGCGCCCAGCCCCGGCATCGAGAGGCCTCCGGTCGCAATGACCAGTTTATCGCAGCCTACGGTCATGCCGTTCAGTTCAAGCGTGAATCCCGCGTCATCCTTCGTCACGCTCAACACTTCGCTACGTAATCTGAAGGTCACATTGCCCTTCTCGCACTCATCCACCAGCATGTCGACAATCTGTTGAGCGGAGTCATCACAGAAGAGTTGCCCTAACGTTTTCTCGTGCCAGGCGATGCCGTGTTTATTGACCAGATCAATGAAATCCCACTGGGTAAATCGGGCAAGCGCAGACTTACAAAAATGCGGATTCTGGCTCAGATAGGCACCTGGTTCGACATAAAGGTTGGTGAAGTTACAGCGCCCACCACCAGACATGAGGATTTTGCGCCCCGGTTTTTTGCCATTATCGATCAGCAAAACTCTGCGCCCTGCCTGACCTGCCAGCGCAGAACAGAACATACCCGCCGCGCCAGCGCCTATAATAATGGCATCAAACTTTTCCACGTTGCGTTCCTCTTAGAAAAAACGGGCGTGAATTGTAAAGATTCCTCAGTGGTCGCACCAGCATCAATATTACTTAGGGGAAGTATTTGTCTGAATTATATAAGATAATTATTTTTTGAGCGAAATTCATACAGGAGGCAAATCAAAAAAATCTATATTTCACTTTGCCCGCGCCGCGAAAGTCACTGATAATGCGCCGCGTTCATGTCCTCAAAATGGCGTAACGTCCTATGCTACATTTGTTTGCTGGCCTGGATTTGCATACCGGGCTGTTATTATTGCTTGCACTGGCTTTTGTGCTGTTCTACGAAGCCATCAATGGTTTCCATGACACAGCCAACGCCGTGGCAACTGTCATCTATACCCGCGCGATGCGTTCTCAGCTCGCTGTGGTTATGGCGGCAGTGTTCAACTTCCTGGGTGTTTTGCTGGGTGGTCTTAGTGTTGCCTATGCCATTGTGCATATGCTGCCGACGGATCTGCTGCTTAATATGGGATCGTCCCATGGTCTTGCCATGGTGTTCTCTATGTTGCTGGCAGCAATTATCTGGAACCTTGGTACCTGGTACTTTGGTTTACCTGCATCCAGCTCCCATACGCTGATTGGCGCGATCATCGGTATTGGTTTAACCAATGCGTTGATGTCCGGTACGTCAGTGGTGGATGCACTCAATATCCCGAAAGTATTAAGTATTTTCGCATCTCTGATCGTTTCCCCTATTGTCGGCCTGGTGTTTGCTGGCGGTCTGATTTTCTTGCTGCGTCGCTACTGGAGCGGCACCAAGAAACGCGCCCGTATCCACCTGACCCCAGCGGAACGTGAAAAGAAAGACGGCAAGAAAAAGCCGCCGTTCTGGACGCGTATCGCGCTGATCCTTTCCGCTATCGGCGTGGCGTTTTCTCACGGCGCGAACGATGGTCAGAAAGGCATTGGTCTGGTTATGTTGGTTCTAATTGGCGTCGCACCAGCGGGCTTCGTGGTGAATATGAATGCCACTGGCTACGAAATCACCCGTACCCGTGATGCCATCAACAATGTGGAAGCTTACTTTGAGCAGCATCCTGCACTGCTTAAGCAGGCGACCGGTGCCGATCAGTTAGTACCGGCTCCGGAAGCAGGCGCAACACAACCTGCGGAGTTCCATTGCCATCCGTCGAATACCATTAACGCGCTAAACCGCCTGAAAGGCATGCTGACCGCCGATGTGGAAAGCTACGACAAGCTGTCGCTTGACCAACGTAGCCAGATGCGCCGCATTATGCTGTGCGTTTCTGACACTATCGACAAAGTGGTGAAAATGCCTGGCGTCACTGCGGATGATCAGCGTCTGTTGAAGAAACTGAAGTCCGATATGCTGAGCACCATCGAGTATGCTCCGGTGTGGATCATCATGGCGGTCGCGCTGGCGTTAGGTATCGGTACGATGATTGGCTGGCGTCGTGTGGCGACCACTATCGGTGAGAAAATCGGTAAGAAAGGCATGACCTACGCTCAGGGTATGTCTGCTCAGATGACGGCAGCGGTGTCTATCGGTCTGGCGAGTTATACCGGGATGCCGGTTTCCACCACTCACGTACTCTCCTCTTCCGTAGCGGGGACAATGGTGGTTGACGGCGGCGGCTTACAGCGTAAAACCGTGACCAGCATTCTGATGGCCTGGGTGTTTACCCTCCCGGCTGCAGTTCTGCTCTCCGGTGCGCTGTACTGGATCTCCTTGCAGTTCCTGTAATCGCACGCATAAAAACGAGCGGGTCAGTTTACTGGCCCGCTTCAGATTGTTGACACAGTGCGCTTTGTTCATGCCGGATGCGGCGTGAACGCCTTATCCGGCCTACAAAAACATGCAAATTCAAGAGATTGCAGAGATTATGTAGGCCTGATAAGCGTAGCGCATCAGGCAATTTTGCGTTTGTAATCAGTCTCGAGCGGGTCAGTTTACTGGCCCGCTTTTTTTATGCGTTATTACCGTGGCGCTTAATGCCAAATCACCAACGCAATCAGGCTTACCACCACCAGGCCACACAATGCGCTGGTCAGAATAAACTGACGACGCACGCGCTCGCAGCGACGGATAAACTCATCATCGTGATGATCGCGATAACGTTGAGCATAGATATACCAAACGAGACGCACCTGTTTGTTGGGTTGGCCATGTGAGGTAAAAAAGCCCCCTCCATCAACATATTGATAGAGCAATGGATCGCAATTACGCAGTACCACTAACAACGCGCGTAGTGATGAGAAATAGCGCGCCATGTTAACAATGCAAACGACACATAAAGCCCAAAATAATGCGACGGTGCTTATCATACCCCCTCCCCGGCGACCTGCCCGCGGAGTTCCCCTCCGGGGCTACCGCTCCCGATACGCTGCCAATCAGTTAACACCAGGTCCTGGAGAAACCGCTTTTGTGATGACAAACATCCGAGCGGCTCTATAGATAGTGTAGGAGATCAGGTTGTTTTTTTTCCATAAGGTTAACCACTATCAATACATTCATGTAGAAAATTTGATTATCTGATTGGTAAGCAAGGCGGATTGACGGATCATCCAGGTCGCTATAAGGTAAGGATGGTCTTTTCACTGAATCTTTACGGCTGGGTTAGCCCCGCGCACGTAGTTCGCAGGACGCGGGTGACGTAACGGCACAAGAAACGCAAGCTGGCCAGTCATCGACAACTTTATGGAAGGAGTAACACTATGGCTTATAAACACATTCTCATCGCGGTCGATCTCTCCCCGGAAAGCAAAGTTCTGGTAGAGAAAGCAGTCTCTATGGCTCGCCCCTACAATGCGAAAGTTTCTCTGATCCACGTAGATGTAAACTACTCTGACCTATACACCGGACTTATTGATGTAAATCTGGGTGACATGCAGAAACGCATTTCCGAAGAGACTCATCATGCATTGACCGAACTCTCCACCAACGCAGGCTACCCAATTACTGAAACCCTTAGCGGCAGCGGCGATTTGGGTCAGGTTCTGGTTGATGCGATCAAGAAATACGACATGGACCTGGTTGTTTGTGGTCACCACCAGGACTTCTGGAGCAAACTGATGTCTTCCGCGCGTCAGCTGATCAACACCGTTCACGTTGATATGCTGATTGTTCCGCTGCGCGACGAAGAAGAATAATATCTCCCCCACTTGCTCCTGGACGCCCGCTTATGCGGGCGTTCTGCTTTTTGTGTTGTACCCGAATGCGACGTGCGGGTACAAACACGAGGTCGCTCAATCAAGCCGGTATTCATCTGCGGTCAGAAACTTCAACTACGCATCGAATAATTCAAATTTACCCCACCAAAAAAAAGCGTTTAACGCCATAATAACTCAAACAATCAGCATGATTAGCTGGTTATTTTTTGCTGAGATAGTGCATTAATGCATTCATTGCATCAATATTAAGAATTTTAGACATGTGTAAACTCTTTCGCGCGCAATCACTTACGCGTTCATACTTTTCATGATGGTATTGAAAGGCTAAAAATTATGAATACAACAACACCCACTGGGATGCTGCAACAACCTCGCCCATTCTTCATGATCTTTTTTGTCGAACTATGGGAGCGATTCGGTTACTACGGCGTGCAAGGCGTCCTGGCCGTTTTCTTCGTTAAACAGCTCGGTTTCTCACAAGAACAGGCTTTTGTCACCTTTGGTGCCTTCGCTGCGCTGGTCTATGGCCTTATCTCGATCGGTGGTTATGTTGGCGACCATCTGTTAGGAACTAAACGCACCATTGTCCTTGGGGCAATTGTTCTGGCGATGGGCTACTTCATGACCGGGATGTCGCTACTCAAGCCAGACCTGATATTCATCGCGCTGGGAACAATCGCCGTCGGCAACGGCCTGTTTAAAGCCAACCCGGCAAGCCTGCTTTCGAAGTGCTATCCACCGAAAGATCCTCGTCTCGATGGCGCTTTCACCCTGTTCTATATGTCGATCAATATCGGCTCGTTGATTGCGCTGTCGCTAGCACCGGTTATCGCTGACAGATTTGGCTATTCCGTCACCTATAACTTATGCGGAGCAGGATTGATTGTCGCGCTACTGGTTTACATCGCCTGTCGCGGAATGGTGAAAGATATTGGTTCTGAACCAGATTTCCGACCGATGAACTTCAGCAAATTGTTGTACGTGCTGATGGGCAGCGTGGTGATGATTTTCGTTTGCGCATGGCTGATGCACAACGTGGAAGTCGCCAATCTGGTACTGATTGTTCTCTCTATCGTCGTGACCATTATCTTCTTCCGTCAGGCATTCAAGCTGGATAAAACCGGGCGCAATAAGATGTTTGTCGCCTTTGTGCTGATGCTTGAAGCGGTAGTGTTTTACATCCTCTACGCCCAGATGCCAACGTCGCTGAACTTCTTTGCTATCAACAACGTGCATCATGAAATTCTCGGTTTTTCCATCAACCCGGTGAGCTTCCAGGCGCTTAACCCGTTCTGGGTGGTGCTCGCCAGCCCAGTTCTGGCAGGCATTTACACGCATCTGGGTAACAAAGGCAAAGACCTCTCCATGCCGATGAAATTTACTCTCGGTATGTTTATGTGCTCGCTAGGCTTTTTGACAGCCGCCGCAGCGGGAATGTGGTTTGCGGATGCCCAGGGGCTGACATCGCCATGGTTTATCGTGCTGGTTTACTTATTCCAGAGCTTAGGTGAACTGCTTATTAGCGCCCTGGGCCTGGCAATGATTGCTGCTCTGGTGCCACAACATTTGATGGGCTTTATTCTCGGGATGTGGTTCCTTACGCAGGCTGCCGCGTTCTTGCTGGGCGGCTATGTGGCAACATTTACCGCAGTACCAGACAACATTACCGACCCGCTTGAGACGCTGCCTGTCTATACCAACGTGTTTGGTAAGATTGGTCTGGTTACACTGGCCGTTGCAGTAGTGATGCTGTTGATGGTGCCGTGGCTGAAACGCATGATTGAGACGCCGGAAAGCCATTGATTATTTTGGAAGAAAACAGGGTAGCGATAACGCTACCCTGTTTTACTTTTATGCCGGTGTACCCGCATAAATATCAAAGCGATGCCCTTTGGTGACAACCGCGTTTGGCGTGGCGACATTCGCCAGCGGCGGCGCGTAGTCCGGGCGCTTTACCACCACACGTTTGGTCGCCAGCAGCCGCGCAGGATCCAGCAACCCATCGGCGTCGAGATCCGGCCCCACCAGCGACTGAAACACGCGCATCTCTTTTTTCACCAGCGCGCTTTTCTGCTTATGCGGGAACATCGGGTCGAGATAGACCACCTGCGGGCGCGGGGTAATATCGGTCAGCGCCGTCAGGCTGGAGGCGTGAATTAACTGCAAACGCTCCTGCAACCAGCCGCCGATCTCCGCATCCGCATAACCACGCGCCAGGCCATCGTCGAGCAATGCAGCAACCACTGGATTACGCTCCAGCATCCGTACGCGGCAGCCGACCGAAGCCAGCACAAAGGCATCGCGCCCCAGCCCTGCGGTAGCATCGACGACATCCGGCAGATAATCGCCTTTAATGCCCACCGCTTTCGCCACCGCCTCACCGCGACCACCGCCGAATTTGCGGCGGTGCGCCATCGCTCCGCCAACAAAATCAACGTAAATGCCGCCAAGCTTTGGCTCATCGCGCTTGCGCAGTTCCAGATGCTCCGGCGTTAACACCAGCGCCATCAGGTTGTCTTCATCATGTTCCAGCCCCCAGCGGGCCGCCAGAACAGATAAGGCGCCGTCTCCGGCGCCCGTTTCATCAATTAAGCAGATTTTCACTGAATGATCAGCCCTTAATGCCGTAATGCTCCAGCATCGCATCCAGTTGCGGTTCACGACCACGGAAACGTTTGAACAGATCCATCGGCTCTTCTGAACCACCACGGCTCAGAATATTGTCGAGGAACGACTGCCCGGTTTCACGGTTGAAAATGCCCTCTTCCTCAAAACGCGAGAAGGCATCTGCTGCCAGCACATCGGCCCACAGGTAGCTGTAGTAGCCTGCCGCATAACCACCGGCGAAAATATGGCTGAAAGCGTGCGGGAAACGGCCCCATGACGGAGACGGTACCACGGCAACCAGTTTCTTGATTTCTGCCAGAGTTTCGAGGATTTTCGCTCCCTGATCCGGGCGGAACTCTGCATGGAGGCGGAAATCGAACAGGCCGAACTCCAGCTGACGCAGAATAAACAGCGCCGCCTGGTAGTTTTTCGCTGCCAGCATTTTATCCAGCAACTCCTTCGGCAGCGGTTCGCCGGTTTCATAGTGACCGGAGATAAACGCCAGCGCCTCCGGCTCCCAGCACCAGTTTTCCATAAACTGGCTCGGCAGTTCGACCGCATCCCACGGCACCCCGCTGATCCCGGAAACACCAGCAGTTTCGATGCGGGTCAGCATATGATGCAGGCCGTGACCGAACTCGTGGAACAGGGTGATCACTTCGTCGTGGGTAAACAGCGCCGGTTTGCCATTTACCGGGCGGTTGAAGTTACAGGTCAAATACGCGACCGGTTTTTGCAGCGAACCGTCTGCTTTACGCATCTGGCCTACGCAGTCATCCATCCACGCCCCGCCGCGCTTGTTCTCACGGGCATACAGGTCGAGGTAGAAGCTACCGCGCAGTTCGTTGTTTTCGTCATACAGTTCGAAGAAACGTACATCCGGATGCCAGACATCAACATCTTTACGCTCTTTAGCGGTGATTCCGTAAATACGTTTCACCACTTCAAACAAGCCGTTAACCGCTTTGTTTTCCGGGAAGTACGGACGCAGCTGTTCGTCACTGATGCTGTAAAGATGCTGTTTTTGTTTTTCGCTGTAGTAAGCGATATCCCACGGCTGCAACTCATCGACGCCAAATTCGGCTTTGGCGAAGGCGCGCAGCTGCGCCAGCTCTTTTTCGCCCTGCGGACGCGCGCGTTTTGCCAGATCGGTTAAGAAATCCAGAACCTGCTGCGGGTTTTCTGCCATTTTAGTGGCGAGGGATTTAAAGGCGTAGTTTTCAAAGCCCAGCAGTTGCGCCAGTTCGTGACGCAGCGCGAGGATCTCTTCCATCACCTTGCTGTTATCCCACTTACCGGCATTCGGCCCTTGATCGGAGGCGCGGGTGCTGTAAGCGCGATACATCTCTTCACGCAAGGCCTGGTTGTCGCAGTAGGTCATTACCGGCAGGTAGCTTGGGATATCCAGCGTCAGCAGGTAGCCTTCCAGTTCTTTCGCTTCGGCCTGGGCTTTTGCCGCAGCCAGTGCGCTTTCTGGCATACCCGCCAGCTCAGCTTCGTCGGTAACGAGTTTGGTCCAGCCCATCGTCGCATCAAGGACGTTGTTGCTGTACTGGTTGCCCAGCTCGGAAAGACGGGTAGCAATTTCGCCGTAACGCTGCTGTTTCTCTTTCGGCAGACCGATGCCAGAGAGTTCGAAGTCGCGCAGTGCGTTATCAACCGCTTTCTTCTGCGCCGTATTCAGCGTGGCGTAGTTATCGCCATCGCGCAGATCGCGATACGCTTTATACAGCCCTTCATGTTGCCCTACCCAGGTGCTGTATTCTGACAGCAGCGGCAAGGTTTGTTCGTAGGCTTCGCGCAGTTCCGGGCTATTTTTCACCGAGTTCAGGTGGCTGACCGGGGAGAAGATACGCCCCAGCACATCGTCCACTTCCGCCAGCGGCTGGCAGAGATTTTCCCAGGTGTACGGTGCCCCTTGCGCTACTACGCGCTCCACATTTTCGCGGCAGTCGTTCAGCGCCTTAGTCACGGCTGGAACCACATGTTCCGGGAGAATTTTAGAAAACGGAGGCAATTCAAAGGGAGTCAGTAACGGATTCGTCATAGGTACAGTCCTGGTTAAAGAGGGGAACAAAACGCTCACAGGCGCTTTCGCCGGGTGTGACACAAAGCATCTCATCCGGCGCGTAATGGCAATAGCATGGGGTTAAGTGTAGTGAATTTCAATGAGAAACGTTACGCTTTCGCGGCGGCGGCCTCTTTTCGGTATACTGTCCTGATAGGCTTTTGTGCGCCCCAAATACGGGCCGATTTTTACTTACCGGAACACCTTTACCCATGCTCAGTTATCGCCACAGCTTTCACGCTGGCAACCACGCCGACGTCCTTAAACATACCGTTCAGAGCCTGATCATCGAGTCGCTGAAAGAGAAAGATAAACCGTTTCTCTATCTCGACACCCACGCAGGCGCCGGGCGTTATCAGTTAGGCAGCGAACATGCCGAGCGTACCGGCGAATATCTCGAAGGTATCGCCCGTATCTGGCAGCAGGAGGATTTGCCTGCGGAGCTGGAGCCGTACATCAATGTGGTAAAACACTTCAACCGTAGCGGTCAGTTGCGCTATTACCCCGGTTCGCCGTTGATTGCTCGCCAGCTACTGCGCGAACAAGACAGCCTGCAACTGACCGAGCTGCACCCGAGCGATTACCCGTTGCTGCGTTCTGAATTTCAGAAAGACAGCCGTGCGCGCGTGGAAAAAGCCGACGGTTTCCAGCAGCTTAAGGCCAAGCTGCCGCCGGTTTCCCGCCGTGGTTTAATCCTTATCGACCCGCCGTATGAAATGAAAACCGACTATCAGGCGGTGGTCAGCGGGATAGCAGAAGGTTACAAACGTTTCGCCACTGGCACTTACGCATTGTGGTATCCAGTAGTGCTGCGCCAGCAAATTAAGCGCATGATCCACGACCTGGAAGCGACCGGCATTCGCAAAATTCTGCAAATTGAACTGGCGGTGCTGCCAGACAGCGATCGCCGTGGCATGACCGCTTCCGGCATGATTGTGATTAACCCACCGTGGAAGCTGGAACAGCAGATGAATAACGTGCTGCCGTGGCTGCACAGCAAACTGGTTCCGGCTGGCACCGGGCACGCCACCGTAAGCTGGATCGTGCCGGAGTAATTGCAGCCATTGCTGGCACCTATTACGTCTCGCGCTACAATCGCGGTAATCAACGATAAGGACACTCTGTCATGACTAAACACTATGATTACATCGCCATCGGCGGCGGCAGCGGCGGTATCGCCTCCATCAACCGCGCGGCTATGTACGGCCAGAAATGCGCGCTGATTGAAGCCAAAGAGCTGGGCGGCACCTGCGTGAACGTCGGCTGCGTGCCGAAAAAAGTGATGTGGCACGCGGCGCAAATCCGTGAAGCGATCCATATGTACGGCCCGGATTATGGTTTCGATACCACTATCAATAAATTCAACTGGGAAACGTTGATCGCCAGCCGTACCGCTTATATCGACCGTATTCATACTTCCTATGAAAACGTGCTCGGTAAAAATAACGTTGATGTAATCAAAGGCTTTGCCCGCTTCGTTGATGCCAAAACGCTAGAGGTAAACGGCGAAACCATCACGGCCGATCATATTCTGATCGCCACCGGCGGTCGTCCGAGCCACCCGGATATTCCAGGCGTGGAATATGGTATTGATTCCGATGGTTTCTTCGCCCTTCCTGCTTTGCCAGAGCGTGTAGCGGTTGTTGGCGCAGGTTACATCGCTGTTGAGCTGGCGGGCGTGATTAACGGCTTGGGCGCGAAAACGCATCTGTTTGTGCGTAAACATGCGCCGCTGCGCAGTTTCGACCCGATGATCTCTGAAACGCTGGTTGAAGTGATGAACGCCGAAGGCCCGCAGCTGCACACCAACGCCATCCCGAAAGCGGTGGTGAAAAATGCCGATGGCAGCCTGACGCTGGAGCTGGAAGATGGTCGCAGTGAAACGGTGGATTGCCTGATTTGGGCGATTGGTCGCGAGCCTGCCAATGACAACATCAACCTGGAAGCCGCTGGCGTAAAAACCAACGAAAAAGGCTATATCGTCGTCGATAAATATCAAAACACCAACGTTGAAGGTATTTACGCGGTAGGCGATAACACGGGTGCAGTGGAACTGACACCGGTGGCAGTTGCAGCGGGTCGCCGTCTCTCTGAACGCCTGTTTAATAACAAGCCGGATGAGCATCTGGATTACAGCAACATTCCGACCGTGGTCTTCAGCCATCCACCGATTGGTACTGTTGGTTTAACGGAACCGCAGGCGCGCGAGCAGTACGGCGACGATCAGGTGAAAGTGTATAAATCCTCTTTCACCGCGATGTATACCGCCGTCACCACTCACCGCCAGCCGTGCCGCATGAAACTGGTATGCGTTGGACCGGAAGAGAAGATTGTCGGTATTCACGGCATTGGCTTTGGTATGGACGAAATGTTGCAGGGCTTCGCGGTGGCGCTGAAGATGGGGGCAACCAAAAAAGACTTCGACAATACCGTCGCCATTCACCCGACGGCGGCAGAAGAGTTCGTGACAATGCGTTAAATGTTAAAGGGCTAAGAGTAGTGTGCTCTTAGCCCTTAATTACGTTTCCGCTATCAGTTCAGAAGCTGAAGCAGAAAGCGGATCAGTTCCAGCAGCGCAATTAACGCCCCAAGAACGATGATTGCTTTATCAATCACCCGTTTTCTCCATGCGATGGAGTGAGAATGCATCCGCTTACTCATCCACTGCCTGTCACGGCGCATACCCCATTGTTAGATAATGGCATTCTCACTCCGGCCAGAGCATCAGTTAACGGCACCACCCGTACCACTGATCAGGACTTTGAAAGCGTTTATGCGCATTGCCAGAGTGAAAATGCCTCAGAGCTAACTGGATAATCATACAGTGAAATTAGGCTAAATAACCAGCATAACCTTGCAATGTATCCTTTAAGGTAATAGCATGGAAAAGTTAGATGTGGGCATTCTCACTCCAGTCAGAGCCACCAACTCAGGGCTGAAGAGTAAAAAAACCGACGCAAAGTCGGTTTTTTTACGTCCTGATTCGGACAAGGCTTAATACGGCGATAATCCGGTGAAAGTATATAAATCATCTTTCACTGCGATATATACCGAAGTGCTCCCTCTGCCAGCTGAAGAAATAGCTAATTCTTGCAATGTTAGCCACTGGCTAATAGTATTGAGCTGTTAGATGATGGCATTCTCACTCCAGCCAGAGCCACCAACTCAGGCTGAAGAGTAAAAAAACCGACGCAAAGTCGGTTTTTTTACGTCCTGATTCAGACCGCCTTTCAAATGAATACCCAACTCAAAATTCACACCTATTACCATCTTCTGCACTTACATATTCATTAATTCATATATGTTTTTGACTTATCCGCTTTGAAGAGAGACACTGCCTGTAACAATCAGGAGCGCAATATGTCATTTATGTTACCCATCCAACTGTTCAAAATTCTTGCCGATGAAACCCGTCTGGGCATCGTTTTACTGCTCAGCGAGCTGGGAGAGTTATGCGTCTGCGATCTCTGCACTGCCCTCGACCAGTCGCAGCCCAAGATCTCCCGTCACCTGGCATTGCTGCGTGAAAGCGGACTATTGCTGGACCGCAAGCAAGGAAAGTGGGTTCATTACCGCTTATCGCCGCATATTCCAGCATGGGCAGCGAAAATTATTGAGCAGGCCTGGCGATGTGAGCAAGAAAAGGTTCAGGCGATTGTCCGCAACCTGTCTCGACAAAATTGTTCCGCAGACTGTAATAACATTTGCAGTTAAAAAATTTATCCAAACACATATGGATTTTCGCATGTGTTTTATCCGGGAGGCATTATGTTACTGGCAGGCGCTATCTTTGTCCTGACCATCGTATTGGTTATCTGGCAGCCGAAAGGTTTAGGCATCGGATGGAGTGCAACGCTCGGCGCAGTACTGGCGTTAGTTACGGGCGTGGTACATCCGGGTGATATTCCGGTGGTGTGGAATATCGTCTGGAACGCGACGGCTGCGTTTATTGCCGTCATTATCATCAGCCTGCTACTGGATGAGTCCGGCTTTTTTGAATGGGCGGCGCTGCACGTCTCACGCTGGGGCAATGGACGCGGTCGCCTGCTGTTTAGCTGGATTGTCCTGCTCGGTGCCGCCGTTGCGGCCCTGTTTGCCAATGATGGCGCGGCGCTTATTTTGACGCCGATTGTCATCGCCATGCTGCTGGCTTTAGGTTTTAGCAAAGGCACGACGCTGGCGTTCGTGATGGCTGCGGGATTCATTGCCGATACAGCCAGCCTGCCGCTTATCGTCTCCAACCTGGTGAATATCGTTTCCGCAGATTTCTTTGGCCTCGGCTTTCGCGAATATGCCTCGGTGATGGTGCCGGTGGATATCGCCGCGATACTGGCGACCCTGGTGATGTTGCATCTCTATTTCCGCAAAGATATTCCGCAGAACTACGATATGGCGCTGCTAAAATCTCCCGCAGAAGCGATTAAAGATCCTGCTACGTTCAAAACTGGCTGGGTTGTTTTACTGCTTCTGCTGGTGGGATTTTTCGTTCTGGAACCACTCGGCATTCCGGTAAGCGCCATTGCGGCAGTGGGTGCGCTGATTTTGTTTGCGGTCGCTAAACGCGGTCATGCGATTAATACGGGCAAAGTCCTGCGCGGTGCCCCCTGGCAGATTGTCATCTTCTCGCTCGGCATGTATCTGGTGGTTTATGGCCTACGCAATGCAGGACTAACGGAATATCTTTCTGGCGTACTCAACGTGCTGGCAGATAACGGTCTGTGGGCCGCGACGCTCGGCACCGGATTCCTCACCGCCTTCCTCTCTTCTATTATGAACAATATGCCAACGGTGCTGGTTGGCGCGTTGTCCATTGATGGCAGCACGGCATCTGGCGTTATCAAAGAAGCGATGGTTTATGCCAACGTGATTGGCTGCGATTTGGGGCCGAAAATTACCCCGATTGGTAGTCTGGCAACGCTGCTCTGGCTGCACGTACTTTCGCAGAAGAATATGACAATCAGCTGGGGATATTACTTCCGTACAGGAATTATCATGACCCTGCCTGTGCTGTTTGTGACGCTGACCGCGCTGGCGCTACGCCTCTCTTTCACATCGTAATGAGATACTGATATGAGCAACATTACCATTTATCACAACCCGGCCTGCGGCACGTCGCGTAATACGCTGGAGATGATCCGCAACAGCGGCACAGAACCGACCATTATCTATTATCTGGAAACACCGCCGACGCGCGATGAACTGGTCAAACTCATTACCGATATGGGGATTTCGGTACGCGCGCTGCTGCGTAAAAACGTCGAGCCATATGAGGATCTGGGCCTTGCGGAAGATAAATTTACTGACGATCGGTTAATCGACTTTATGCTGCAATATCCCATCCTGATTAATCGCCCGATTGTGGTTACACCGCTGGGAACTCGTCTGTGCCGCCCTTCAGAAGTGGTGCTGGAAATTCTGCCAGATGCGCAACAAGGCGCGTTCACCAAGGAAGATGGCGAGAAAGTGGTTGATGAGGCGGGTAAACGATTAAAATAAACAAAGGGGGCGGCTGCGCCCTCTCATTATTGACAAAAAATACATAATTTCGATCGTGCAATTTCAGTAACTTATTGATATCCATGCAGGACGGATAAACAATGTTTTTTTAATGAACAGATAAAATGAGTCATATAATAAGTGTTTTTAAATTGAAGGTCCCCAAAGTTAAAATTACGAATGGCTTGCATATCTAACATTTATAAACCATTATCATCACATCAATAACAATCTTTACACCATGTGCCATTAGAAATAAGAGCCGCCTTATAATACCCCATATTATAAGGAGACACATAATAACATCACACATCAATGCTTTCCGGATCTCATCTGCAAGGATATAAATATCAGACAGGTTTACGTTACTATCAGGCATATCACCTGAAAATCAGATGAAAACCATAAAGAAATATCTATTATGGTTTTAACATTTGTTGATAAGGATAGTAACATGAACAAGTCAAAAGGTGCTCTCATCGTCAGCCTTGCATTATTGCTTGCCGCGTGTAGTTCTATTCCACAAAATATCAAAGGTAATAACCAGCCTGATATCCAAAAAAGTTTTGTTGCTGTTCATAACCAACCAAATTTATACGTTGGTCAGCAGGCCCGCTTTGGCGGTAAAGTCATTAACGTCATTAATGGCAAAACCGATACATTGCTAGAAATCGCCGTATTGCCGTTGGATAGCTATGCGAAACCTGACATTGAGGCCAACTATCAAGGGCGACTGCTCGCCAGACAAAGTGGTTTCCTTGACCCAGTAAACTACCGTAACCACTATGTCACCATCCTCGGAACCATTCAGGGCGAACAACCTGGCTTTATCAATAAAGTCCCATATAACTTCCTTGAAGTGAATATGCAGGGGATTCAGGTGTGGCATTTACGAGAAGTGGTGAACACAACCTATAACCTGTGGGATTACGGCTACGGCGCATTCTGGCCAGAACCCGGCTGGGGCGGCACTCCTTACTATACCGATGCGGTTAGCCAGGTAACGCCAGAACTGGTCAAATAACATTACCTGAAGATGCAGATATTGATGAGATATCTGCATCTTTGAACACATTCAATTAATGTACAGCAAGCTAATTAGTATAATTACAAGCTCTGACCTTTTTATTACCTTTGGCAACCTGATTATAAAGTTAATGTTCGCAAAGGGAGTCGGTTATGTTTCTTATAATTACCAAAGACACCATGTTTTTCACCGCGATGAAAAATATTGTAAGTAAAGGTAATGTCGTTCATATACAGAACGAAGAAGAGATTGACTTAACGTTGCATCAGAATGCCTTAGTGATTATTGATACATTAATGAATAATGTATTCCACTCATCAATGCTCAACAAAATTGAACGCCTGCGGCCTGTTCATGTCATTGTTTTCTCGCCGTTTAATATTAAACGCTGTCTGGGGAAAGTTCCGGTAACCTTTGTCCAGAGAAATATTACGATTATTGACTTCATCGCACTGCTCAATGGCAGTTATTGCTCTGTACCTGAAGCAGACGTGTCACTCTCGCGCAAACAGCATCAGGTTCTGAGCTGCATTGCGAATCAAATGACGACAGAAGATATTCTGGGGAAACTCAAAATATCGCTGAAAACATTCTACTGCCATAAACACAATATTATGATGATCCTCAATCTTAAGCGGATCAATGAGCTGGTACGTCATCAACATATTGATTATCTGGTCTGAAATCTCCAGCTGATATTTATAAAGAGGCCCGGCGACAGCCAGACCTCCGGATAATGACTCGTTATGCAGCAACGCCTTCCTGCGTCAGCGCCGCAATCTGTTTACGCCATTGCGCCTGCTCCTGTTCCCCTTCAGTACGCTGACCATAAAGTTGCGCAATCTGCGTACCATCATGAGCAAACAGTTCCAGGCTGGTTACGTAGCCATCGCTGGTCGGTTTACGGGTAACCCAGGCTTCAGCAATGCTCTCTTCTAATAGATGAAGAGTAAACGTCGGGTTGAAAATATTCAGCCAACCTTTCATTAGCACCACTTTTTCTACCACACCCGTGAAAATCTGTACGCAGCCACGGTTGCCAACAAACACCATGATTTCATTGCCATCCTCCTGTGCAGATTCAAGAATTTGCGCCAACGCACTGCCAGGTACTTTGCAGGCCAAATCGTCTGCCACCAGATTGAACGCCTGCTGACGAGTCAGGTTGTGGCGCTTGAGCAACGTAAAAAACTGATGGACATCCGTCATCGCACGCCACTCTTGTTCTACAACACTGGCATCGACGTCGGTTTGTGCGACAGGCGCATCAACCGTTGTTAACTCAAGCGGCGTATTTTCCTCGACGGTAAAGCGTGCCAGAAGCTCATTCCATGCCGCCATATCGGTATTGTCAGTAGCATAAACTTTCAGTAACGCATCGCCCTGATGATCAAAAAACTGAATACTCTGACGTTCACCGCGAGCCGTGTTTTCTTTTATATGGAAAACACTGGCCCACTGATTAAGAAACAGTCGCAAATCCAGCGCGCGCGGGTTGAGTATTAATCCGGCATGACCGTTCAAATGCTGGTTTGTGAACGAGCCAACTTGCTCATGGACTGCATATTCATTACGACAAATACATTTGGTTTCACCAACGCTTTCCAGCGCCGCCAGAATTTCACGAATATCGCCGCGCATCCGCCACGCGTCGTGCGTGACGCGCGCAAATGCCAGTTCTGCTTCGCTGATATTCATTAAACCTGCGATGTCACGCGCGTACTTTCCGGGATTTTGTTCTTTTAACTCAAGCCAGCGTGTGTAGTGGTTCATTGTCTCTCTTCCTTCCAGATAAATGCCCCGAAATATCGGGGCTGATGATTACCATTGATAACTCACGAAAATTTTGCCGTTACGTCCATCCTGTGGAATGCCCTGCGGCGACCAGTACTCCTTATCGAAGGCGTTGCCCAATACCAGAGTCGTGGTCATGCCTTTGAGCGCCTGCTGCCCTTGATAACTGACGTAGAAATCATTCACGCCGTAGCCAGGTTGTTTGCTGTAACTGCTGCTGATATGTGTTGAGCGATCGGCAAACGTACCGACCCAACCAACAGAGAAGCCACTGTGAGCGATCGGAATATTCAGGGTGCTGGTAACGGTATCCGGGTTAATGCTGGAGATATATTCCCCGGTATCGGTGTCTTTGCCGCGGGTACGGTTATAGGCCACATCAAGACTAAACAGGTCAGTGGTATATTTCGTCATCACATCCCAGCCCCAGATTTTGGCGTTCGGGACGTTATAAGACATGGTTGTCGCCGCCGCGAAATCGACGGTTGTGGAGATGTAATCCTTCGCTTTGGTATCAAAGTAGCTGGCTTTAAATTCCAGGGCATCATTGGACAACATCAGGTCATCAAAACGCAGTCCAAAGCCGTATTCCTGAGTTTCGTTGGTTTCCGGACGTAATTTCGGGTTTGGCACCCAATAGTTGGTATAGAAGCGACCAATCGAGAAGTGCTTAGAATCGTTGTACATTTCGCCCATCGTCGGCGCGCGGAATGCCTGGGCATATGAACCAAATAACATCAGCCAGTTGGTCGGATTGATAGTCATCCCCGCACGAGATGACCATTTGTCGGCATCAACATCTTTGTAGCCGTCGCTGCTACCGCGATAACTGTCATAGCGGGTTCCGCCAAGCAGGGTAATCGGCAGATCGCGTAAGGTGATCTCATCCTGTAGCCAGCCAGAGCTAAAATCGATTTTTGCTTGCGGGAAGCCCGTCGTCGCGCCGCCAGGATGCTGTTCCTGACGATAATACTCACCGCCATACGTCAGCAGGTGAGAGGCAAAACTCTCGGCAAACAGAGTGGAACGGTTCTCCAGTTTGGCACCTTTTGTTGTCTGTTCGCGATACTCACCGGAACTTCCCGTGTTTTGCGCATTAATACGAACTTCCGACCAGTAAACTTTTGCATCAGCATTTAACCAGTCGTTGCCCACTGGAGAGAGTTTATAAGAAAGCTGAGCATCACGTTGAATCGTTGAACGATCAACCATCGGATTACTGCTGTCAGACGCTTCAACGGTCTGCGGATTTTTTGGTTCGCGCGCGTCGTTATTGTAATAACGCACTAATCCGCTCAGAGCCTGGGCAGAATCAATTTGCCAGGTTCCTTTCGCCAGCATGTTATTAATAGCCTCATCATTCGGCGCGGTTTCGCCATTGCTCTGGCGTAAATCACCACGATCGCGACTGGACCAGGCCACAATACCATCCAGATTTTCCGTTCGCCCAAACGCGCTCGCGCCTAATCCCAGGCTATGGTCCCCCGTGCCACCGGTGCCAAAAACGCGAAAACCGCTGCTTTGTCCTTCCTGCAATAAATCTTTTGCATCGACCGTATCGTAGGAGATAACCCCACCCAGCGCGCCACTGCCATACAGTAATGCCGAAGGTCCACGGACAATCTCGACACGTTTGATCAGCGCCGGATCGAGGAAAGTCCCATTCAGGTGTCCGGTATCCGTTCCCTGACGAACGCCATCGACAAGAACCAGCACGCCGCGATGGTCATAACCACGCATATTTACATCCTGACCGTTGGTTCGTCCGGTACCATCTAGAGTAATTCCAGGAACATGACGCAGCAGATCGGTGGCTGAAGCCGCGGTTTGGTTTTCAGGAGCGGAAGTGTCGAGGACGCTGACCATCATTGGTGCTTCGAAGGAACTACGGGCATTCCCCGTTGCCGTAACGGTCATGGTTTCAGTAGCAAAAGCAAACGTTGGCAAGGTGGCAGAAACAGCCAAAGCCAACAAACTCAAGCGCAACGAGGTAAATTGCGGACGTGACATAGCGATTCTCCATGAGGAAAATAAAAAATGCTGGCTACCTGGATTAATACCGGGATGGCTGGCGAAAAATAAATTTATTTACAATTCAAAGCGATAATATTCGCCGGGTGAGTTAACGGGCGTTAATATCCGGTGAAATTGCCTGGTATCCCGGACAATTTGCCCTCTTTGTCAGGCAAAGCGATATGCCGCATCTGGAGTGAAGAGCGCTGTGCGTTATCCCTTGCAAAAGCTATGATTTTGTTATCCATATAGTCATATTTTGTTAAAGCCATACGTGATAATGAGAATTATTATCGATCAATTTTTTATGATCAAGCTTTTTTTTAACCGCCATTAACACAATAAACAGGGGGTTATGAAAGCTATCCTGTATCCAGAAAACCATTTTTTTCTTGTGGCATTCCCCCACGACCTCATAACGAAACATTGTCGTTAACCGCGATAATTTTCTCTTCTCTTTGCTCTGCAAGCCGCGATATCTCTGAGATCTCAGCTTTTTCCCGCCCTGAAATTTTGTCGGTAACAAGAACGTTAGCTGACGAAGCATCTTGATAAAAATCAAAAATAAATACGCTTGTAACGCCTTGCGTATTGAATCGACGGTTGTATTTCATATATAACTCAAATGATAATCATGATCATTCTCAATTCGATAAGAGTTCTCATATGATGCCAAGGATCACCAACAGGCCGTATCTTTTTTCCCCACTAACGTTATGTATTTCAGCCGTGGCCTCTGTCGCGAAGACTGCGGTAAAACGAAAAAAATTGTTTACGGCAGCACTGGCTCTTAGCTGGGCTTTTAGCGCAACGGCTGCCGAACGCATTGTGGTCGCTGGAGGATCACTGACGGAGCTAATCTACGCGATGGGTGCTGGCGAGCGCGTGGTGGGTGTCGATGAAACGACATCTTATCCCCCAGAAACCGCCAAACTGCCGCATATTGGCTACTGGAAACAACTCAGCAGCGAAGGCATTTTGTCACTTCGCCCGGATAGCGTAATTACCTGGCAGGATGCAGGACCGCAAATTGTGCTCGACCAGTTGCGGGCGCAAAAGGTCAACGTCGTCACTCTGCCGCGTGTACCAGCCACCCTTGAGCAGATGTACGCCAACATTCGCCAACTGGCAAAAACGTTACAGGTTCCTGAACAAGGCGAGGCGCTGGTGACACAAATCAGCCAACGCCTGGAGCGAGTACAGCAAAGCGTGGCGGCAAAAAAAGCCCCGGTTAAAGCGATGTTTATTCTCTCTGCTGGCGGCAGCGCGCCACAGGTCGCCGGTAAAGGCAGCGTCGCAGACGCCATTCTGTCGCTTGCCGGAGCAGAAAACGTCGCTACCCACCAGCAGTACAAAAGCTACAGCGCGGAATCGCTGATTGCGGCTAACCCTGAAGTGATTGTCGTAACCTCACAAATGGTCGATGGCGATATTAATCGGCTACGTTCTATTGCCGGAATTACCCACACCGCCGCCTGGAAGAACCAGCGCATTATCACCGTTGATCAAAACCTGATTCTGGGAATGGGCCCGCGTATTGCTGATGTCGTTGAGTCTTTACACCAGCAACTTTGGCCGCAATAAACGGATTTAAATCAGACGTATGAACATGAAAAACACCCTGGATCTCACGCCTCATTTTGCTTTAGACGGTGACCAGCCATTTAAAGACAGGCGTGCCATGATGCCGTTTCGTGGGGCCATTCCGGTCGCCAAAGAACAACTGGCACAGACCTGGCAAGAGATGATCAGTCAAACAACCTCACCTCGTAAGCGACTGGTTTATCTTCATATTCCTTTTTGCGCGACACACTGCACGTTTTGCGGTTTTTATCAGAATCGTTTTAATGAAGATGCGTGTGCTCATTATACCGATGCCCTGATTCGAGAAATCGAACAGGAGGCAGACAGCGTATTGCATCAGTCCGCGCCCATCCATGCGGTCTATTTCGGTGGCGGTACGCCTTCCGCACTCTCCGCGCGCGATTTGGCAAGAATCATCACCACACTACGAGAAAAATTACCACTGGCACCCGATTGTGAAATCACCATTGAAGGCCGGGTACTGAATTTTGACGCTGACCGAATCGACGCTTGCCTTGATGCGGGAGCAAACCGCTTCTCAATTGGTATTCAGTCGTTTAACAGCAAAATCCGCAAGAAAATGGCCCGCACCTCGGATGGCCCAACCGCCATTGCGTTTATGGAAAGCCTGGTCAAACGCGACCGTGCTGCGGTGGTCTGTGACCTGCTGTTTGGCCTGCCAGGTCAGGATGCGCAAACCTGGGGAGAAGATCTGGCTATTGCCCGCGATATCGGTCTTGACGGCGTCGACCTCTATGCGCTCAACGTCCTGCCCAACACTCCACTGGGCAAAGCCGTGGAAAACGGGCGCACTACCGTGCCCTCTCCAGCGGAGCGTCGCGATCTTTACCTGCAAGGGTGTGATTTTATGGACGATGCCGGTTGGCGCTGCATCAGTAACAGCCACTGGGGCCGTACCACACGCGAACGCAATCTCTATAACCTGCTGATAAAACAAGGTGCCGATTGTCTGGCCTTTGGTTCCGGCGCCGGCGGTTCGATTAATGGTTACTCCTGGATGAACGAACGCAATCTGCAGACCTGGCATGAATCCGTCGCGGCAGGCAAAAAACCGCTGATGATGATCATGCGTAACGCCGAACGTAACGCGCAGTGGCGTCATACCTTGCAGTCGGGCATTGAAACAGCGCGTGTACCGCTGGACGAACTTACGCCACATGCTGAAAAACTCGCACCATTACTGGCCCAGTGGCACCAAAAAGGCTTAAGCCGCGATGCTTCAACGTGCCTGCGGTTAACCAATGAAGGTCGTTTCTGGGCAAGCAACATTTTGCAGTCTCTTAATGAACTGATTCAGGTACTTAATGCGCCAGCGATTGCGCTTGAAAAACCATAACAGGAGTGATTTATGAGCCATGTCTCGTTACAGGAATTTTTGAAAACGGAGCCAGACGGTACGCTGGAGGCGATCGCCGAACAATACAACACCACGCTGCTGGAGGTAGTGAAAAATCTGCCCTCTCCGACAGTTGTGTCAGGCGATAAATTCGATACTGTCTGGGATACCGTCTGCGAATGGGGCAACGTCACCACGCTGGTGCATACTGCCGATGTGATCCTCGAATTTAGCGGCGAACTGCCTTCGGGTTTCCACCGCCACGGCTATTTCAATCTGCGTGGAAAGCACGGCATGTCCGGGCATATCAAAGCAGAAAACTGCACGCATATTGCCTTAATCGAACGTAAATTTATGGGCATGGACACCGCATCCATTCTCTTTTTCAACAAAGAAGGCAGCGCCATGCTGAAAATCTTCCTCGGCAGGGATGACCATCGTCAGCTCCTGAGTGAACAGGTCAACGCCTTCCATGCTCTGGCAGCATCGTTAAAGGAACACGCCTGATGACACCGTGGCTACTCTTTGGCGCGGGCGGAAAAGGTGTGGGCGCCAGAACGCTTGAACTGGCGCTGGCGGAACAACGTCCGGTCGTCGCTGTCGTTCGCCGTGCAGACGCTGCGGCTCAACTGACGCAACAAGGTGTGCAGGCTTTTACTGGCGACGCTTGTGACGCCAGCGTAGTCGCAGCCGCCTGCCGCGCGGCTGGTCCGCAAGCACTTATCATCTCAACAATGGGCGGCGCACAGGATTATCTGGCCCACAGAACGGTGATTGATGAGGCGGAAAAGGCAGGCATCAGTCGCATGATTCTGGTGACTTCTTTGGGATGCGGCGATAGTTGGCCGTTCTTATCGGATCGGGCAAAAGCCGCGTTTGGTCAGGCGGTGCGCGAAAAGACACTGGCGGAAAGCTGGCTGCAAACCAGCCAGCTAGACTACGCCATTCTCCGCCCTGGCGGTCTGCTTGACGGCGCAGCAACAGGCAAAGCACAACGGATACAAAATCAGGAGTGTCATGGTTTTGTCCGCCGTGCCGATGTCGCCGCACACATTCATGAACTGGCAAACGCGCCAGCACTCAACAAGCAGATCTACAGTCTGATTGAACCTGACCTGAAACCGGCGTAATCCCATGCGGCGCAGTCTCTCCGCGCCGCAACGTCATAACGGAGTTTTGCGTGCTCAAGGATTCATTTTCATCCGCCAGTGTCTTTATGGGGCTATCACTATTATTGCTTGCCCTGGTGCTGTTCGGTGCCAGTCAGGGCGCGTTAAAAATCAGCTTTAGCGCCCTTCTTGATGAGGAATACCGCGATATCTGGCTAAATATTCGCCTGCCGCGCGTTTTACTGGCAGTGCTGGTAGGCGCCGCGTTGGCAACCGCCGGGGTGATTATGCAGGGGCTTTTCCGCAACCCCATGGCTGACCCAGGATTACTCGGCGTCAGTAGCGGTTCGGCATTAATGGTTGGCGTTGCTATTGTGCTGCCCTTTTCCTTCCCCGTGGTGCTGGTGCTTTATGAACAAATGGTGTTTGCCATCGCCGGAAGTTTAGTGGTCTGCACCATCATTTTTCTCATCACGCAGCGCCATCGCGATGGCAGCATGATGCAATTGTTACTCGCCGGGATCGCCATCAATGCCCTGTGCGGCGCAGCGATCGGCATACTGAGCTATATAGGCGATGAGCAACAGCTACGACAACTCACGTTGTGGATGATGGGCAATCTCGGTCAGGCGCAATGGCCAACGTTATTGGTTGCCAGCTCCTTCATTCTGCCCGCCATTATGGCAACAACGTGTCTCGCCGGAACGCTGAATTTGCTGCAACTTGGTGATGAAGAAGCCCATTACCTCGGCGTGAACGTAAAGCGTAAACGCCAACAATTACTGTTGATTAGCTCACTGCTCGTTGGCGCTGCCGTATCGGTAAGCGGCATTATCGGCTTTATTGGCCTGGTGATCCCGCATCTGATTCGCATGACTACCGGAGCAAATCATCGCTGGCTAATTCCTTGCTCTGCCCTTGCCGGAGCCTGCTTATTACTGATGGCAGACACGCTTGCCCGCACACTGGTACAGCCAGCAGAAATGCCTGTCGGATTACTAACCAGCCTGCTTGGCGGCCCGTATTTCATGTGGTTGATTCTGCGCAACCGGAGGATCGCATGATTAGCGCCCGGAACCTGGTTTATAGCCTTCATGGGCGACGCCTGACTGACAATGTCTCGCTGACTTTTCCCGGCGGGGAAATTGTTGCCATTCTCGGCCCTAATGGTGCGGGAAAATCCACGTTGCTTCGCCAGCTCACCGGCTATCTTCAACCTGATAGCGGCGAATGCCGGTTATTTAATAAGCCATCAAATGAATGGTCAATTACCGAACTGGCGAAACACCGGGCCGTGATGCGTCAGAATAGCCATATGGCGTTCCCATTCAGCGTACAAGAAGTGATCCAGATGGGGCGCCATCCGCATCGTACCGGTAATCAGGGGGATGAAACGGCACAGATAATGGCGCTATGCGACTGTCAGGCGTTAGCAAACCGCGACTATCGGCAATTATCCGGCGGTGAACAACAGCGTGTGCAATTAGCGCGCCTGCTGGTACAACTTTGGGAAGCAATCCCCTCGCCGAAATGGTTATTTCTTGATGAACCAACGTCGGCGCTGGATATTCACCATCAGCAGCATCTGTTTCGTTTATTACGTCAGTTAGTTCGCGAACGGCAATTCAACGTCTGCTGTGTATTGCACGATCTTAATCTTGCCGCCCGCTATGCCGACCGTGTTGTATTGATGCAAAAAGGAAAGGTTATCGCCAATGGTAAACCGCAGGACGTGTTGACACAGCAGGCGCTGACTATGCTCTACGGCGCGGATATTACTGTATTAAACGCCCCTGCCAATCATTCTCCGCTGATTGTCCTCGATAGTTAAATACGACGGGAGTACCGGGTGTACTCCCGTCGATATCATTAATATTCACATTAGCTGATTGAAACACCTTTCACACCCGTCATGTCTTTTAGCGACTTTAATAAGTCTTCAATCGACGTCGCCGCATGAAGCTGAATATCAATAGCAACCACGTCATGATCTTCATTTTCTTGCAACGAAACTAAATCAGTTTTTATTTTTTGTTGTTTAAACCAGTCGAGCATCGACAGCGTATTACCGTTCACCAACGTCAGCTGTAAATGGTAATTCTTGTTCATCAGCCGGAAAGTTAATTGATGGAAGACTTCCAGTACCAACAAGGTCATTACAGAACCGTAAATCCCCAGCTCATACATGCCGCTACCAATCACCATACCGATTGCAGCTGTTACCCAGATATCCGCAGCGGTGGTGAGGCCGACAATATTTTGATTACGGACGAGGATATTACCCGCGCCTATAAAACCGACGCCAGTGACAACCTGAGCGGCAATACGGCTGGGATCAAGCCCGACGTGATCCAGCGCCAGCACATCAGCGAAACCATATTTCGACACAATCATAAACAGGGCGCTACCCATACCGATTAAGACATGTGTACGAAGCCCTGCCCCTTTGCCGCGGATTTGCCTTTCCATGCCAATAGCACCACAGGCAATAGCAGCCAGGATTAGACGAATAATAAATTCTGCAGTCATATAAAAATGCAAAAAGGAGCAGCAAGATGGCTCAACTTGCTACTCCTTTTTGCTTTATTCCTGTTAATTCGGCAGGACATTTGCCAATTTATCTTTGAAGGTATACAAATTTTTCTGCGGATTTTTCTTACAATATTCAATCACTTTAGGAATCTGAGTCAGATCAGTTTCATTTAAGGTTACAGTATCACCACCTTTGTAAACCGTTTCCTCATGCAGCATCCACCATGCAACCGGTGTCATCGCTTTTGGATTCAGGTCAATAAATTCCTGACAAGTCATATCTTTAGCAGATTCATTAGCAGCCAGTGCAGATTGTGCATTAACCAGTGAAAGTGCCGCTACAGCGCCAACGAAGATCATGGCTTTACGTAGAGATGAAATATTCATTTTACAACCCATTCAACAAATAAAGTATATATGAACAGGAGGATTATCTGCTTTTAACGCGAGGTATTCCTGCCTGTTCAATATTCAAGGAAATACGATGCAACGCATTCCATGAATTACATATCTTTCTTAATCTTGTCCCATTCGCCTTTAACTTTATCTTTAAAGCTGGCTTGTTTATCCTGAGTACAAGCCTGAACGATAGCTGGGGTTACGGTTGCAATGCCCTGAACATCCATAACCGCATCTTCTGGTTTATCTTTGTTATTCAGTGCTTCAGCAAAACCGACTGCAGTCGGCTGGAAGGATTCGTCCACAGCCAGGAAATCTTCACAGGTCCAGGAGTTGACAGGTTTTTTATTGTCAGCTGCTTTTTGTGCATCCGCGGCATTGCTCACAACTGGCAGAAGAAGCAGGCCACCAAGAATTACACCTAATACTTTTTTCATCGTAATATCCTCAACTATAAAGTGAAAGAGCCGTCACGAATCAATTTCGACATTGAGGTTATAACCTGGTTTTTTGGGTATGTCATGTTGAGATAAAATATCAAAATAAGATATTTTTATTTAAATACAACAAGTTACATGGGTGTTGGGCACATTAATTAGGAAATTTTTATTAAATCACATGCATTCCTGGATGCATTTTTGGCATAGATTGATAGTAGGGATTTTTCTTCTTAAATTTATAGGGTGGTTCTATGTTATATATAGATAAGGCAACAATTTTGAAATTTGATCTGGATATGCTTAAGAAGCATCGGAGAGCAATCCAGTTTATTGCTGTGCTACTGTTTATTGTCGGTTTACTGTGTATAAGCTTCCCGTTTGTCTCTGGCGATATCCTTAGCACAGTCGTTGGCGCATTATTAATCTGCTCAGGCATTGCGCTTATTGTCGGTTTATTCAGCAACCGGAGTCATAATTTCTGGCCTGTATTATCCGGCTTCCTTGTCGCTGTCGCCTATTTGTTGATCGGCTATTTCTTCATCCGCGCACCAGAACTGGGAATTTTTGCTATTGCGGCGTTTATCGCTGGCTTGTTTTGTGTCGCTGGGGTTATTCGCTTGATGAGCTGGTATCGCCAGCGTTCAATGAAAGGCAGCTGGCTACAACTAGTCATTGGTATCCTGGATATCATCATTGCATGGATATTCCTGGGTGCAACGCCAATGGTTTCTGTAACACTAGTTTCTACACTGGTGGGGATAGAACTAATATTCAGCGCTGCCAGCTTGTTTAGCTTCGCTAGTTTATTCGTTAAAAAATAATCAATATCAGACCGTCGGCACAGTATTTCCCACACCGCCTCATAATCACTTATGGTGACTATGAGGCATATAACACTCCCGCTTCATATCGCCACCATGGCAAAACATAAACCATCGTTGAAATAATTACCGTGCGACTCATTAAACAACTCGCTGAAACCTTTATGGTTTTATAAATTTCACAGCAAATTAGCCATTTCAAACATTATCATGGCTGATATTTTCTGTAGTCAGGTTTAATGTTTAAAAGTGCTGTGGGAAAATGAAATCAAGGTTTGGCAAGCATTGGCTCAATAAGAAGGTAATTAATGCAGTTGATGTTAATTTTCCCCAAAAATTAAAAAGAAAGCTGGCAAATCCAATTGCCAGCTTAAGTAGAAACAAGGAGACTCGATATTTAAATCGGATTACTTTTTTATTTTAGTTTTATCATTCAGAAATCACAAACTTTAAATTGATAACTTATTCTTGGTAAAAATATGGGAGTTGTTAATTTCATGTTAGCAATAACAAATTTATAACACCCAGGAATGTTACCTAGGATCAATATATGGAGTGCGTGATGGATAAATCTCAAGTTTTGATTAGTGTTAATAGACGTATTAGTTCACGAAGGGCAACGTTCTTATAGGCGTTTACTATATTGAACAACGAATTCGGACATGGATGTAAATAATGAAAAGGATGACATGTTCGAAACAATAACGGCTAAGGAGCAAGTTATGATTTTTCTCATGACGAAGGATTCTTTTCTTTTACAGGGCTTTTTGCAGTTGAAAGATAATCACGAAATGATAAAAATCAATTCCCTGTCAGAGATAAAAAGCATAGGTAACAAACCATTCAAGGTGATCATTGATACCTATCATAATCATATCCTTGATGAAGAAGCGATTAAGTTTCTTGAGAAGTTAGATGCTGAAAGAATCATTGTTCTGGCACCTTACCACATCAGCAAACTTAAAAGTCAGTCGCCTATCTTTTTTATCAGCCGTAAAGAAAGCATTAAAAATCTGATTGATATTACTTATGGAAAACACTTGCCTCATAAGAATTCTCAATTATGTTTCTCGCATAATCAATTCAAAATTATGCAATTAATCCTGAAGAACAAAAATGAAAGTAATATCACGTCAACACTGAAAATTTCGCAGCAGACATTAAAGATCCAGAAATTCAATATTATGTACAAGCTGAAACTTAGACGTATGAGCGACATCGTGACTCTGGGGATCTCTTCTTATTTTTAAGAAGGCGTTGATGTGGCCCAGCGATAAGTGCCTGAAATTGACGGCTGGCATGACGAGGGATGCAAATGCTGACTCCATTACTCCCGGTGATAACCAAAGGAGAAGCAAAAACGAACTTATTCCCCTGGTTTATGTATCCACCAGTAGAAACATTCGTTGCCCGGACGCAGGCAGAGACTGTCAGCAGAACGGCAACATTTTTTTTGCCATCTAAATCGCCACATTGGTCACTCGGCCTGCATGCGCCATCACAGGCATACATCCCCATGGCTTGCACTATGCCGCAGGTCTGTAAATCCCTCATGCCTCTCCCCGCACACATTCAAAAAATCCGTAATTTTTCACGAATTTTCAGGGAATAAAATGAACAGAAAAAGAAAACTGTTAATACCGTTGTTATTCTGCGGCGTAATACTCACCGCATGCGACGACAAATCAGCGCAAAATGCTGCCGCCATGACGCCAGAAGTGGGCGTGGTGACGCTCTCCCCCGGCTCAATCAATGTCATGAGCGAATTGCCCGGCAGAACTGTTCCTTATGAAGTTGCTGAGATTCGCCCGCAGGTGGGTGGCATCATCATTAAGCGCAATTTTATCGAAGGCGATAAAGTTAACCAGGGCGATTCGTTGTATCAGATTGACCCTGCGCCCTTGCAGGCAGAGCTGAACTCAGCCAAAGGTTCGCTGGCGAAAGCCCTCTCTACCGCCAGCAATGCCCGCATTACCTTTAATCGCCAGGCATCGTTGCTAAAAACCAACTACGTCAGCCGTCAGGATTACGACACCGCGCGCACCCAGCTGAATGAGGCAGAAGCCAATGTCACCGTTGCTAAAGCGGCTGTTGAGCAGGCGACGATCAATCTGCAATACGCAAATGTCACCTCGCCCATTACGGGCGTCAGTGGGAAATCATCAGTGACCGTCGGCGCACTCGTTACTGCTAATCAGGCAGATTCGCTGGTTACAGTGCAGCGTCTGGACCCGATTTATGTCGATCTCACGCAGTCGGTACAAGATTTTTTGCGCATGAAAGAAGAGGTTGCCAGTGGGCAAATCAAACAGGTTCAGGGCAGTACGCCAGTACAGCTCAATCTGGAAAATGGCAAACGTTACAGCCAGAGCGGTACGCTGAAATTCTCTGACCCGACGGTGGATGAAACTACCGGCTCGGTCACGTTACGCGCGATTTTCCCCAATCCAAATGGTGACTTACTGCCAGGCATGTACGTCACAGCATTAGTGGATGAAGGTAGTCGCCAGAATGTGTTACTGGTGCCGCAGGAAGGCGTTACTCACAACGCTCAGGGCAAAGCAACGGCGCTCATTCTTGATAAAGATGATGTCGTGCAGTTACGCGAAATTGACGCTACCAAAGCCATCGGCAACCAGTGGGTTGTTACCTCTGGCTTGCAAGCTGGCGATCGGGTGATCGTTTCCGGTTTGCAACGCATTCGCCCAGGTATCAAAGCACGCGCAATTTCCTCCAGCCAGGAAAACGCCAGCACCGAATCGAAACAATAACGTTGCAGGCTTAAGGGGACTTTCATGGCTAGCTATTTTATTGATCGCCCGGTTTTTGCCTGGGTACTTGCCATTATTTTGATGCTCGCAGGCGGGCTGGCGATCATGAACTTACCGGTGGCGCAATATCCGCAGATTGCACCACCGACCATCACCGTGAGCGCCACCTATCCGGGTGCTGATGCGCAAACGGTTGAAGATTCAGTCACTCAGGTGATTGAGCAAAATATGAATGGACTTGATGGCTTAATGTATATGTCATCAACCAGTGATGCGGCGGGTAATGCGTCCATCACACTGACCTTTGAGACAGGAACGTCGCCCGATATTGCGCAGGTTCAGGTGCAGAATAAACTGCAACTTGCTATGCCATCACTCCCCGAAGCAGTACAGCAACAAGGGATTAGCGTCAATAAGTCGAGCAGCAATATCCTGATGGTGGCAGCGTTTATCTCTGAAAACGGCAGCCTCAACCAGTACGACATTGCGGACTATGTGGCTTCTAATATTAAAGACCCATTAAGTCGTACCGCAGGTGTCGGTAGCGTGCAGCTCTTTGGTTCAGAGTACGCCATGCGTATCTGGCTGGACCCGCAAAAACTCAATAAATACAACCTTGTTCCTGCCGATGTTATTTCCCAAATCAAGGTACAGAACAACCAGATTTCCGGCGGTCAACTGGGCGGAATGCCACAGGCGGCAGACCAACAACTGAACGCCTCGATCATTGTGCAGACACGTCTGCAAACACCGGAAGAATTTGGCAAAATCTTGCTGAAAGTTCAGCAAGATGGTTCACAAGTGCTGCTGCGCGACGTTGCCCGCGTCGAGTTGGGAGCGGAAGATTATTCCACCGTAGCGCGCTATAACGGCAAACCTGCCGCCGGGATCGCTATCAAACTGGCTACAGGAGCAAACGCGCTCGATACCTCCCGGGCGGTAAAAGAGGAGCTCAACCGTTTATCGGCCTATTTCCCCGCCAGCCTGAAGACGGTTTATCCTTACGACACGACACCATTTATTAAAATTTCAATCCAGGAAGTTTTCAAAACGCTGGTTGAGGCCATCATCCTCGTCTTCCTGGTCATGTATCTGTTTTTACAAAACATTCGCGCTACGATCATCCCGACTATTGCCGTACCGGTCGTTATTCTCGGCACGTTCGCGATTTTGTCGGCGGTCGGTTTTACCATCAACACCCTCACCATGTTCGGGATGGTGTTAGCTATAGGGTTGTTGGTGGATGACGCCATCGTGGTGGTAGAAAACGTCGAGCGCGTGATAGCAGAAGATAAGCTGCCGCCGAAGGAAGCGACGCATAAATCAATGGGGCAAATCCAACGTGCGCTGGTCGGGATTGCCGTTGTGCTTTCCGCGGTGTTTATGCCAATGGCCTTTATGAGCGGCGCGACCGGGGAAATTTACCGTCAGTTCTCCATTACGCTGCTCTCCTCCATGTTGCTTTCGGTGTTTGTGGCGATGAGTCTAACGCCTGCCCTTTGCGCCACCATTTTGAAAGCCGTTCCAGAAGGCGGTCACAAACAGAATGCGTTGTTTGTGCGATTTAACCATCTGTTTGAAAAATCAACTCAACACTATACCGACAGTACCCGCTCACTGCTGCGCTGCACGGGTCGTTATATGGTGGTTTACCTGCTGATTTGTGCCGGGATGGCGGTGCTGTTTCTGCGTACACCGACCTCCTTCTTGCCGGAAGAGGATCAAGGGGTATTTATGACCACTGCACAGCTACCATCAGGTTCCACGATGGTTAACACCACTAAAGTGCTGCAGCAGGTGACCGATTACTATCTGACAAAAGAGAAAAATAATGTTCAGTCGGTGTTTACCGTTGGCGGCTTTGGTTTCAGCGGCCAGGGGCAAAACAACGGTCTGGCGTTTATCAGCCTGAAGCCGTGGTCTGAACGCGTCGGCGAAGAAAATTCGGTGACCGCGATTATTCAGCGGGCGATGGTGGCTCTTAGCCGCATCAATAAAGCAGTTATTTTCCCGTTCAACTTACCGGCGGTAGCAGAACTGGGGACAGCGTCAGGTTTTGATATGGAACTACTGGACAACGGTAACCTGGGACATGAAAAGCTGACCCAGGCGAGAAATGAGTTGCTGTCTCTGGCAGCGCAATCGCCTGACCAGGTCACCGGGGTACGCCCGAACGGCCTGGAAGATACACCGATGTTCAAAGTCAACGTCAACGCTGCGAAAGCTGAGGCGATGGGCGTGGAGTTGTCCGATATCAACCAGACCATTTCCACCGCTTTCGGTAGTAGCTACGTGAACGACTTCCTTAACCAGGGACGAGTGAAAAAAGTGTATGTCCAGGCGGGAACACCGTTCCGCATGCTGCCAGATAATATAAACCAATGGTATGTGCGCAACGCCTCCGGCACGATGGCGCCGCTTTCTGCTTATTCTTCAACAGAATGGACCTACGGCTCACCACGTCTGGAACGCTACAACGGTATTCCAGCAATGGAGATTTTAGGTGAAGCGACGGCAGGAAAAAGTACGGGTGACGCAATGAAATTTATGGCGGATCTGGTCGCAAAACTTCCGACTGGCGTTGGCTATTCATGGACCGGACTGTCATATCAGGAAGCGTTATCTTCCAACCAGGCACCGGCACTATATGCCATCTCGCTGGTCGTGGTGTTCCTTGCCCTCGCCGCACTTTATGAAAGCTGGTCGATTCCATTCTCGGTAATGCTGGTCGTACCGCTTGGGGTAATTGGCGCGTTACTGGCTACAGATCTGCGCGGCTTAAGCAATGACGTCTACTTCCAGGTTGGTCTGCTGACCACCATTGGGCTTTCCGCCAAGAACGCCATCCTGATTGTCGAGTTTGCGGTTGAGATGATGCAAAAAGAAGGGAAGACACCGATGGAAGCGATTATCGAAGCGGCACGGATGCGCTTACGCCCAATCCTGATGACCTCTCTGGCCTTTATTCTCGGCGTACTGCCACTGGTTATCAGTCATGGCGCAGGCTCCGGTGCGCAAAACGCAGTAGGTACAGGCGTTATGGGGGGGATGTTTGCAGCAACGGTGCTAGCGATTTACTTCGTTCCGGTCTTTTTCGTTGTGGTGGAACATCTCTTTGCCCGCTTTAAAAAAGCGTAACGCGTAAACGAGAGTAAGGTTGAGCGTGAGGGTTCAGCCTTACTCTTTCCCGCTAACCACTCGCCACTCAACAGCCAGCTTACCGCCAGGAACATCAAACTCAGTAAACAGCATTGAAAGTAGAACCCGCTCCAACCGTTGGTTATCAATTTAAACAACACGACACTGACCAGAATTCCCGTAATTGTATGAATTGCAAACTTAATAATCCTGAACATGCCGCGTCTTTTCCTCCTGAAAATACGTTTAGTGTTTTGCAAACTGCGAAAGCAAACTTGCCGGTGACCCGGCAGAGTTAATGAGGAAAGATTTTCACATGAAGTGTGAGGGAGATCCTGACCGACTTTCGAATGAGAAATCCAGTCAGTTAAAGGTCCCAGTTGACTGTTGCGCAAACTGGTGCGGTGTTACGCCATAGTACTGGCGGAAAGTATTAATAAAGTACGACGTACTGCTATAGCCACATTTTTCTGCAACCATCGGCAGCGGGATTTGTCGTAACTCGAGTAATCGTCTGGCCATCGACATTCGCGAGGCCAACAATATTTTACTGAAGCAAGTATTTTCATCCTGCAATTTTTTCTTGATTAGGCTTTCACTGGTATACATTTTTTCGGCGATATCACGCAGATACCAACGTTTGGCTATATCACAGCTAATAATGCGTTCAACTTTACCTGAAACAGTACTAATGCTATTAAAAAGGAAGGGAATAAGTTCTTTATTTCGTGAAAACATCGAAAGACAGGAAAAGTAAAGCATATTACTTAATGTTCTGGACGCAATATCTTCTTGAGCAAAACTATCAAATATCGCAGTGACCAGCGGCATTGGTGGTGTTGGGTTAACTAGCAACCGTTTTTTACCATGCAGCCCTAAACACCGACCCGAAAGACGGACATTGTGCAAATAATGGCTAATGATCCTTTCATCGATATCTAGTCTACGGGCATGGGATTCATCAAAAGGAAAATTCTCCACCATATATTTATCCATCAAAAGAATACTCTCTTTTTGCAAATAGAGTTTTTGCTGCTCATGATAAATATCAAATGAACGGCGGGTGAGGATCACTGAGCAAACGTGTGTCATGACAAGCCCTTATATTCCATTACTACAACCATTACAATTTCAGTATACAAATGAAATGATGTATGACTCCTGTAAAAATCCAAAACTGCCAAAATTGGTAGGACCAAAAAGTAATCACATACATAAGCGCATATATCAGTTAAGCCATAAAAAGTAAATGCATGCGTGATATATCTTAAATTTGTGTATAGCTTATGTTTATAAAAAATTGGCTGATCTTATCTCCAGCAAAAGTTATATTTAACCCACTGAGAGCACAAAGTTTCCCGTGCCAACATGGAGTGTTATAACGGCTTATTAGTCTGGAGACGGCAGACTATCCTCTTCCCGGTCCCCTATGCCGGGTTTTTTTTATCTTCAAAAAGCAATTATAACCTTACTATCCTTTCAGGGTGACAACACTTTCCTGCTAAACAAATGTCCATCATCAGAGGGTTATCACCCCCTCTTTCAGCTATTCGTTCATGATACTCAGTCGGTGTCATGCCATAATAATTGCGAAAAACATAAATAAAATACGACACACTGTTATAGCCACACAACACGGCCACTCGCTTTATAGAAAAGCCATGTATTACAATGAATTGTAACGCGCGTCGCATTCTACATTCGGTAAGCAGTTGCGAATAAGACGTCTCTTCTTCACGCAATTTTTTCTTTAACAAACTTGGACTCATCAATAACTCGCTGGCTATTTTCGCCAATGACCATTCATGAGCAATATTACGGTTAATGACCGTACAAACCCGAGTTCGCATATTGGGCTGTAGGATATTCATGAGTAGCGCTATAAACTGTTCATCTTCAAGAAAAACCGACAATATTGCGAATATTAATGCCCTGTTACGTAAAATCTCACCATAGCGGAGATTTTTACTCTGTGAAAGCTGTACAACTTCCTGAAAAACGGGGATATCTCGGGTACAGTGATGCACGATTAACGAAGGTACTTTTTTACAGGCATGAAGAGTTAATGCCTCCTCCTTGAGCATTGGGAGAAATAATGAAAGTGTTTCCTTCGTGACAAAGACGACGTTCTCTGCACAGTTATCAACTAAAATCTGGTTTGCATCCGCAAAAACCAAATCACCACCGTTAAAACAGCGATATTCACCATTCTGCATGGTAAGAATATATTTATGCTTTGCGTACGCAATTAAACAAGTTCCATGTAGTGATTGCATCATTAATACACTATAACAGAAACATATTATTGTATTTAATGTAGCACGCCAACACCCTAAGTCAAATCGCGATTTAAACAAAGCTTAAACGAAAAAAAATAATAGCATCCTAAGTGGTTAGAAGCATTGTTCCAGGTCACTTATTTTTCAATCTATTAGAGCAAAAACAAGCAATAATAACGGATATGAATAATAGCTGATGCATCCTATTGTAATTTGTACAAGATTTAATTTACATTGCAAATTATTCAATTATATGAATTTCCCAAAAAACAAAAAAATGATCAGAATTAGCATCCTGATCATTACGCCACTACTCTTATTTATAGGATATATTTCTTTACCGTGAATGAATTACACCCGCATGCTCCTGGCATGCAGGTGACATTCGGTTATCAGGTATGTTTAAAGCTGTTCTGCTGGGCAATGCCCTGCAGTTTCGGGTGATCGCTGAGGTATTTCAGGGAGGCTTTGTAGTCTTCCAGTAACAGTTCAGCGAAGTCCATTTCGAAGCCACGGCGGCACATAATGCGCATTACCACGATGTCGGTGGCTTCACCGCCGAGGGTAAATGCCGGAACCTGCCAGCCGCGCAGACGCAGACGTTCGGAAAGGTCATACAGGGTATATCCTGGATTTTCCCCGTCTTTCAGTTTGAAGCACACCGCCGGGATACCTTCATCTGGGCGCCCCGTACAGATGAACTCATACGGCCCCAGTTTGGCGATTTCATCCGCCAGATAAGCAGCAACCTGGTAAGAGGCGTTCTGTACTTTGGTATAGCCTTCACGACCGAGGCGCAGGAATTCATAGTACTG